>CAZKND010000044.1:0-10622 GCA_964554215.1 Hadarchaeota archaeon (SeqCode) | reverse complement strand
TTTTTCCCCTCTTTTTTCGATAAATTCTATGAGTTCTTCTTGTGACCACCCGGTATATCCTCTATCGGCGTCCACCTGTCTAGGTGTAGCGATGAACATCGGTGCGAAGTCTTTTTCCTTAGCTTCTAAGAGAGCAGCTTCTATTATCTCCTCGGACATTGGGCATATCCCTAGGAGTGTCGAGTTACCGTTTTCTTCTTCAAGCCAAGATTTCACATCAAATTCCATTTTCGTTCAATAAAATAATGGAATTTTTAGCTTTAGAGTTTTTCCAAATCAAAATAATGGTGGAGATTAGAAAAGCGACACCTGTTTTGAAATTTAAACTGAGACATCAAGTGTTCTACCTGGGAAATTGGAATACTTAAAAAAATTTAAAGATGCGAAATAATATCCATTTGAATCTAGAGGTTTTATCTTGCCCGAAGTAATCACGATAGGCGAAATATTAGTCGAAATTATGCGTAGAAATAAAGATGTATCACTGAACGAGACCGGAGAGTTTGTCGGACCCTTCCCTAGTGGAGCACCTGCAATCTTTATAGATACAGTTTCCAGGCTTGGAAAAGATTCAGGAATAATTGGGACCGTCGGCGGCGATGACTTCGGAGATCTTCTAACTTCTAGACTGAAAAGCGATAATGTAGATATTTCTAATGTCAGGGAAGAAGATGACGAGTTTACAGGAACAGCTTTTGTTTCCTATAGCAGCGATGGTTCTAGAAAATTTATATTTCATGTGGACAAATCAGCGGCAGGCATGGTTGCGCCAAGGGATGTGTCCGAAGACCTCATTAAAGATTCCTCAGCCTTACACATAACCGGCTCTTCTCTCACCATGTGTGAAAGCATGAGAGAAGCCTGCTATAAAGCAGTGGAAGTTGCTAAGGAAAATGATACTCTGGTTTCTTTTGACCCCAACGTTAGAGAAGAAACGGTTGAAGGCGAAGATTTTGAAAAGATAGCAGATCCAGTACTCGTAGTAAGTGATTTATTATCTCCAGGTTTGGATGAACTTAAAATCTCTACAGGGATTGAGGACGAGGAAGAAGCCGTGGAAAAAATGTTGGAAAAAGGTGTAGAGTGCGTTGGAATTAAGCTGGGTGAACATGGTTGCAGAATCTACACTGAAGATGAAAAAATTGAAGCTTCACCTTTCAAAATAGAAGAGGTTGATCCGACTGGGGCTGGAGACGCTTTCTCCGCCGCACTGCTCGTAGGGTGGATGGAAGACATGGAAACGGAGAAAATAGGAAAATTCGCGAACGCGGTTGGAGCCAAAGCAGTTTCCGAACAAGGACCTATGGAAGGCGTACCTTGGAGACAAGAAGTTGAAGAAATTTTAGAGAAAGGTTCTATCAAATAGCAGAGTCAATTTGGATTTGCCCTATGAACGATACATGGAAACTCCATGCTTAGTTATTCTTCCGCCAACGCTCCCCATGACCCATAGCAATAGACCTCCCACAACGTAAGAAAATACTCTCAGAATCGGTTTGACAGCGTTGCTTACATCTACCGTATTTCCCCCTCCTCCAGGTGAAATCTCGATTTTTCCCTCGGGGGTTAGTTCATCGAAACCTTCCATAGCTGATGGATTAGTGAACATTTTGTAGGCTGTGCTAAATGTGAGGGCCAATAGTCCGATTCCCAAAACTATTACCAATATCTCAAAAATTTTTCTTCCAGTTTCCTCTTTTTCAGACAAGAATATCCACCTCAGGCTTCAATATCTTCGTTAGACTCTTGTTCAGATTCTTCTTCGCTCTCTTCTTTAGATTCGGTTTCGGATGTATTTTCTTCGTCGTCTGATTTTGATTCGAAGATTTTCAACCCGTGTTTAGTGACTCTGCCACCTACGCTTCCCATCACCCAGAGAAGGATGGCTGCGACTAGGTAGGACACTATTTCCAGTATGGGACTTATTATGGAACCCAACTCTCCACTTACTTCCGGAGCGATGTCAGCGAATTTAGTCAGGGACTCTGGATTAGAGATAAATGAATAAGCTGTAAAGAATGTCAAAATCAACAATCCTAAACCTAAAAGAAGAACAACTAATCCGAAATAATTTACGCCTGAATTTTTTTCTCCCATCTTTTAACCAATTAAGATTCGTGGGCGGTGCTTATATCGGTTTTCATATTTATTGGGGAGGAGTCGCTAATCTTAGTCTTCATTACCTTTTGAAGAGCTATTCATACCTGCGCCACTGACTCTGTAAAAGAGTAATAATCCAGCAATGAGAAAACTACTCAGCAATACTTGACTATTGGAAGGTTCAAGACTTCTGGGGCGCCAGGTCATTTTGCTGGAACCAGGGAGATTAAAGGTTGCGGATGCTTTGGTGATATTTGATTCGGTAGGTTCCTCCAGATTCAGTTTGTCCAAGTTTAGTTCAAATCCAGCTATTCCAGGGTTGGTCAGAGCTATATTGGGCTGAATTATTGTCAAATTGTCAGGTGTGCCCTTTAATCCTCTGACGATGATTTCGAACTTTCCGAGCCTTGACATCTCTTGTTTTGCTGTGAATCTGTCAAAATTTACATTTTCAAGAATATTCTCATGGAAACTCATGCTGTCGACTTCAAGGTTTTCCAGTTTCAGATTGAGATTATTTAGATGTATTTGATTCGATTTGAATGATGAAACCCCCAAGAAAGGTATTTCTACAGAAAATCGAGGATTTTTCCAGTCCATCTCCAGTCTCTTTAAACTAACGGAAGAGTTTTCAAGTGAAGCATTAGAAATCGAGACGTCTTTGAAATTAGCGTTAAGATTTTCCAGATATTGGTCGATGGAATCATAGTGCCAGTTTACATTTTTTATCAGGAACTTGTTGTATGGAGGAGGTGTTTCTACACTTACTGATTTTTCTCTAAATTTGATCATGGAGATAGAAATAATATTGTCAGTAGGATTAAGGGAATTAAGATTGGTTTCTTGTTTCCTTACTTTTACATTTGCGTTAATCTTCCTTTGTTTCAGGATTTCTCCAAAGGAAGACACTCCCTCCACAGCAATGTGTTCGTCGGTGAGGGTGAATGAATGGGTTCCTAAAATCGGTGTAAAAAAGAATAGTGAAGGTTTTGTTAGATATACATCAAAATTATCCATAGCACTATCCAACGTCATTTCATGTAGATTTTCAAGCCCTTGAACCGATCCGCTGACCGAAAATTTGTCGGCGCCTTGTGAAATAGCTCCAAAACTAAGCGTTGCATAACCTAGGGGAGTACCAGTTGTAACGATAGGTTCTCTAATCATCAAACTTTGATTGTCATAGGATAGACCAACCTCCAAATTTTCGTTTGGACCTTCCTGCCAGTTAAAATTCAGATTCCTCAATTGGAAGTAATGACCTGTGGTGGAGAAAGAAAAAGGATTTCCGTTCCCATTGTCTGAGGAAAACTGGTTTGATATACTTCTAAAACTTTTTTGTATGTCAGACATACTATTCTCATCTACTTTGATGTCCGATAGATAAATTGCTAAATTTTTAATATCGATATCAATGTCTTTGAGAAAAATTTTATCTCTGCTTAACTTTATTTCTCCGGAGGAGGTATTAACGAGGCCTATAGTGACTTCCGTTTTTGTGAAGGAATTATCTGTAGGGGCATCCGACGTTCCCAGTATTTCATTGTTATCAACCGGATTATTTTCGTTTAAAGCCTGAATGGGTGTTAAATTAAATTTAAAAACCGATATGGTCAAAATAAATATAGCCGTTATAGCAAATTTCCTCATATAGCTGTTTATTTCTTCTGAATTTTTATCTTTCTTTTTCAATAACATGTTTCCAATTATCCCAATATAGGAATATAACCCTTTAGATTTTATACGGTTGAGAAGGTGCTAAAATGTTGAAAATAAAGCATTTCAGTCTTATTTGCAGAATTGAAGGAAAATTTAGAGTTTATCGAGTGCTAATTCAGCTGCTTTTTCTCCAGATAGAAGCATTCCTCCAAAGACTGGTCCCATTCTAGGCCCTCCATGGACAGCATTTGCCGCCATTCCCGAGACTATAAGACCTGGATAGACCTCCTTTGTGGTGTCCATCAGTGCTGTTTCTCCGGCTTCGGCCCACATAGGCTTTTCACCCTCGACATTTAGTTTTGCTTCGGGTATTTTTTCCTCAATTATTCTACAGACTTCTGCATCATGTCCTGTGCCGTCTATAACAAGGTCAGATTTGATCGAAAGAGGGTCTATATGAAGATTTGCCTCATTAACAGCTTGCCAGTTTAGGACTAGACCGGAAATTTCGTCATTATTTCTAATCATAACGTCTTCAACTAAAGTTAGATTGAATATTTCAGCACCAGCTTCTGCTGCTCCGCTTGCAAGCCGGCTTATAGATTCGATACTGTTTGCGAGGTAATAACCTTCTTCGTATTGTTTATAATTTATATCAAATTCTTCCAATATCCGCTTTGCTTCTTCCTGAACCACTATTCTTGGATACATCATTCCTCCACCCCACATTCCTCCTCCTACGTTCAGTTCTTTTTCGTAAACCGCTGTTTTCACGCCTTCTTCTGCTAATTTTGTGGCGGCTACGAGGTTGGCAGGACCTGCTCCAGCCAGTCCTACTTCAATATCGGTATAGTCTAGGAATGTTTCCATATAGTCCTCGACTATTGCTTTTGTTATCTTTTGCTCGTCAAGTGACTCTTTCATTTTCATACCTCTACTTAATCTTTCAGTGAAGATTTATGTAATTGTTCTATGGGAACTTCTTTGGCTTTATTAAAAGGTTTGTTGAAGTGGTTTGTTTTAGGTATGTGTAAAAAAATTATTTAAATCAAATATTCGATTCTTTGAAAGGTATCTATGGAAATAGAGTCTGAAAAACAAGGGTCCAGAAGAGAATATGAAATCTGGAATGATTATGAAACCCATGTAATCGGAGCTGCAACTGTCGATGAGTCTGGAGAGTCTCCTTCTATAGAAACGATAAATATACAGAGAAATAGACGGGACAGAGGAATAGGTTCAGAACTTTTAGAGGAGATTGTTTCGGATTATCAGGATATGGAGTTGGAAGCATGGGTTTTCAGCGCTAGGTTGGAATGGTATGAGAGACATGGGTTTGAGAAAGAAGGTAAAAAAGAGGAATTGATAAAGGTCCGTAAACCTTCTGGAAAAGACCTCGCAGATGAAAACTGATTTTTAGTTTTTGATCCGGATAGTTCTTATTAATTATAGATTTGTTCTCTCTGTAGTTTTTCTCTGATTTTGTGAATTTTGGGGTTTAAATTGTTCTAAGCAATATCTAGTTGTATTATTCGGTAAAATTAGGTTTTAGTTTCGTAGAAAGTTAATATCTGAGGATATTTAAATCGAAATGTAAAGATTTTTCATGGGGTTTGAACACTTTATAAAAGGGTGAACATAGTGAAGATTCTTCTTGTAGATGACGATCAAGATTTTCTGAAAATGGCTAAAAAAATTTTGGAGGAGAAGTGGGATTTTGAAATCGTTACAGCAAATTTGGTTGAAGTTGCGATGGATAAATTAGAGAAAGGCTATTTTGATGCTATAGTTTCCGACTATCGAATGCCGAAAACAAATGGGATTGAGTTTCTTGAGAAGGTTAAAGAAAAAGACAAAGACGTTCCTTTTATACTCATTACTGGTAGAGGAAATGAAGATGTTGCAATGGAGGCTTTAAATAGGGGGGCGGATCAGTATATTCGAAAGTTTGACGATGACGATGAAGCTTTACTTTCGACTCTTGCTGAGCGTTTGTCAGGGGTCGTTAAGGATCAATATTCCAATGAAAAATGTAATTTTCTGCAGTCTTATTACGATTATAATATTAAGGATAGGATTAATCTAGCCTATCATCGACTTAACTCATTGAATGAAGATGTTTCAGAGAAAAATAAGGATGATTTTGAGGATTCTCTCGATATTTTAGAAGAGGCGGCTGAGATGATTGAAGAAAAAATGGAATTTAAAGAGCCGGATAATGAGGAGAAGGTTCAAGACAAATTTTTGGATTCGCTTGAGAGATCGCTTGGTTTCTCCTACTACTTTGAGTCAAATTTAGAGTCTAATCTTTGGGATATTTACAAGGATAAGGGCGAGGAAAAACAGAAATTTATAGAATTGGCTGAACTTTCTTCTGAAAGTAAGGAATTATTGGAAGATTTGAAGGAGCAATTGGGGGGAGTTGATGTGGAGGAAGCTTCTGAGAAAGCGAAAATTAGGATGTCCTCGTATGGAATTAAGAGCAGTAAAGAAACTTTTGAAAAATTGTGGAAACAGGAGTTGGTAAAATTTGAATTATATGAAGAGCTCAAATCCTCTACGGAATTAGGACTTTTGAGGAGTTTGTGGGAGGGGGAAGATCCTGATAACTTTTACGAGATTTTAGAAGATTTGAGAAAATATTGTAATGATAAAATAAAAATTTTTGAGGATATGAATGAGGATTTGTTTTCCGAAGAAATTTCGGAACCAAAGTCAGCTTTATATCCCGAAGTACATTACTCATCTAATTGATTTTGAATAGATTGATAGAAAATCAAGTTTGAATGTTGCTTTGTATTTTCATTCTAAGCTAAATTTAAGCACTTTCCATATTACACAAAAAAATTGTTGATTTAGACGGGAAATTATTTTTGCAGTTCTTTTAATAGTGATATCGGTCAAAATCATTCTGTTAAACGGAGGGGCTGTGGGGTAGCCAGGACTAGCCTTCTGGCTTTGGGTGCCAGAGACCCCGGTTCAAATCCGGGCAGCCCCACCATTTTTACTCCGTATAGATAAGAGAAAGATAATGATTTCACAAAAAGTCGGCATAATCGGATGTGGATCTATTGGTAAGATTCTTTCAGAAGCCATAATCTCTGGAAAAGCAGGGGATAGCGAATTACAAATCTTGTTTGATGTTGATATGGAAAAGTCAGAAAAATTGGTTGCTGAATTGGAAAAAAATCCCGAAATAACTAGTAGTTTTGACGATTTTTTGGATGAGGATTTAGATATAGTTGTAGAGGCCGCTTCTCAAGAAGCAGTAGAAAAATACGCAAAAGATGTACTGGAATCGGAGAAAGATATGGTTGTTTTGAGTTCTGGTGCTTTTTCAGATGAGGAATTGTTAGAAGAAGTTGAGAATACTGCAAGTGAAGCAGATCAAAATTTGTACATACCATCCGGAGCTATTTTGGGACTGGATGGGATTCAGGCGGCCAATGTTGCAGGCTTGGATAAGGCCGTAATTAAAACTCGAAAACCCCCTGAAACTTTAGCGAAGACAAAGTTCGCGAAAGACCGGGAACTGAATCTCTCTAAATTAGAAAAACCTAAACAGATATTTGAAGGGTCTGCTAATGAAGCGGTAGATGCTTTTCCAGGAAGTGTGAACGTAGCTGCGTCTTTGTCTCTTGCAGGCGTAGGAATGGATAAAACAAAAGTAGAGATCACAGCCGATCCATCTCTGGACCAGAATAGACACAAGATAGAAGTAAAAGGAGAAGCAGGAGAGTTGACTACGGAAGCTGTTAATTTTCCTTCTCCCGAGAATCCTAAGACAAGTTATCTAGCGGCACTATCCGCTATTCAGATGTTGAGGAAATTAAAAGAACCTATTAAAGTAGGTACTTAATTATACAACGAAGTTAGAATTAGTTCATTTAGAAGATGTTTGCAATGGAAAAAGAAGAATTGATTCAGAAAATTCTGCAGAAGAAAAAAGAAAAAAATGCAGTGATTATGGCACATAATTACCAAATTGAACCCGTCCAGTTAATCTCAGATTATCTCGGTGATTCATTAGGTCTCGCTCGAGAATCAGCCGAAACAGAAGCGGATTTAGTCGTTTTAGCCGGGGTTAATTTTATGGCCGAAACAGCGGCTATGCTGAATCCAGATAAAAAGATACTTTTACCTTCGAAGGAAGCTGAATGTCCGATGGCTTCTATGCTTCCGCCGGAAAAAGTTCGGGAAGCCAAGAAGAGTCATCCGGAAGCTGTTGCAGTTGTCTATGTTAATACCTTGGCGGAAACAAGAGCTGAAGCGGACGTCACTTGCACCTCCTCCAATGCTGTAGATATAGTGAAACGGCTTGATGAGGATGAAGTGATTTTTGGACCCGATCAAAACCTTGCTTGGCATGTGGAACAAAACACCGATAAGGATATAATAACTGTTCCTAACGATGGTCATTGTTATGTTCATAGAGAGTTTTCATTGGAGGACCTAGCCAGATTAAAAGAAAAAAATCCAAATGCAGTGTCTTTGGTCCATCCGGAATCAAATCCCGAAGTTCAGAAGAAAGCTGACTATCTTTGCAGCACTGGCCAAATGTTTGATAAGGTCAGAGAATCAGGTTCGGAAAAATTCATAATTGGAACGGAGATAGGGATAATAAATCGTTTGAAACGGGAATTTCCAAACAAGGAATTTTTACCGTTGTTGGATGACGCGATTTGCGAAGGGATGAAAAAGCATAGTCTGAAAAAAATTTATGAATCGTTGAAAGATGAGAAATACGAAGTAGATATAGAGCCTGAAGTGGCGGAAAGAGCTAAAAAGTCGACTGAAAGAATGTTAGAACTATCAGATTAGGTGGAAATATGACAGATTCTGAAACGAGAGAAGATATAACGCGAATGATACAGGAAGACCTATGGGCAGGAGACGTTACGACAGAGTCTCTTATCAGTGAAAATATCGAAGCCAGAGCGGAAATAATCACAACCCAACCCGGTTACATAGTTGGAATCTCCGAAATGTTGATACTTTTCGAAGAACTTGGTGTGAAATTTAGACCGAAAATAGCGGACGGCGATAAAGTTGAAGGAGGAGATGTGGTTGCGGAAGTCGAAGGGCCGGCGAACAGCATTCTCAAATCGGAAAGAGTGGCTTTGAATCTGCTTTCAGAGATGAGTGGAGTGGCAACGGCGACAAAAGAAATGGCGGAAGAAGCAGAGAAGGCCAATGAAGACGTCAGAGTCGCGGCTACGAGAAAAACAACTCCACTTTTGAGAAAATTCGAAAAAAGAGCGGTGAAGTCGATGGGCGGTGAACCTCACAGGTACAATTTGGGTGATTTCGTTCTGATTAAGGACAACCATTTGAAATTGGCTGGTTCTGTAAAAGAAGCGGTGGAGAAGGCGAAGGAATCAGGATTATCGGAAAAGATAGAGGTCGAAGTCACCGAAGAGCAGGAGCTTATTGATGGTGTTGAGGCGGGTGCTGATATAGTGATGCTGGATAATTTTTCCCCTGATGAGATGAAAGACGCAGTCGAAACTTTGGAGGACATGGGTTTGAGAGATGAAGTTCTTTTAGAAGCCTCCGGTGGGATCACTCCGGAAAATATTAGAGATTATGCTGAAGCAGGAGTGGACCTCATCTCGTCGAGTTATATGACTATGGGGGCTCCAGCATTGGATATCAAACTAGAGATAAGGGAAGAAATCTGAGGTTTATTTTTCTCCTGAAGAGAACTTTTCTAATCTTTTAATCGCCTTTTTCTTTTTCTTCCGACCTACCTCAGCTTCCTCCACCGCAGCTTTCAAAGTTTTATGAGCTTTGTCCATGGCCGACTTGTTCACAGGGTATGGGACGCCGTCTTTACCCCCGAAAGCAAAAGAATACTTAGCGGGGTCCTTCCAGCTTGCTTCGTCCCCGTAAATTATCTCGGATACGAGAGCCAGACCTCTAGCGGTTGCAGGCCCTATCCCTTCGATCTCTATGAGTTCTTCGTAATTTTTCGGCTGCAACTCATAAGCATTTTCAAGAGCATCCCAATTCATCCGGTTTGGCAGTGAGAATGAGTCGAAGGAGTGATTCAGATTTTTCTTCTCGGGCATCCAATTCAGCAAAGATTTTTGCTTTTCGGGCAAAACTTTTTGAAAATCTTTCTTTACATTGTTTGGATCGTCCTTAACCAGGTCTGTAAAGGTCTTTCGACATTCTTCGCTAGTTTCCGCAGTCATGTTCAATGCTTTTTCTTTCTTCTCGTCCGTCAGTATTGCCTCGTGAGGTTTTTCTACAAAGCTCTCCACTTCGTCGGAGATCCAATGGTATCTTCTGGCTATCTGGTTCTCCTTGTCTATCCCTTGCTGTATTACGGTCCATTTTCCATCTTCAGAACCGAAAAAATTATGGTGATAAATCGGTGCTCCGGCTTGGATTGCAACATTGTCGACCTTAGCGCTTAACCGGCTTGCTTTCTTGAGTGAACCTATTTTCTTAGATGAAAAATTGAGCCTATCACAAAACTTTTCGATTTCATTTGGAGTTTTGAGCGACTCCTCGCCTTTACCCCCAGCTACGAAAATCCCGTACTCTCCCGGATCTATCACATCTTTCAAAACACCGGTTGTTACAGTGGTCAGGCCAGAACTATGCCAGTCAAAACCTAGAACACAACCTAGAGATTGGAACCAGTAAGGATTTGACAACCTTCTTAGAAATTCGTCGCGGCCAAAATCGTCTATAATAACTCTCACTATCGGCTTCGCCAACTTTTTCATACGGCTAACTAACCAAGAGGGGGCTTTCCCGCCATGCAGGGGAAGGTCGCTGGAACCGCTTCTTTTCATAACCATAAAATGATAGGAAACGATAAGTTATTTCCCTTACCAAAAACAAAATACGAA
>CAZKND010000043.1:0-11917 GCA_964554215.1 Hadarchaeota archaeon (SeqCode) | reverse complement strand
ATGAAGAGGTGATTTGTGTTGCCTAAGATGGTGACTGATGTTTTGAAAAATCTGTTCAGTAAGGTATCTACTTTGAAATACCCTTATGAGAAAAGAGAACCTCCTGAGCGTTTTAGGGGGAAGCCGGTTGTTGATGAAGATGCCTGTGTAGGTTGTGGACTTTGTAAACAGGTGTGTCCTTCTTGGGCTATCACTTATGACGAAGAGGATGTTCCAATCTTTGATCATGGGAGTTGTCTTAACTGTGGTGAATGTGAGGAGAATTGCCCCCCTGATGCTATAGAGATAAATAAGGATTACGAGGCTGCAGTGTTGGATAAGGAAGATTTGGTAACCGATTAATCATTTCATTTTTTTAGATAATTTTTCGACGATTTCATCGATAGATTCTTTGACGTTTTGAGATATTTTAGTACCTCTTCCGATATTTTCCACTTGCATCCCTAGGAGTCTGATTTTTGCACCTGTTTCTTTTTCTAGGTAATCCATGAGTTTGGATAGTGGCAATCTGTGAGTTGAAACTGAGTAGGAGCTTACATCAGAAGATTTTGCAAGGGTGATTGTTCCGGGTTCGCTTCCCGAATCTATTGAATCTATAAGCAGTACTTTGTCAGGTTCGAACTTTTTTACTTTTGAGGTGAATTTTTCCGGGGTGTTACCTGTATTGATTAATAGTAAATTTTCGCTCTCTAGCCTATCTTCTAGTTTTTGTATTGTTCTTATTCCCGCTGCGTCGTCGCCTCTCGTCTTGTTTCCTATTCCTAAAATCACGACTCTGTCATCTTCGTTGAGTTCGAAGTTCTCTAAGTTCAAATTGGCACTTCCTGTTCAGTTATGATATTAACAAACTCTAACAGACTTAACAAATTTTTGCTTTGATAAATTCTCCAGTAAATACCACATTTTTTTATTCAGAAGGAGGATTTGTTCTGCCAGTTCTTGTTCCAATTCTATTTGAAAAATTCTTTGTCGAGACAGCTCTCCTCGTAGAATTGGATGGCGTGATTGACCACTGTGAGAGCATTTAATGGGTTATGGTACATTTTAATGACATCGTCTGATAATTCTTCAACATCTGAACTGAACTCTCCTTTCGGGAACCCACCTACCAAAGCACATATGTCCTTTTCTTTCTCTTCTGGACGGAAAAGGTTCTTTCCTTTGACTTCCATCCCCTGAATCGAAAAAGAAAGTGTTTTCTCAGGATTTATTTCGTTGATTTTTGTTTCTAAGTCCTTTTCACTCATAGTTATCAGAGGGTTTTCAGGGGGTACTTCACCTGTTTTGAAGAGTTGTTCCATCAATCCTATAAATCTATTATAGGACCTTGGTATTCTGGTATGTGGTTCTATTTCGATAACTTTATCGTGACGGGTGTGAATGTGGAATTTTAGAAGATTTTCCTTGTTGAGTGGGCTTTCTAAAGCGGACAGTAAGCAGACATGAGCTATGTCTGGCCTTCCCCTCCTTTCAGGGTCAGCTAATTGTTTCATAGAGTCATGATGATAGTTAGAATCTAAAATTAAATCGGTAGGACTTTTTTCAATTTCTTCAGCTTCTCTTTGTATAGGCGGTTCATCTGAAATTTTTTCAGGGATTGTTTCGAGTTCCGAATCTGCCAATATTATATGTAGCAATCTATTTCCATTCTTTATTATGTGGTTATATTTTTTAACAACTTATCTTCACAGCCTTCCGTTGATATAGTGGTTCATCTTTTGAAACGCCATTTTCCATTTTCGTCGATTACTAGTTTGCTTCTTTGATAGAGGGTTGATTCTGTAACGGACAATCCTTTCAAATATAGCTCTTTCAAAGTCTCTTCGGAATTGAGAGAACGCATTAGGCTCATAAAATTATCTTCGAATTCTTCTTCGATTATAAAGCTGATTTCTGAATCATAGATGGAGTCAAAATATCTTTTATCGAATTTTCCCATCAAAGTTTTTTCCTGGAATCCGGCGAGAATATAGTTTGATGCATTGGCCATGGATGTAAAGTTGCCAGGAGTAGGATCGGCTATGTACTCAGTACCGTTGATGTTCACGATACAGGCGATATGTGCTACGTTGTCCCAGTTAAATCTGAACATATCGCAGTTTACGGAGTTGTCCCATCCCTTGTATTCGATAATGTAGTCGGCCATCACGTCGTAAACTGCACTTAGGTCGTCACAATCCGGCTGTAGATCGACGTTTTCGTGTGCCTGATAATATTGATAAAGAGGATCTCTAGGATGAGCTCCCCAGTCGTTGTATTGATTTTCCCATTTAGCGTTTGGATACTCCTCGGAATTATCGCTAGCATGTGGGACCTTTTTATGAACTAGTTCGACAAGATTTTGGAATGTATCTTCTTTGGTGGAGGTAATACAAGATTTAGCGTCGGATTTCATTTTCTGAGTTAAATTATCTACTTCACCTTCCATTTTTTCAGCTTGTTTCATATCTAAAAGTTGAACCTCCCAGATTTTGGAAGGGGTGTCTTGGGTGAATCTTAGGTAGTAACCGTAGGTAAGTGGATTTGGGTCGTAAGAATCGGGTATGTAATCATGATCTGTATCCGGATCAAGTGGGTTTGTTCCGTATTTCTTTATCTCGGCATTGTCATTTAGGCCGTCGTCATCACTATCTTTTTTTGTGGGATTTGTTCCGTATTTTCTCACTTCTGTATTATCTTTCAGACCGTCTCCGTCAGAGTCAGGATTTGTAGGAGAAGTTCCTCTAATTAGTTCTTCGTAATTTCTAAGACCATCATCGTCTTGGTCGGTAATAGAGTATCCTAAAATGACTCCGATGCTTACTAAGATAATTATGATTGCTATAAGAAAAGATATTGATGATTTTTTAATCCATTTTTCCATTTTAACCATCTAAGATTGTATTTTTACTCTCTTTACCTCTCTTGAAGTTCTTTTCGGTTTATTAGAATCGTTCTCCGGTTTCACATATATCTTCGGACTCTATCTGTATAGTAACATGTTGGATGTCATGTTTCTCCTCTAGTTTTTTCTCTATTTTTTTGATAATCTTGTCATTTTCTACTTCTCTTGAAGTTGGACAGATGTGGCAAGAGAGAATTTTTTCCTTAGAGGATAGTGACCATATATGCAAATCATGAATTGAAGCTACTTCTTCAAAGTTTAAAATTTGATTTTTAACCTCTTCGTATTCTATCCCTGGCGGTGCTCCTTGCATAATGATGTTCACTCCTTCTCTAAGCACTCTGGAGGCCCCAATGAATATCAGGATAGCTATCATAATCGAGATGATTACGTCTGCTATGTAAAGATTGTATAAGAATATCAAGATACCGCCAATGATAACTCCAACGGATGCGAGAGAGTCGAAAATCAGATGAAGGATGACGGTTCTGAGATTTAGAGATTCTTTTTTACCTTCCCTTAGGAGAAATATGGATCCTATGTTCGCGGCTAGTGCGATTCCTGCAACGCCGATCATCAATGTTGGGTCCACAGGTGTTGGATTTTGTAGCCTTTGATAAGCTTCGAAGAGGATATATCCTCCGATTATGAATAAGATGGAGGCATTGATTAATGAGGTTAAGACCTCTGCTCGTTTATATCCATAGGTAAGTTTTTCATTTGGTTCCTTTTCGGATATAGAAACCCCAGTGTAGCCTAGGATCAGTGATATGACATCGGAAAAATTGTGGCCGGCATCAGATAAGAGGGCGAGACTTCCGGTTAAAATGCCTGCACCAGCTTCGGATACAGTTATAGCTAGATTTAAAATGATTGATGCTATGAGCCTCTTTTTGCTTTTGAATCCACCTTTACTCATTTTTTTCTCTCTATTACCAGTAAAGAATATTTAATTCCAAGTTAAACCTTTTAGTTATAACTTTCTTATCTGGTGGTCGGTTTAATTAGCTGTATTTTGATTATTAATAGACATTATTTTGTAATTTTAGATTTTTGAAGGTTATATATAGTTTTAAACAGGTTATTTTAGGCTAATCGGCAGTGAGAATACATTCTTAGCGTTTTTTCCTGCTTTTTCCCAAACTTCGTTGAAATCTACCCCTTTGATTTCGGCGATTTCATTTGCTATTTCTCTGATTAGCCAGGGTTCGGATCTATCCTTTTTACTTTTCGCTAAGAATGGTGCGTCTGTTTCCAGAAGCAGATTTTCTAAGGGTGTCTTTTTGAGTAGTGGGCGGTACTTGTTTTTAGATCTGAATATTATTCCGCCGAAAGATAAGTAATAGTTTCTATCGATACACTCCTCTAATTCCTCTTCACTTCCAGCGAAACAGTGAATGATTACATCTCCATTTTTATCTTCTAATATTTTTAGAGCATCCTCAAGAGAATTTCTAGAATGGACTACTAAAGGAAGTTCTAAGGAGTTGGAAAGCTTTATCATCTCTTCGAAGACTTCTTTGCTTCGATCCCGTTTTTCGTTATTTTTTACGTGATAGTAGTCGAGTCCTACTTCTCCGATGGCCACTATCTTGTCTTTTTCATTTCTGGCCATATTTTTGAATTCTTCAATTTCTTCTTTTGAAGCTTGAACTGCTTCTTTTGGATGTAGTCCTAGAGAAGGGAAGATAAAATTTGGATGATCTTCGTGAAGTTTTAAGACATCTTGAGCGTGGTTTATATTGGCACTGGAGTCAACGATTCCTTTAAGTCTATTTTTGGCGGTGATGATCACTTTCTCTCTTTCTCCGTTGAAGTGGTCGAATTCCAGATGGCAGTGTGAATCTATCATTTTACCACTGTATTATTCTCGTTAACTTTCCTAAAAACTTGAGCCAATTTTAGTTATTCCGGTATAATTTTGGGTCTGGGCAAATCTTATTTGGAAGGTAAAATAATATTAGTATGTGATTTTATGGCAGAAGCAATTGTTTTGATAGAAACTGAGTCAGGAGTCCAAATTGAAGAGGATACTTACAGGGAAGTAGAGTTAGAAGAAGTGTTTAGGAAAATAGCTGATTTGGAAGAAGTAAAAAGCGCAGCAGAAGTTACAGGCCCATACGATATTATAGCTTGGCTGGAAGCAGACGATGTAGAGCATATAACGGACGAACTAGTGAAGAAAATCAGAACTTTTCCCGGAGTCGGCGATTCTTTGACTAATATTGTAGTAAAGTCTAGATGATGTATTTGTCCTCTTCTGTTCTTCTTTTTTAATTATCGAGATTTTTGGATATTTTTTAGATAAAAGTTTCAGTGGGGTCTCTCTAAAACCCATTTTATTACCTATATCTAATTTCTAATTCCCTTGGTGGATTATAATGGAGAGAAATATTCCCCATGTAATGGATAATTTCCAGAGTTTTTTGTCAGATAAACGAGAGGGTTACATACTTCTGGAAAAGGGTAATGTGTCTAGTTTTGATCTTCCTCACTTCCTACCCGTTAAACTTCATCAGAATGGAGAAAGTCAAGATTTACAAGCTTCGACTCTTTGGCTTGATGCCGGCAATTGTTTTAATCCGTATGAAATTTCTGAGATATCGAGATATCTTGATGTGGAACCGGGAAACGTTCTTGGAGATATTTATGTGTCAAGGGCTTTTACCGGTTATCAGATGTCTTCCTTGGTTCTTGAAAAGATGGATAATGCTTTGGATAAACATCGTCCTGATTTGATAGTTATAACCGGATTATCCTCTGCTTTTTTAAGGTCTAGCATGTCTTCACATGAAGCGAAAAAAGTTTTGGAACCTATTTTCCGTAAGTTGAAAGAGTTTGAATCTAGGAGAGAGGATGTTATTCTGACATTGAGAAACCATCAAAAGTTGGAGGAAAATTTTGTATTATCAAAACTTGTGAAATTGGCCGATATTATTTTGAAGGTTGAAGGTGAGGGTAAGGACTTGGACTTGGAATGTGAGAAAGGTTTTTCCGGTTGGTCCAAACTTTTTAGTTCTTCCTTTCCGGGGGACGATTCTAACTCTGATTTTGTTAAGTTAGATGATTATGTGGGTGATTAAGATAGGTAGAACTGTACCGACTTTTCGAAAGGCTCTGGAGAAAGAAATAGAAAAATGGGAGAAATTTCAAGAGGCGCTTAGGAAAGAGGAGAGGAAAATAATAGATAGGATTCTAAACTATTCTAGAAAACATGTTTCGGCTGGTTCTCAAGCTTCTAGACCCGAACCTTTCCGCACGATGTTGATGTCTATTTTGTTAGAGCAGGAAAAGGAGATTCGTAATCTCAGGAAAGAACTGGATGAAATCAGGGAGGGGTGATGGGTTGTCCGATATTGAGGGGTGGCTTTTAGATTTGTATCCCACTGGTAGGAAAGAGATGACTATTTGCGTTAAAGGGGAAGATGATTTTTATTTGCTTAAGGATGAGTATGAACCCCATATTTTTGTTAACGGGGCCTCTGATGATTTGAATCGTTTAATTTCGGAAGTTAAAGATGATGAAAGAGTTGAAGAGGTGGAGTTTGACGAAAAATTTGTTGGGCCTGGAGATACGGAAAAATCGCAAGTTTTGAAGATTATTTTTGGTTCGAGGGAGGATATTCTTGATTTAGCTTATAGGATTCTAGATATGGGGAGCTATCAGGATTATTCTCTTTTTAATGTGGATGTTTCTCAGGCTCAGAAGTACTTGCATGATAAGGGACTTTTTCCTCTAGGGAGGATGGAAATATCGGATATTTTGAATTAGGAATTTGATCTGGCGGATTCTTCCAGTTCGGTAGACTATGAATTACCTCCGTTTGCTAAATTGAAAATAAACGTGATTTCAGAGAGTACTAGAAAAGGTTCGGATTTTAACGCCCTGATAAGTCGAATAGTGTTGTCTTCCGATGATAGAAAAGATGTAGTTGACGGGGGGACTGAATCTGATAAAATTTTAAGATTGGTTAATGAGGTAAAGGAAAGAGATCCGGATGTAATACTGACGGAAGGTGGCGATTCTTGGGATTTTCCCTATCTGGTTGAAAGAGCAAGAGCGAATAATATATTGGATAAACTGATTTTGGGTAGAGAATCGAAACCGTTTGAGGGTGAGGATAAAGAAGGTTTTTCATATTCTAGTTATGGTAGAACCTATTATCGGGCTTCGCCTCACCGATTGAATGGGAGGATTCATATCGATACTCAGAATTCTTTTATTTACGATAAATGTGGGTTGGAAGGTTTGGTTGAATTGGCAAGGACCACTAGGACACCTCTTCAGGAAACAGCTAGGAGTAGTATTGGATCGGTCATGACCAATCTTCAGATATTTAGGGCCCAAGGAAAGGATATTTTGATCCCTTGGAAGAAGAATGAGCCTGAGGATTTCAAGAGTGCCGAGAAACTTTTGAAAGCTGATAGAGGAGGGTTTATCTACGAGCCCGAGTTGGGTTTTCATGAAGATGTAGGGGAAGTGGATTTTAGTTCTTTTTATCCAACTCTGATGATGAAGTATAATGTAAGTCCTGAGACTGTTTTCTGTGATTGTTGTCCTGATTCTGATCGAAGAGTTCCGGAGTTAGAGTATAGGATTTGTGAAAAGCAAGAAGGGATAATCCCTCGGGTTTTAGATCCTATTTTGAAGAAAAGAAAGCGTTATAAAGAACTGCTGGATGAAGAGGATACGTCTAATGAAAATTGGATATATGAGGCTCGTCAGAGTGCTTTGAAATGGATACTCGTCACCAGTTTCGGCTATTTGGGCTATAAAAATTCGAAATTTGGCAGGATAGAAGCTCATGAGGCTGTGACTGCTTATGCTCGAGAAAAGCTTAGAGAGGCGTCTAGGATAGCGGAAGAGAATGGTTTTGAAATTCTTCATGGGATTGTGGATTCACTTTGGGTTAGGAGGTCCGAGATTGATGTTGAGGAGTTGGAAGAGCTTTGTGAAAAGATAGAGAGTAGGACTGATCTGCCGATTGGTGTGGAGGAGAAGTACAAGTGGATAGTTTTTCCACACTCGAGAGAATCTTCTCACCTTCCAGTTATGAATAGGTACTATGGTGTCTCGGAGGGTGGAGATATAAAAGCGAAAGGTGTGTCTTCCAAGAGAAGTGATTCTCCCGGGATGGTAGTTGATGCTCAGGAAGAAATTTTGGAGAGATTGGCTCCAGCAGAAGACAGATCGGAGTTTGAAAAAAGGATTCCAGAGGCTTTGGATGTTCTCAAAAGTTTTGCGGAGAAGATTAGGAATGGTCAAGTTGGACTGGAAAAACTTTCTGTAAGTAAAAGATTGTCAAAGGATCCGGATTCTTATAGTGGGAATGTGCGGACTGTTTTAGCTGCTAATCAGCTTAGGGATGCTGGAGTAGAACTTCATGCTGGTCAACAGGTAAAATATATTGTAACGGATGCGAGTGCGGATTATCCTAAGAATAGAGTGAAGCCGGTTCAGCTGGCTAATGGAAGAGTATATGATGAGGATTGGTATATTGATAGGTTAGTAAGAGCAGCTGAAGAAATTTTGAATCCTTTTTCCTATACTGAAAAGAAGATAAAGAGAATAATTGAAGGAGTGAATCAGAGAAGATTAAGTTGAGAAGTTGAGTTAGACTTATCTTCACCATGTTTGTTCGATAGGTAAAAGTTAAGAATAATCCAGTTGTAAAGACTAACTAGTGTTGATAAATATGCATGAGATGACTGAACAAAATCTCTTTAATGCGTTTGCAGGGGAAAGTCAAGCACATATGAGGTATGAAAATTATGCAAAAGTTGCAGTGGAAGAAGGCTACCCTAATGTGGGCCTGTTGTTCCGAGCTATAGCTTTTGCTGAGCGAGTTCATGCCTCTAACCATCTAGAAAGGATGCCTCAGAGAGAAGGTATGTTCTCTGGAGAAAATCCATACGGTTTAGGAAATACTGTGGAAAACCTTCAGAAGGGTATCGATGGAGAAACTTTTGAAATAGAGGAAATGTACCCGACATATCGAAAGGTTGCTGATTTTCAGGACGAATCTGAAGCAGTTCAGACTTTTGAATGGGCTTTGAGGGCTGAAAAAATTCATGCTAAGATGTACGAAGATGCTAAGGAAAAAGTGGAAAAAGATGAGGATATAGATCTCGATAAAGTCAGTATTTGCAGCGTATGTGGTTATACGAAAGAAGGTGACGCCCCTGAAAGATGTCCTGTTTGTGGTGCTGAGAAGGAAGAGTTCAAAGAGTTTGAATAATTACGGAGCAATTCTTTCCGGTTTGAAGGAATTTATCGATTCAGCGATTTGACTGTATTTTATTTTATCCTAGTTCTATCCATATCCTACTATTTAAAGGATATTTGATGAGAATTAAATCAATAGAAATAGTAATTATAGATTGAGATTTACCTGATAGCTAAAGGGTGTGAGTTCGGATGGCTGATAAAGAGTATGATATAGAAACAAATGCTCTCCATGCAGGGTATGATCCTGAGTCGAACAAAGGGTCTAGAGCACCTCCTATTTACCCCACTGTAGCTTATAATTTTCAAGATACTGAGCAGGCGTCCAATCTGTTCGCTTTAAAATCTCCTGATTTTCCCGGTCAGATATATAGCCGTTTGACCAACCCGACATATGAGGTACTTGAAAGAAGGATTGCTAAGCTGGAAGGCGGGATAGCTGCAGCCTCTACATCGTCAGGACAGGCGGCTACAACTCTTTCACTGCTAACCATAGCCAGCTCTGGAGACAAGATAGTGGCTTCGAAGGCTCTATACGGGGGTACGATTACACTTTTCGATCTTACCTTTTCGGAAAAGTTCGGGATTGATGTTGAGTTCGTGGATCCGGATCCGGAAAGTTTTCAGGAAGCTATAGATGAGAAGACTAAGGCCGTTTTTGGAGAGACTATTGGGAATCCCAAGCTCAATGTTTTGGATATAGAAGAGGTTGCTAACGTAGCTCATGAGAATGATGTCCCTCTGTTTGTCGATAATACTTTCGCTACCCCGCATTTGGCAAACCCGATTGAGTGGGGTGCGGATATCGTTACACATTCTGCAACGAAATGGTTGAGCGGTCACGGAACTGTCATGGGTGGGCTTGTCACCGATTCCGGAAACTTTGACTGGTCCGAGGGTGATTTTCCGGAGATCACAGATATCGATGAGGGTTATCGAGGCGGTTTGAACTATTGGGAAGAATTTGAAGAATTATCTTATATCACAAAGTTGAAATCCAGATTCACTCGAGATTTGGGTTCGTGTATGAGTCCTTTCAACGCTTTTCTGATTCTGCAAGGTTTGGAGACTTTGCATGTACGAATGGAGAGACATTCTGAGAATGCGGAAAAGGTTGCAGAATTTTTGGAGGACCATCCGAAGGTGGACTGGGTTGCATACCCGGGACTTTCGGACCATCCTACACACGGACTGGCGAAAAAATACCTCAAGAACGGTTACGGAGGCATGGTAGGGTTCGGTGTAAAAGGCGGAGCAGATGCAGGTAGCGAATTTATAGAAAACTTGGAACTCTTCTCCCACCTGGCCAATGTCGGAGACGCGAAATCGTTGGCTATACATCCGTGGTCGACCACTCACTCCCAGCTGACTCCGGAACAGAGGAGGGAAGGGGGAGTGACGGAAGACTTCGTCAGACTATCCGTAGGTATAGAGAATGAGGGAGATATTTTAGAAGACTTGGATCAGGCCCTCAAAGAGGTGTAAATATTGAAAGAGGGATCCGTAGGAATGGTCGAGACCCAAGAATACACCTATGACGATGAGATAGAGCTCGAATCGGGGAAAAAGTTCGGCCCTATAGATATAGCTTATGAGACCTATGGGGAGTTGGATGAAGATAAGACGAATGCTATTTTAGTTTGTCACGCTTTGTCCGGCGACGCACACGCTGCAGGTTGGCATGAAGGCGATGAGAAGCCTGGGTGGTGGGAGAATATGATTGGACCTGGAAAAGCTTTTGATACGGAAAAATATTTCGTTATATCTTCCAACATTTTGGGGAGTTGCAAGGGTACTACCGGCCCCTCTTCCATCAATCCTGAGACCGGTGAGCCTTATGGTTTGGACTTCCCTGTCGTGACTGTGTCCGACATGGTGAAGGTTCAGAAAAAACTGATAGATCATTTAGGTATAGATAAGCTTCTGGCTGTGGCCGGCGGTTCTTTAGGGGGGATGCAGGCCCTTGAGTGGGCGGTTTCTTATCCGGATTCGTTGAGGTTTAGCATTCCGATTTCTACGACAGCTAGGTCTTCTCCGAAGCAGATTGCTTTCAATGAGGTGACTAGGAGGGCTATCATGTCCGATCCTAAGTGGGATGAAGGTGAGTATTATGAGGAAGAACATCCTGATGACGGACTTTCGTTGGCTCGCATGATTGGCCATATAACTTATCTGAGCGATGAGTCGATGAGGAAAAAGTTTGGAAGGGAGCTTCAAGGTGAGGGTGATTATGGTTTCGATTTCGATGTTGATTTTGAGGTGGAGAGTTATCTTCGTTACAAAGGTGGAAAATTTGTAGATGAGTTTGATGCTAATTCTTATCTGTACATCACTCGTGCGGTTGACTATTTCGATTTGACGAACGGTGGAGAGAGGACTTTGGAGGAGGCTTTCGAAGATGTTGAGGCTAAGTTTTTGGTCATAGCCACGTCTTCTGATTGGTTGTATCCTCCTTATCAATCGAAGAGGATTGTCAGGGCTTTGAATGCTAACGATGTAGAGGTTACTTATTCGGAGATTAAGTCCAGTTATGGTCACGATGCTTTCTTGGTTGAACCTGGTCAGTTGAAGCATATGGTGAGTGATTTTCTTTCTCAGATTTCAGTTGAGGATGTGGTTACGGACGTTCCTGTGATAGAGGATGATACACCTATCGATGAGGCTGCGAGGATAATGACTAAGAGCGGTCAGACCCATCTCCCTGTTTCGGACGATGACAACAAACTTGTTGGAATTGTGACTGCTTGGGATTTGGCGGAGTCGATAGCGGAAGGTTTTGATTCTATGAGTGAGGTGATGACGGAGGA
>CAZKND010000042.1:6892-12176 GCA_964554215.1 Hadarchaeota archaeon (SeqCode) | reverse complement strand
TGCTTTTATCTTAACACCTTCATCCTCAGCAACTGGTCTCTCCTGAGCAACTGCTTTTTCTATGTCTTTGTCCACATCAACTACCCTAATCTCTTCTTCTTGAGCCTCTCTAAGTTCTCTAACTGTTTCAATAATCTCAGCCGCTTCCCCCGCTTCTTTCTCCCCTTTAGAAATATATTCTTCAACCTCTTCAGGTAGATCAAAATCTTTAAGCAACTCATTGTAACCTTGAATGAGTTGGATTTTGTTTCTTACATCATGCCTTAAAAGAGAGTGAAGGAACTCCTTATGCTTCTCCGCCTTTTTCCTTTCAGTAACATCACGGATATTGCACTGCACCACTTCCACCCCACCAGCTTCATAGGTATTACTAACAAACTCCACTGTCCTCTCATTTCCCTTCTTGGTCTCTATCGGTAAGTCCTCGTATCGAATAAAACCTACCTCAACCAACTCATCAAATCTCCTATTATTCTCAACAATGTCTCCAAAAGTACCGATTTCCCAAAGTTTCTTTCCAATCAATTCCTCTTTTGAATAACCCGATAAATCTTGTATGTAAGGATTAGCATCTTTTATTTTGCCTGACTCAGCATCTAAAATAAGCATTCCATCCCGAGCAGATTCAAACAATCTCCTATACCGCTCCTCACTTTCTCGCAAACCCTCTTCTGCCTCTTTCCGTTTAGTGATATCTGATAAATTTCCAATAATAGCAGGTTTACCTTGGTGCTCAATCAGAGAGGGTGTAATCTGAACCCAAATCGTTTCCCCATCCTTCCTTAACATCTTAACTTCTGATTCTTCTGGAAGTCCTGAAGTGTTACCTGCAAGTGCCTGTTTTGTCCACTCCTTTACTTTATCCCTATATTCAGAAGAGACTAACTCAATAGGATTCATAGTCAATAATTCCTCGCGAGAATACCCCAATATTTCAACGAGACTCTTGTTAACATACTGTAATCCACCATCTTGAAATATGTAAATCCCATGCGGAGATCCCTCAGTGACTTTCTGGTACTTCTCTTCAACCTCCTTACTCTTCGTAATATCTCTCGCAATAACTATTTCCCCTTCAAACTCTTCCTCTTCTAAAACTACAACATTAAGTTCAACAGTTATCCGATTTCCATCCTTAGTGTTAAGTTCTACAACATATGGAGAAATATCCTCACCCTCTTTCCTCCTTTCAAATCTCTCAACAATTTTTTTCCTAGTTTCCTCAGGGAGAGCTGGATTGCACTCTAGAGAAGTACCAATCACCTCATTTTCTTTAAAACCTAATTTTTGCAAAGCAGTTTGATTAACTTCTGTAAAAACGCCCTCTTTATTGATTAAAACGACAGGGTCAGGACTTCCTTCAAAAATCTTTTTGAATTTCTGTTCCGACTTCCGAATTTTTTCTTTAGTCTTTTTCCGGTCGGAGATATTCCTAATATTACATTGAACCACCTGCTTCCCACCTTCCTGATAAGTATTGCTAACAAACTCCACCGGAACTTCCTCTCCATTCTTAGTCTTCAGAGGTAAATCATCATAACGAATATATCCTCCCTCCACCAGCTCTTCAAATCTCTCCTTGTTATCCAAAATATCCTGAAAAAATCCAATTTCCCAAAGATTTTTGCCTAAAAGTTCTCCTTTCGAATAACCCGTAAGTTCCTGTATGTACGGATTAGCATCTTCAATCTCACCAGAATTTGCATCCAATATCAGCATTCCATCCCGAGCAGATTCAAACAATCTTCTATAGCGTTCTTCACTCTCCTCCAATTTCTTTTCATGTTCCTTGAGCTCTGTAACATCCTTTGATATTACAGAAACTCTTTCTACTTCTCTATTCTCGGTGGTTTTGATAGGTGAAATGGTTCTTTCGAAAAATCTGCCTGTCTTCTCATGTTTAACAACTTGAGTTTGAGGTTCGCAAGTCTCAAGAACTCTTTCAACTTTCTCTTCAAAATCTCGAGAGTCCTCGGTCGGATGTAATTTATGAAACTTAGAACCAATCAGTTCTTCCTCCTCCAGATCATGTCTTTCCAATTCTGCTTGATTCGCAAAAGTAAACCTAAAGTTTTCATCCACAACATATATTGGATCCTCCGACCCTTCAACAAGCGAGGAATGTTCAGCCTCAACCACTTGCTTCTCTTCTGAAATTTTTGAATGCTCAACTTCCTGAACAACAGCTTGAGCCAAAACGCCAAACTGCGATTTAGCTTCGCCTCCCTTTTGGAGGTACCGATCGGCCCCAAGATTTAAAGCTTCCATAGCCACATCCTCCCGTCCTTTTCCAGTGAAAATTATGAATGGGATATCCATATTCTTATCTTTCCTGACCACCTCTAGAAATTCGAGACCATCCATCCCAGACATCTTATAATCTGAAACGACGACATCACAGTCACTTTCCTCTAGTATAGTCAGAGCTTTTTCAGCAGCAGAAGCAGTCTCTACATTGGCAGATTCAATTTCTTCCTCAAGAAAAGTTTTTGTTTTGTCACGAATAGAGGAATCATCATCTACAAGAAGAATATCCAATAGTTTAACCCCCCAATTAATTCTATGATAGTTCTATCACTTAACAACTTCCCAAAAAATACGCATAGAAAGTTTTTCGATAGAAGATATGAATTTCCATGCTCAATATTAGTCTATTTAGAAATTTTGTTCAAAATATTATTTTTATATTACAACTTTGTTCAAATTAGAAAAACACTTTACTTCAAAAATTACTGAGATAGTTCAAATAAACTAGAGGATGAATAAACAGAGCAAATGGGCATTAGAAACCAAAAATCACACTATAGCCATAAAATAGTTATTTTTTCAAGAATTCAAACAATATACCCTCAAAATAATTTCCGAAACCCAAACCATTACAAATTAGAAACATAAAGTTAATTTAGGGGTGAATAAACATGCCAAAATGTGAACTTTGCGGGGAGGATTTCGATTCCAAAGAAGAACTGATGGAACATGCTGAAGAGAAACATCCGGAAAAAGCCAAAGAGATGTAAATCTTCTGAAAGAATATTTAAATCTTCAATTTTTTCTTTATTTTTTTTTATTCAGAAAGTCATATATGCTTCTAAAATTATTCGCCGAATATCAAACAAATCAAGGAAACAAAACCTCAAATTTTTTCCGAAATAAAAACAATCCATAATCCAATCTCCAATTGTAAATACGTAAACAAAAAATTAAAATTCGATAAAACAGAAAAAACTTCAATGGGATTGGGGGGAATATAAATGTACTCTTGTGAATTATGTGAAAAAGAATTTGAAACAAAGGAAGAACTAGAAATACATTTAGAGAGCGAACACGACGAAAGAAGTTAGAAAGGGATTTGGCAGTCGTAAACACCGCCTATATCTTCTCTATCCTACTGTTATTTCTCTCCTTCTCTATGTATTCATCTTCACCAAAAGGATGTCCACCAAACCCATGTCTCATCAAAGCTATTGCTTTGTAAGCTTCTTTCTGTGCACCTCTAGACTTAAAGAGTTCTATAACAGACTGAGCAATCACAGGAGTAGGGACCTCATTTTTCACAGCTTCCTGAACTAACCAGTTGACCTCTCCCGTATCCTCAATGTAGTCTTCAATATCCTCAAACTCCGGAGTATCCTCATTTCTAAGACCCTCTTCCATTAGTTCAACCAACCAAGATCTTATCACCGAGCCGTTAGACCAGTTGTGAAAAATATCAGCGAGGTCTTCCTCGTCGAGATCAAATTCCGAACTCTTCATAAGTTCAACACCTTCTACATTAATTTCTTCTTCAGACATCTTAATCTCAAAAATTGATATCCCGAACTTGATATTAATTCTCTTTAATACCTAATTTATCTTAGGGAAAATCGCGCGCAAAAAGCAATAGAAACTCAAAAAACAGAAAAAAAATGCCAGAAAAGGGGTAATAAGCGCCGGGGGGAGGACTCGAACCTCCGACCGCTCGGTTTCCATAACAGGCATGTCAAGGTTTGAAATGGAGGTTCGCTCTTCATCCATGCCAGCGGTTTAACAGCCGAGCGCGCTACCTACTACGCTACCCCGGCACTCTGGTATCTCGATTGATTTATTATCTTCTTCCTGTTTTTCCTACTTTCTATCGGAATAAATACTTTTATCATTCTGCCTTGAAAGATTTCTCACTAAAGCCTCTTTTTATCAAAGATTTTAATAGTGAAAAGTGAGAGTTTTACTGAGGAAAGTAAATTTTTTTCTAATCGTTTCAAAAAGAAAAATCGAGTAAAAGAGGGAATCAAATGGTAGAAGAAGGAATGAGAGATGTGGTCGCCTCGGAAGGAGAAATATCGAAGATATGGGGCGATGAAGGAAAATTAGAATACAGAGGTTATTCTATCCACGACCTCGCAAAACATTCGAATTTTGAAGAAACTGTATTTCTACTATGGCACGGCTATCTCCCAAACGAAAAAGAACTTAACGAATTTTCCAATGACATAGCCAAAGAGAGAAGAATCCCTCCTGAAATCATAGGTCTTCTATCAAGTTTACCAGATATAACACATCCCATGGTCGTGCTTAGAACGGCCATATCCTATTGTGGGTCTCTAGACCCTAACCTCCATGAAACAACTCCAGATCAAAACCTAGCTAAAAGTAAGAGCATAATGGCAATGATTCCTACTATAATAGCTTACACTTACAGAATGCGGGAAGGAGAACAACTAGTTCATCCAAGAGAAGGGCTAAGCCATGCGGAAAACTTCCTCTGGATGTTCAAAGGCGAAGAGCCAAGTCCAATAGAAGTGAAGGCATTAAATACAGATCTAATTCTCCATGCCGAACACACACTGAACGCTTCAACTTACTCTTCCAGAATAGCGGCATCAACAAAATCTGACATGTATGCCGGTATAGTATCCGCCACCGGAACCCTAATGGGGCCACTCCATGGGGGAGCGAGTCAAGCCGTAATAGAGATGTTAAAAGACATCAAAAACGATGGCAAAACCCCTAGAGATTGGGTGAAAGAAAGAATAGATAAAGACGAAGTCATCCCCGGTTTTGGGCATAGAGTTTACAATACAATGGATCCACGAGCTAAAGAGCTTAAGAAAATCGCTAAGAACTTGGATAAAGAAAACGATAATTCTTGGTCAGAACTCTCCGAAGAGGTGGAGGAAGTCGTTCGGGATGAGATAGGATTAGATCCTAACGTGGACTTCTACGCAGGAACAGTTTACTCAAACTTAGGTATTCCAGACGAATTCTATATTCCAATTTTCGCCATGGGTCGAATAGCAGGTTGGAC
>CAZKND010000042.1:0-6792 GCA_964554215.1 Hadarchaeota archaeon (SeqCode) | reverse complement strand
TTCCAGACGAATTCTATATTCCAATTTTCGCCATGGGTCGAATAGCAGGTTGGACAGCCCATATGATGGAACAGTACGAGGATAATACGCTTATACGTCCGAAACAAAAATATGTAGGCGAAGAAAACAAAGACTATATTCCGATAGAAGAAAGATAGCTCGAGGTAAAAAAATGGGAAAAACGATTTCGGAAAAGATACTAAGCAAGGCTTCAGGCGAAGACGCCTATGCAGGCGATTTCGTAAACGCCGAGATTGGCACTGCTATGGGTCAAGACGGAACTACACCTTTGACTATCGACGCTATTGAGGATATGGGTGGCGAGGAGGTTTGGGACCCTGACAGCATTGCTATAGTTATGGATCACACCATCCCTAGCGCTTCGGTAGGAACTTCTTCTATGCATAAGAGAATGAGGAATTTCGCTTCCGAAATGGGTATAGAAAACATTTACTACGGTGAGGGAATTTGTCATCAGATAATGGCTGAAAAAGGACATGTTAAACCTGGCACGGTGGTGGTAGGTGCTGATTCTCATACTTGCACTTATGGCGCTCTAGGAGCTTTTGGCACGGGTATCGGTTCTACTGAGATGGCGGGCGTTTTTCTTAGTGGAAAGCTCTGGTTCAAAGTTCCGGAAACTATGAGGTTTGAAGTTTCTGGTGAGATCCCTGACAAGGTTACAGCAAAAGATTTGGCTTTGCACATTACCGGGATGATCGGTAATGATGGTGCTACTTACAAGGCTGTTGAGTACGCGGGCAAACCTATCGAGAAGATGGATGTTGGGGAGAGAATGACTCTTTGTAATCTAGCGGTGGAGATGGGGGCTAAAACGGGCTTGGTGGAAGCTGATGAGAAGATAGAGGACTTTTTGGAAGGAAGAGTTGAAGGTGAAATCGATCTAATAAAAAATGATGAAGATGCGGAATTCGAGGAAGTTATCGAGATTGATGGCGAAGATTTGGAGCCTAAAATCGCTTTCCCCCACCAGGTGGACAATGTAAAGTCTATCTCAGAAGGTGAAGGTATAGACCTCGACCAAGTCTTTGTAGGAACATGTACAAACGGCAGGTTTAGGGATTTGAAAGTGGTGGCGGATGTTTTAGAAGGTCATGAGGTTGATGACAGTGTGAGAATGTTGATTAATCCGGCTTCTAAAGAGATTTACAAGAGAGCGATGGAGGAAGGAATTTTGAAAACATTGATGGAAGCAGGATGCATTATTAACAATCCGGGTTGTGGTCCTTGTGCAGGATCACATCAAGGCATTTTGGCCCCTGAAGAAACTTGCCTCTCAACTGCTAACCGTAATTTCAAAGGAAGAATGGGTTCTGAAGAATCCAAAATTTACCTTTCCTCACCCGTTACGGCCGCCGTATCAGCCATCAAGGGCGAGATTACCGATCCTAGAGAGGTCGATTTTTGATGGATGAGATTGAAGGAAATGTTTGGGAGTTCGGAGACGATATAAGTACCGATTTGATAATTTCAGGAAAATACAAATTCAAAATCTCAGACATGACTAAACTTGCCGAACATGCGATGGAAGGAGCAGATCCTGATTTTGCGGACAAGGTAAACGAGGGAGACATCATCGTCGCTGGCGAGAACTTCGGTTGTGGATCCAGTAGAGAGCAAGCTCCTTTGGTCTTGAAAGAGTTGGGAGTTAGCGCTATCATTTCAAAATTCTTTGCGAGGATATTCTACAGGAACGCTATCAATGTCGGAATTCCAGTGATTGAGAGCGAAGAGATTCCGGAAATCACAGATGAAGGAGATACTCTGAGCATTAATCTTGAAGAAGGAAAAGTGAAGAACGTAACTAAAGACGAAACTTTCGATGTGGATACCTTACCGGACTTTTTGCTTCAAGTTCTAGAGGACGGCGGGCTCGTTAAACAGTACCGGAAGAAAGGAAAATTCCAGTGGGAAGAGTAGATTCCCTTTCAATTTTTTAAGTCTTCAAACTCTTTTTTAGATAGGTGAACCGAATGTCCGATAATTTCAAAAAAATTTCAACTCCAAAATCAGGTAAAAAAATAGGATGGGATGGAGAAAATCTTGAAATCCCGAAAGAGCCAATCATCCCTCAAATTAGAGGCGACGGGATAGGTAAAGACGTGAGCCCCGCAGCAAAGAAAGTTCTGAAATCCGCTGCTCAAAAGACCGGACATGACATTCATTGGATGGATATCCATGCCGGTAAAAAAGCGGACGAGATTTATGACGATCACTTACCTTCTGAATCTATCGATGCTATTGAAGAGTTTAGAATAGCTTTGAAAGGCCCTCTGACAACTCCCGTTGGTGGCGGTTTTCGTTCTCTGAATGTTGCAATTAGACAGAAGTTAAACTTGTACGCATGCATGAGGCCGGTATATTACTTAGAAGGAATGCCTTCGCCGATGAAGAACCCTAAAGAGATGGATATGGTGGTCTTTCGAGAGAACACTGAGGACGTTTACGCAGGTATAGAATACGAAGAGAACACCGAAGAAGTTGACAAAGTTAGAGATTTTTTGAACGACGAGATGGATGAAGATATCTCACCTGACTCAGGGATAGGGATAAAACCTATCAGCGAGACTGCTACGAAAAATTTGGTGAGGAAAGCTATCGATTATGCTCTAGATAATTCGGAGAGACATCAATTTGTCACGCTTGTACATAAAGGAAATATCATGAAATTCACTGAAGGTGCTTTCCGAGACTGGGGTTATGAAGTCGCAGAAGAGGAGTATGGAGACGAAGTTATCACGGAAAACTCTCTCTGGGAAGAAAGAGACGGAGAAGTTCCAGAAGACAAAATCGTTGTAAATGACCGTCTCGCAGATAATATGCTTCAGCAAATGATCACGAGGACCGGAGATTATGACATTCTCGCCACACCCAATCTCAATGGAGATTACCTAAGCGATGCAGCCGCTGGCCAGGTAGGAGGTTTGGGAATTGCACCAGGTTCAAACTTGGGTGATGGAAAAGCCGTCTTCGAACCTACCCATGGAACCTCACCTAAACATGCTGGTAAGGACAAGGTCAATCCTACAGGTATGATTCTTTCAGGTAGGATAATGCTCCAATATCTAGGATGGGATGAAACGGAACAGCTATTGAAAGATGCGCTCGAAAAAACTATTCAAGACAAAACTGTGACTTATGATATCCACAGACAGATTGAAGGTGGAGAGAAAGTCAAGTGCAGCGAGTTCGCGGATTTAGTCATAGAAAATATGGACTCTTTCTGATCAGAAAACTTATTTTTTTACTCTAGTTCAGCCCTAACTTCGAAGGCAAGTATTCCTCAACTACGTATTCCAGACCGTATTTAGAGAAAGCCTGCTGTTCAGCCTTCTTTCCAAGGTCTAACATCTTGTTAATCTCTTTCTCCCATCTATCATCGCTATATCTGGGATCATCCAACAACTGATTCAATCTCTTAACATCGGAATCCCTAAGGCTGTCAGTCGGCAAATCATACTCCTCTATATCTGTAGCGGTTACACCTACAAAATTAGCATCAGGCACCGCCAATTCATGATTTATGTAAGCCAACTTAGCACTGCCGGAGATAACTACCATAGCAATATGAAAACCAAAAGGATCGCCATCAGTAAATAGATGAACAGGCAATTCAAGTTCATTACTTGCCCTCTTCAAAAATCTCCTCGTAGCTCTCGCAGGTTGTCCCTTCAGAGCGACGACCAAAGCATTGTAATCATCCCACGCCTCCTCTTGAACCAGTCGATGATACATACCCATGGTCTCCACAGCTAGAACCCTCTCGGCCCCACAATCCACAAAATCTACATCGCTCATCGTAGGGGGAATAGTGTATCCGGCCCTTCCAGCTTCGGTAGCTTTGACCTCCATACCTTCCTCTTTCACAGTCAAATCACCGAAAATAGAAGCTCCGTCCTCTTCTGGAAGCAAACCCAAATCTTCTCTCTTCACAGCAAACGAGGATTCTAAGTCTTCCACTACTCTATCTGATCTATCTTGTGATTTGAAACCACCTGTAGGCCACCCTTCGGAAGTGTAATACATCTCCCTCAATGTTGCAGTCTTTTCCGAGTTTATCAAGCCCTTACAAAAATCTGCAGCACACATAGTTTGGGCAAATTTTTTCACCTGACGCATGTTGGCTGCAGTTCTCGTGGTTTCTTTACCAGCCAATGTGTAGAACTTCTTTTCTTCATCGTAAACGATGTTAGAAGTGCTTCTTGAAGGTATTGTCATTCTTGGAGGTTCGCTATTCTCGATATTTTGAAGTATCTCTTCGCTGAAATTTCTTATCTCTTCAAGAGCTCCTTTTCTCGGATTTTCCTCATCACTCGCCACTTTCAACACCTGCTATTTCTTTTACAAGAGGTTGGATTTCAGGAGGATCCTCTTCCGCAATCTCCGCCGCCTTTTGCGCTATAATTGGTAAATAATTCTCAAAAAGACTGGCTCTCTCCCTCTTTTCCCTCTTCTTTTTCTTCTTTTTCAAGAAGCGTTTCAAATCCCGAGCTGATGCCATAACAGCCTGCCGGACCTCTTCATAAACCTCCGGCTCTTCAGCCACGGACTGTTTTCCTGCCGATGTATAAGGAACGTGAGAAGAGACGATATTGATGAACAGGGTTACAGGTGTCTTCTCGGGATCCACTTCATATCTCTTCCAGTCAACATCTTCAGCTGCATTCGTCAAAGCACAACCTCCCTGATTGAAAATCAAAGGCGCTCTGTTAGCAAAGCGAATTACTTCAAGACCCTTATCGTCTGATCCTGTATCATCACCAGCATTACCACCGTAAGCCAAACCTGTCTCAACTACGAAGGGAATACCTCCTCTATAAACTTCCGGAGACCTGGTAGTGGCACAAGCAAAATCTGGGTCCAAAATTTGATTCAATCCGCTCTCTATATTATCTTCGCCAATAGGTCTCAATCCTTTTGTGGGCGGAGTCATGAAGTCCATTTTTCTAAAAGCTGTGACGATTTCTTCGGACTCTTCCCAAGTAAGGTCCTCAGGATCTTGACTCATGTCCACATCTACTCTATCCTTCAAATCATTCAATTTATTTCTAGAAAATCTGGAAAGATCATTTGTCAAAAACGTTCCGACACTTCGACTTTGAGTCTCACCTGCAAGATCCAAAAGTCCGTCTGCCCGCATACCTGTAGGGTGTGGTGGAACAGGTTCCGGTTGTTCAGGGATCTCGTCCGTAGCTCTTTCGAAAAATGTTAAGGAACCGTCGGGTTCCTCGAAAGTTATCTGAACATGAGGATTTGCTATCGCAGTCATGCGGAGATAATTGTTAGGGCCGTATCTAGAATGTCTATAGGTAACGTCTTTCACTTCAAATTCCACTCTTGTTCCACGCCAATCGCCTTCCAATTCTCTATGTTCTTGAACTTCCCCTCTGTTCCTATTGACATCGATCATGACCTCGTTCCACGATATATTGTCGCTATCTTCGGTAGATGTTACTACGATTGTAGGCTGTCCACTCGTAGCTTGTGAGAACATCACTCCTCCGGAGATTCCTATTCCTTGCTGACCTCTGTTTTGAACATTTCTATGAAGCTTTGTACCGGCCAACATCCGTCCAAAAACCCGAGGGATATATTCTTCAGGTATCCCTGATGCATTATCTTCTATTATCACTTTGTAGTGATCTGATTCATCACCCATCGATCTTATCGCAACATATACTGATGGCAATATACCCGCGTCTTCTGCAGCATCTATCGCATTTGTCACTCCTTCATGAACAACTGTAGTGAGTGATCTTATCTTTCCAGTATAACCTAGCATTGCTGCGTTTTTTCTAAAAAATTCGCTAACGCTATGCTCTCTAAACTCTTTAAAAATATCCTTTGCTAAAGCCAATCTTCCACCTTTATTGGTACTCGGTTCTTAGTTATCTGAGAGATTATTGATCTTATCATTAGGTAGCCTTTGTAATTGTTTGATTATGTTTTTTATAGGATTACCGGGTGAGGTGATTGAAAGTAACCAATTAGATTCAAAATATCACTCTTCATTAGTAAACTATCAGATTAATTATTTCCACAGTTTCAAAGGTTTGTCCAATTCTTTCTTCTTTTCCTCCAAGAAATTGTAAACCGCCGAATGTGGTAATCCGTCCAGCAACATGTCGACAGCTTCCCGCACAATCTCCACCTTCTTGGGAGGGCCAATACAGGAGACAGTTTTCCCATATATTGAAACTGAACAGCCCGTATACTCCTCTATTAACTCCCTTGTCTTACCATCTTTACCGATTATCCTCCCCTTCATCCTTTCTTTAGCCTTCTTTGAATTTCCAGTGTAAGAAGTAATATCCGTAACATTGAGATAAATCTCCTGATCGAAAAGATCAAAAGCCTTCTCAGGACTGAATCCTCTGCCAATAGCCTTCACCACATCGTGAGCGGTCATGACCCCCATCGGTTTCTCGTCTTTACCCTTGATTATCACCTCTCCCGATTCACTGTCGAATTCTAACTCCACCTCGGTCTCATCCTCGATCCTATCCTTTACCTCCCCATCGGAACCGATAGCTGGAGCTACACGTTCCTTCGGAATCAAGAGCCTTCTTTGCCTCATCTTCACACCATAAACAATAATTAGATTTCAAGATTAAGAACCTTAACCCTAGCACCAATTCTCACACCGAGCAAAATTACAGGACCTCTGATTATCCGATAAAACATAACGGGAGAAAATTTGGGCAAGAAAAATGATAGCCCCGGGCAGATTCGAACTGCCGTCGTGGGGACCAAAACCCCATATGCTTGACC
>CAZKND010000041.1:7557-12199 GCA_964554215.1 Hadarchaeota archaeon (SeqCode) | reverse complement strand
TAACGCTAAAATTAGTAAATAAGGATAACCAACACAATGACAAATGGAAAATTAAAAACTGCACTAGTAGTTTTTATAATCCTATTCATAGGAACATCAGCTTTAACGCTTTACTACCAAGAAGAAATTTCAGACCTTGAAAGAGAAAAATCTGAGTTAAAGAATTTTAATTCAAGTTTAGAGGAAAATTACGAAAGTCTCAGCCAAACTTTACACACCCTTAGCCAAACATTAGAAGAACTAGAAGAAAATCACACAAAACTCAAACAAGAATTCCAAGAATTAGAGGAAAACTACACCATTCTGAAAGAAGGATCACAATATAAAGTAAGAGAAATGTCTCTATCAGAGCTAGAAACTTTCATAGATAAAGACACAACCGATGAGAACGAATGGGTCGAATACGAGTACAACTGTTACCACTTTACTAGCGATCTTATGGCAAACGCAATTGAAGAAAACTTCGCAGTAGGCTTTGTATACCTAAGATGGGACAAAATGTCCCAAGGAAGCAGTTCCGGTTCAGGCGCTCACGCAATAACCGTATTCAAAACAGTCGACGAAGGCAAAATCTACGTAGAACCGCAAAATGATAAAATAATCAAAAACCTTGAAGAGGGAGACGATTACCTAGACAAAGCAGGCTGGGCCGACCCAGAATATGAAGAATATAGAATACAAGACATAGAAACAATCACGTTTTGGTAAATCATAATGGACTGTCATTAGTTTCGAATTCTCTAAAACCAAAACAGAAACAACAGAAAATATTCGTTGAAATGAGATATAATAGAAATTATCAAAAAATCAGTAAAAGATACTAAAATTAGATTCTAGTTCTTTTATTGGTTTGCTTTCCAGATAGGCAATACCTCAACCACACTTAGATTTCTTAAAGGTGATAGATTGTAATAAAAATATTCAATTAAAAGCCTTCAGACTGAATATTTTCAGGCCTGGGAGGACTCAACTCCTCAAAAATCTCCGGATTATTAAGAGACGCTGCTGCTAAATAAGCCGTAGTGCCATTCCAAAGATGAGGTATTGAATTCCTATTTTGATAGACTTTCCTACCGTCTAATCTACCTTTAAGGGCCAATCCACCATAACAGTCCGTACCAGGAACCGTGACCTCATATGTGAATTCTTCTAGACAGCTCTTAAGAAAGTCTCTCCTTTCAGATTCTTCCCGAATTGCTATTCCTAGTGACCAAATCTCTTCACCTAGATTAGCAAATCCTTTCCTTTCCCCTTCCATCTTCTCTCTGACTTCAGAAAAGAGTTCTTCAACAATAGCCAATCCATGTTTATTCTCACTCCATTCAAACAACGGAGCAGGCCATATAGACCATGGTATTCCTCTCCTTCCAGAATTTTTCAGTCCATTACCTTTTATTATATCATCTAAAATATTCTCTCTCAGTTTCTTCGCAACATTCCCCCATTTTGCAACTTTAATACCTCTCGATCCCCATCGGCTTCCTGCATCCGTAGCTGCGCAAAGACCTGTAAGAACTGAAGCCTTACCTTGAAGTGTCGCTTTGGGCTTGAAATCATCGTCCTCAAAGCACTTCCACAATCGACCATTCTCTCTGCTGACATGATCTAAAATCGCTTCAGCCGATTTTTCGATAACCGGTCGATATTTTTCCCTATATTGATATTTTTCAGATTCAGGTAAGAATTTCTCGTGGCGCCAAATATCCCAAATTATCAGAGCTGTTTCATCTATCTCAAACGGAATCATTCTTTTGTAACCTGGCTTCCCGTTTCCTGTGAGATTTGGACGCCAGTGGCCTCTAGGATGATAAATCGGGGACCTGAGCCCTAATAACCACATCGGATTAAACTTCCAATCCGAATCCATCTGCGTCTTTTTATAGAAGTTTAAATGATCGTCCACCCTTTTTGGGAAACCTGCCAAATCCAAAGCCAAATCAAAGAAAGCACCATTCCTCGGCCAATCGAAATGATATGGAGGTTGTCTCGAAGTTGAAAGCACAATAGCACCCGTCTCTTTATCCTGACCTAAAATCAAATTCATTATAGAACGTTTTATTACCCGTTCAGTAACTTCATCCACTCCGCCAGGAACTTGAATTCTCTCAACCACATCTTTCCACCACCTGTTCGTCCTTCTCTTCAAAGTACTCTTATTCACTTCGCGAGAATTCTGATTTAACTTAACCGACTTTTCAGCCGTATCGGCAATGGAAGTTATAACAATAACTTCTTCCATCGAAGAGGAAACGTGGCGACATATAGAAGAATCCACAGGGCCAATATACGACCTGCTACCCTGAAGCACTCCGTCTCTAGCGTCTTCTCTCCCCCCTTGAGGAGCACTACTTTTTGATCTATTTCCCGACTCGTCTCTTCCTATCTGTAACTCATCGCTACCTTCTCGGAACCCCCATGTAAGGAATATTCCTCCATCTGGGAACAGTTTATCCAACTCCTCTGGTGAACAACCACCTTGAAGAACCGAACGAACCTCTTCATCCTCTCGCGGGTTATGAGGTCTGAAATGGGTTATCAAATCTTCCTTAGGATGGTAAACTGCAGCGAATCCCTGACCTACCGAATCGAAACTTTGAGTATACATTGATCCTTTTTCGGAAGGATGGGTAACTGAGGGCTGAAAAGTATTGTGGTAAAAGAATTTATTAATTCCTTCGTCACCATTAGCTAATTTAAATCTCCTAACCATAACATCTCTTTTTGGATCTGTCCAATCACGGACCTTCATGGAAAATTCATCTCGACCCAGTCTAGTTTCGAGAATAGGAGAATTTTCAGAAATATAGGACCTGCCTATTTCCCAACCTGTTTGCCCCATCCAAAACAATTTTTTAGAATCAGTCAAAACACCCGCTTTTGAACCCAAATCAGGATATGGTTCATATGGTTTCCCATGTCTCTGAAAATCTTTTGACGGAGCATCGAAATTTGTTCTAACGGGGTCCGGTTTCCAAAAAAAGGACTTCATCAAACTTTTCCATCCTTGCTTATTTGAAAACGTAAAATACCTCAAATGGTCATAATATGACGGGCTAGGCCATCGAAAATAAGTTAACTCACCCCAAGGAGATATCCCTACTGTCAATCTCCCATTTCCTAAAGCCGCTGCCGCATTTGTTGCACCCATTTTTGTCTCAGCTTTCAAACCTTCCTCTAAGAGTCTATCATCCAAATCAGAATTTTCAGAAAGAGCCGTATCAGGGTCAAAATTTTCAAACATTCTGTCTACTCCTTGCTATTCTTTCTTACATTTTTATCTTTCGAATTTTAAGGTGATAATCCCCATTTTTCCAAAGCTTCAGCCAGTTCTTCCTTATCTTCAGCACGATTTTCCAATCTTACACCATCCATGCAAGCATTTACAGCTTGTCTCAATGCTTTCGCCCCGCTAAACGTCCCATTCGGATGTCCATGGACCCCTCCACCAGCCTGGACAACAAAATCACGACCAAATATCTCCATTAAATCTTCCACTAATCCAGGATGCAATCCACCGGAAGCCACAGGAATGGTCTTTTTTAACCCTCCGTAATCGGAGCGTAGAAAATCATAAATATCCAAAACCTCTTGTTTTTCACCTTCCATTTTCCCCACCACAGTTCCAGCATGAAGATTGTCCACACCCACCAATCTTGCAAACTTAGCTATCGAGAGCATAGATATACCATGACTTTTCAGACGGGTGTAAGCAGCATGTTGAGCTCTATGAGCATGAATGCCAACATCTTTACCCGCTAAATAATCCCTCATTTCCTGAACTGCAGACCAACCTGCTGTTAAAATATCTATCATAACATAGTCCCCTCCCTTCTCCAAAACCTCATCCGCTCTCCTTTTCATCTCACTCGCAGGAGCAGTGATATTTGGGAAATACACCTTTTTTTCACCAGTCTCTTGTTCTGCATCTCTTTTCTTAGAAAGAGTCTCTAAAATTCTATCTTCAAAGCCGTTAAATGACATGCTAGCCAAATTTTCATCATCCTTTACAATGTCCAAACCTCCAGTCCATGCATCATAAGCCACTTCTGAATGTTGAGTTTCATTCAATCCTAGCTTTGGTTTTACAATAGTCCCCACCAGAGGCCTCTCTTCCACATCAAGATGCTCTCTGACTCCAGAAATTCCTAATTGAGGGCCAGGGAACGAATTTATCAGGCCGCTTGAAAATCCCACATCCTCCACTCTCAATCTTTCAAGTTCCTCTAAACCGAAAATGTTTCCAGTAATAGAACTTAGAATCTGAGGCATATTCCCTATCTCGAACAAATCTTCGGGATATGCTACTTTTATTTTCCCATTCTCCTCATCCATCTCATAAACTATAGCACCTAATTCTTCGATGCCTTCTCTCATCGTAGCCAAATCGGGATCCCAGGTCCCTATCGAAGATTCAGCAGCTATACCCCCTGCAGCCCATTCAAATGACACAGAAGAATCATGTTGGAAACTATAAGAACAAATCAAATCTTTTTCGGTAGGTTCATAATTTTCATCGATATAATCCTCATATCTCATGGAAAATCACAAAGCTCTACTCCTATTATCATTTGAAGACATGATTTATAACTAATAGAGGAAGATTCAAGCTCTATCTAGAACCAGAATACCTTTTCAGCAACAT
>CAZKND010000041.1:0-7547 GCA_964554215.1 Hadarchaeota archaeon (SeqCode) | reverse complement strand
TGTTTCTATATTTACAGGTTCTTCTTTCTTAGCCAAGTTCATAGCGTCCTCAAGCTTATTCTCATAATCCGAAAAGACCTCAATCAATGGTTCGCCTTCCTCAACTTTCTGACCTTCCTTATAGAGAAGCTTCAAACCAGCACCTTTATCTTTCGGCGACCCGGCTTTTCGAGCCATTTCCGTAATTATAGAATTGTTAATTTTTTTAACGTAACCAGACCGAGGCGCACAAACCTCATCTCTAAAATCACCCAAAGGTAAATCATCCGGTTCTATCTCAGGGTCTCCTCCCTGACATTCAATAATTTCCTTCATCTTGTCCAAAGCCTTACCAGAGTCCAAAATGTCTAACGCCAAATCTTTCCCACTGCCAAACGTAGCCTCGCCAGTCATCTCCAGCAAAATACCTGCTAAACTACAAGCCTTTTCAACCAAGCTTTTAGGACCGTTCCCATTCAAAGTCTGCAAAACTTCTCTAGCCTCCAAACCAGGACCAACATGATATCCCAACGGCTGACCGCCATAAGTGATTGCTGTTTCAATATCCAAATCCAACCTATGACCAAGGTCCATGAAATCATGAGCCAAATCCTTCGCCGATTCCTGGTCCTCAACCTTAGCCTCTGGCCCTGTAGGTATATCTATCAATATTTCATCTGAACCAACAGACATCTTCTTAGAAAGTACACTTGCCAACATCTGGCCTCTTGGATCTACGCTTAGAGACCTTTCCAGTTTCACAAGTATGTCATCTGCAGGAGCCAAGTTAACGGAACCGCCCCAAGCCAAAACAGCACCAGATTTTTCAACAATTTCCGAAATCTCTTCAAGATTAAATGAAACATCGCAAAAAACTTCCATCACATCCGGAGTTCCAGCAGGACTTGTTATGGCCCGACTACTAGTTTTTGGAACTGTAAAACCTGCTGCCGCTACTATTGGAACAGTTATCATCGCATAATCGTTTCCAGGAATTCCACCGATACTGTGAACATCCAAAACAGGTTTCTTTTCAAATTCAATGACTTCACCGGTATTCACCATGCTTTTTGTCATTGAAACTCTTTCCTCAGAAGACATCCCTCCCATTTCCTCCGCCACAAGAAAAGCCGTCATTTCTTGATCTGTTAACTCTCCGTTGACTATATCTTCAATGATTGCATAAATCTCCGACTCGGACAAAACATTCCCTCTTATCTTTTTCCTAATGTATTTCACAGAATCAGGGGTGGATGTTGGGGTGAGAGAAACCTTATCCCCCTCTTCCAATGATAAACACTCAGTCACTTTCGAAAAAGTTCCGATAGAATCCTTTTCGACCAAACTGGTAGTGATTTCCGCAACCGCAATCAAATCCTCATTATCAGTGGAAAGCTTTACTCTATCACCTACATCAATGCCTAAATCTACAGCATCATCTTCATGAATAAAAATAGCATGCTGCTGAGTTGTCGCTTCAAACGGCTTTACAATAAAATCCTTCTTCACCATGACAACCCAAACAATCTTGTTTAATTTGAAAATAGAGTCTTATTGAAAATTATTTTTCATATTTCATCATTTCTTCTGTAGCGTCAATGCTAGTAAGTAGCATCCGGCGACAGCAATACCTTTCTATATCCATATCCTCAAAAATATCTTCAGGATCTTCGCCTTCTTCTACCCTTTTTTCAAATTTTTCATACAATCCCGATAATGGCTTTCCACAACTAAAACATCTAACTGGTCTCATCATTTTATATCACCTATAAGATTTCTGCCTCTTTTTACGCGCTCCTCTTCCTCCAGGCTTTTCCGATTCTTTTCTCCTCATATCACTTTTGATTAAAGACTCATCATACTCTTTAAACTTTTGATATAACTCTTCATCATCCGTATATTCCAACAAAGCATTAGCTATAGCCGTTCGGCTCGCATCGGCCTGCCCCATATACCCCCCACCATTCACATTAACCTCAATATCAATCTCTTCAACCACATCACCAGCCAGTTCTAACGGTTCTTTGATCTTCAACCTAGCTAATTCTGGTTCGTAAAAATCCAAAGAACGATTATTTATATAGACATTTCCAGAACCTTCGCTAATGGTGGCTCTTGCTACAGCTGATTTCCTCTTACCTTTACTTTGAATACTTTCCATTCATCCTCACCTTATTTGCCCTCTTTCAAATGCTTGCTAAGTTCACCTAACCTAATAAAACGACGGGTATTCAAATTATCTACATCAGCCTTCGGGAACGTCTCCATATCCTCACCCTCAAATCTAGAAGGAATCCCAGAATATGCCTCCAACATTCTAAAGGCAGTCTTACCTTTCTCTTTCTTCATAGGGAGCATTCCCCTCACTGTTTGTCGAATAAGGTCTCCGGCACCCTTCAATTGAAACGGACCTTGTTTTGAATCAACTAAATTCTTAATCTTTGTCCAAGCATCATACTCATTAAGAGTCACCTTTTCTTTTCCAGAAATAACTGCCCTATCCGAATTTACCACTACAACCTCCTCTCCATCCAGCAAATTTTTCGCAATTCGACTTGAAAAACGTCCTAATACCAAATCCTCAACATCAACTATCATCATAATCACTCCATTATTTTTACATTACTTCCTTCAGGCTTTTTTTCTAAAAGGTCTTCTATACTAAGTATTTCTCCACCGGCATTTAGAATACGCCTCTCAGCCCTATTTGAAAAATCAAAAGCTGCGATTGTGACCGAATGTTCCATTTTTCCTGAACCTAAAACTTTTCCAGGAACAACTATTGTTTCTCCATCAGAGGTATTACGATTTATTCGGCTAAGATTCACCTCTGCTCTTGAGCGATTCGATTTGTTCAATCTATCCGCTAAATCTTCCCATATTTGAGCTTCATTTTCTTTGCTCTTCTCTCGCAAATTTCGAATGAGCTTTCTCAACATTGGGTTTGTTGGTTTTTTCTTCTCGCTAATTTTTACCACCTGTACGAAGTCGTTATGTCCGACAAGAGTTTAAGTAGATTAGGGTTTATAACTTTAAGATTCTATTTCACTTTTCACTCTTGTGCATAACTATCATTCATTTCCTCTATGGCTTTTGACCTTTCAAAGTAAAAGGTTTTCAAAAACACGAAAAATTGGACCCTACCAACAAAACTTATCCACGTTGAATCATTAACTATTAACTGAATTAAATGAATCAAAAAGAATCTACTATAGAATTAGACAAAAGCGTCCTCAATAAAATAGAAAATGAAGAGAATGCAGAAGTATCCGAGAAATTCCTGGATGAAAAGGATATAGAAAAAATGGTAAATTCCGTTGAGAACGTTAGAGACTCAACCCTTTTGTTCATGCTATGGGAAACAGGAGCTAGAATAAGCGAACTATACGACATTTCTCTGAACGATATAGAAGAAAAAGGAGATTGTAAAAAAGTAAATCTAAATGGGTTTAACGGAGCGAGAAAAATTCCTATTTCCAAAAGCGTTCCATTACTTGAAGATTGGATTTCAAAACACCCAAATCAAGAGGACAGAGAATCTTCTCTATGGATGCAAGGAAGTAATAAGATTACATATAATTACATCAGAGAGATGTTAAAAAAAGCAGGCGAAAGAGCAGACATAAACAAGATGACCCACCCACAACATTTCAGACGTTCAAGAGCTGCCCTTTTAGCTAAAATTCTACCTGAAGATCAAGTCAAAAACTGGTTTGGATGGAAAGAAAAATCAGACCTAGAAGGGTTGGAAAAAGGATGTTCTGACTGTGCCGGTTGCCCATTCCAATGTGGAGCTTTCTAATTTCTAAACATTAGAAGTCAAACTCTACTAAAAAAGTTTAAATCTAGACACAGCTCAAAAAAAATATACTTGACTACTACTTCAATTTAGGAAAATTAGGACCACCAAATTCCCAAAGCAAGTCCTATTACAAAAGCCGGGGTTGTATATGGAAGAGATCCCACCAAGGACTGTAAGAACCCTTCACCCTCAATCAATTGAGGTAAAGTGTTTTTTGCTCTTTGGAAGAACTCATTTATTGAAGGCACATTGTAACCAGCCCAAGAAAGAAGCACGGCTACTGCAACTATTCCAACAGCTAATTTTAGAGCAGTTTTCAAAAGTAGTCCAACGAGTAATCCTATAACAAATGGTATTATAATCGGTAAGATTGAACTGACTATACCCATTGCATCCATCTTTAACACCAAGTAATACTTCTCGAATATAACTAAAAAAACTACTCTTTTTTAACAACTAGTTTATAAACCCTTATCCAAAATAAATATTTTCACAGGCCTATTACCATAACTGATCTCAACAGATTTTTCTAAGCAATCATTTGGAAACATGCCTGAATAATCAGAGAGTATTACCGCTTTTTTCCAACTAAAATCCATCAAATTGTCAATAAATTCTTTAAACAAATCTCTAGCTTCATCATTGTTTCCCATTCTAACTCCAAAAGGGGTATTAGTCACTATCCTATCATAATTCAACTCCATCTCCCTGGCATCAGCAATTTCAAAGTTTATGCTAACATTGGCTTTATCAGCGCTATTTCTCGCGTCTTTAAGATAAACCTCAGAAATATCACTGCCATAAATCGTTAAATCGCAATTCTTTTGATTTTCAATATACTCCTTTTTTATCTCAGAAAATCTCTCCAAATCTAAAAAATCTAAATTAAAAAGATCTGGATTACCATCAAAAAGGTTGGACAGTTTATTCCCCTTCAAAGCTGCCTCTATACAGATAGTTCCAGTGCCACACATAGGGTCTATCAGAGACTCTTCACAACTCCACCCCGATAAACGAACCAGGCTATTAGCAATTGTAGGCTTAAGAGGGGCAGGATGATTAGAGACCCTATAACTCCTTTTATGCAAAGAGTCCATTCCTGTTGTATCAATAGATAACCAAAATTGATCATTCCGAACCTCTCCTCTGAAAATAATATCCGGATTATCCAAATCCACCTCCAACCTTTTTCCTCTAGAGCCCCTGTAAGAATCTATTATCGCCTGTCCTACCTCCCCTTCAACATCTACGGAAGTAAAACCATGTTCACCATGTCTGTTTATCCTCACAGCAAAACTCTGATCAGGATTCAAAAATCTGGAAAAATCTAGCTTAAAAACATCTTCATAGATATCGTTCAATTCTGAAAAATGAAACTCTGTAATCAAAATCAAAACTCGATGAAGTGTTTTGGAGATATAATTAAGTCTGAACACATCTTCATCTTCGCCATCAAAACGAATCATGCCACGATGTTCCTTTCGACCTTCACTATCAATTATTTCTTCCACTTCATCAAGAGCCACATTTTCCAATCCTGGAATGGTAGTAGCCAAAATTTCAAGATCTGTTAAATCCAAAGAATCACCTTCTAAACAAATTTTACTTGTACTATTAGATACAACTATACTTTCCAGTAAACTATAGAAAATATTCCAACCGGTTAGTTTTAACTCTCTTAATATGCACTAATTACGTATGACTTCCATATTTGTTCTTCAACCGATCCAAATCTTTTTCCATTTCTTCTTCCTGGACTTCTTTGACATGCTGATCCATTTCTTCAAAGGCTGTCTTTAGTATCTCACTAGCCACATTAAGTAGTCCTGAAGCTCTCTCCAAAGGAACATTTACACCTTTTTTGGTAGGGCCCTCATAGGAGGGTTTGTCTTTCCATTCTCTGATATCAAAATAGTATGACCCTTTGAACTCCTTCACTTGAACCTTTATTATCGTTTCATCATCCTTCATTATCTCTTCAGAAACCAGCACATCATCATCACCATCAGTTTCATCTTCAGCCATTCTATCCCTCATATTATTTCTATTTCTCTGTAGTGAAAAATGCATGTCTTTCTTATTTACTTTTCTTTTTTGATTCAATATTCAGAGAAAATAACACTTCAAATTCACAACTCAGCCTTATTCTCCTTCTCTAAGCTCCTTACATTTCCGAATGTTCCATTCGTCCCCTTTTTCATCGACTGGTGTTTCTAGAACCATGGGCTTATCTCTGAGTTCCGGATGGTTGATAAACAATTTTATCCCGTTTTCTCCTATCTCCCCTTCTCCAATATGCTCATGCTCATCCTTTTCCGAATCTTGAGGATGTTTAGAATCGTTTATATGCAAAAATTGGACATTTTCAAGGCCTATATCATCCTGTACCTCATCCAAAACTTCCTCTAACCCTACCTCCTCATCTATATCATATCCTGCAGCATACATATGACATGTATCAAGGCATACCCCCAATTTGGAATAATCATAACTAGATTTTTCTACCATCTCATCCAACTGACTGAAAGTTTTTCCAATTGTGGTCCCTTTGCCGGCCGTGTTCTCCAAAAGCAATTTAACTCCATCTGGAATATTCAATTCAGAAAGCCTCTTTGCTACATTCTTAATGCCCGTTTCAACTCCTGCACCTGTGTGAGCACCTGGATGAAAAACGTAGTAGGGAATCCCTAGTTTTTCAGCGACTTCTAGTTCCCCCTGAACGGTTTTTATCGACTTTCTAGCGAGATCATCTTTTGGTGTTGCAAAATTAATGAGATATGTCCCATGTATTATCCAGGGTCTAACGTCTTCCTCTTCTTTTCGGACACTGAATTCTTCAGACTCCTCACTGTCAGGTTGACTCACTTTCCATCCTCTAGGTGATCCGGCAAAGATTTGACCACAATTACCTCCGATATCTACAGCTCGATTAATGGCTTTAGGATAACCCCCAGAAATTGATATATGTGCTCCAATTCTAAACATATCAATAATGAATTAATTTTAGAATCAATTATAAGTTGGGCATTAGCAACCAGTCCCATAACTGTAAAAGGAATCGACGAATATCTCAATTTGTCAAAAAGAAAATACATAAAGAAACACTAATCTTGAAAATAACCTTGTACAAAAAACTTAAAAAATCCTGATAATCTTCCTTCCTTAATCCTTATCAAATCTCAATTTAATTCCAAGCAAATCACAAGCTTTCTCCAGTTCATTCAACCAATTTCCGTACACCATTACCCAGTGAAAACCTTGAAAATTATCAAAAAGGAACTCTGCATCATTAACTTCTATCTCAGCTTGACTGATACAGATATGATAATCAGTATTTCTAGTAATATTTCCCTTAGTAGAAATCATCTCCTCAAAATCGTGAGATACCCCCGCTATTGTAACTTCCTGCCCCTTCTCAAACTTCACAGAAGGGGCAAGGCCTAGTTTAGTTTCATGATGCAAAAGAGCGTCATAGTTTTCAGGATCTTCATCATACCCGGATAATTTAGTTGGGGAGGTGCAGTGCGCTACAATCAACTTATCCTCTTCCGGTAGTATAACTGGATCATTTATGAAGGTGGGTCTATCCGCAATATTTCGCAGTAGAATTGTTGTGACTAGCTGAGGTATATCTGCTTCACAAACTGCTGGTACCCCCTCATCTCTAAGTCTTTGAAATGCCAAACAAGGAGTTGTATCTATCATGTCGAGAATTCCTGAAAGACAATTGATAGTTACAGCATCATACCCATTTTCGGATATTATA
>CAZKND010000040.1:4701-12208 GCA_964554215.1 Hadarchaeota archaeon (SeqCode) | reverse complement strand
CGATGACTTCAGCACCTATATCTTGCAACAGTTCGATCATGGATTTTACGATGCTCGGATGGGTGATTATCCCCGATTCAGGAGGTTTAGGGCTCAAAAGGTTCGGTTTCAAAAGAACGGTGTCTCCGGAATCTACAAAATTGTTCAACCCGCCGAGCGGTGACAAGGCTTTCTGTATTCTGTCCTTGACCCTCTTGGGGTCGTAATCTTGACAAGAAGCCGAAGAAACTTTCAAAATGTTTCCACCAAAAAGGAAAACCTAATCTATCTTTATTAAAGTTCATATTTTGACGGTCTGGGCTGATCTAGTCTTTAATTTGCTATTTCGGAAAATTTATTTTTCTAAGCGAGTAATTTAATCAAAGGAGTCTCCATGAGCAGCGGATTGAACACCAGAAAAGTGGCAATGTTCTTAGTTCTGACCTTCGCCATCTCTTGGACTAGCGGTGTCGGAATTTATCTTTCAGGGATAGAACTGGGAACGCTGTTAGGGACGATACTCATAACCGCTTTGTTCATGTGGGCGCCGGCTTTCTCGGCTATCCTAACCAAGTTGTGGTATGGAGAATCAATCTTGGACAGTTACGGGTTGAAAAATCCCCAATTTTCATGGGTCTTACTGGCGTGGTTGGTTCCGGTCCTTATCCTCGTCCTCACCGTAGTGATAGCACTCCTGTTACCCGACGTCATACTTTCACCGGATTATGAAACTGCTTTTCTAGATTTAGGATTATCACAAGCCCAGGTCGATGAAGCGATGAAAGCTCTGGAATTCATCCCGGCATCTATAATCCCTATAGTCTTCGTCGTGCAAGGATTGTTTGCAGGGATAACTATCAATGCAGTAGCGGCATTTGGAGAAGAACTTGGATGGAGAGGACTCCTCCTCGACGAATTATCATCGCTAGGTTTCTGGAAAGTTTCGATAATAACGGGAGTGATATGGGGAATCTGGCACGCGCCGATAATCGCTCAAGGTCATAACTTTCCGGCATCACCCATGTTGGGTATAATCGTGATGATGGTCGCTACTGTCGCGATGTCCCCAATCTACACTTACTTCACGGTTCGGGCTAACTCCGTGTGGGCGGCGACACTGCTCCACGGATCATTCAATGGGATAGGTTCTCTTTCCCTGATTTTCGTCATGGGCGCGAGCAACATCTTTCTTTCGCCGGTAGGCATCGCTGGGATTGGAGCTGCTTTAGCCGTAGTTTTGCTCTGTTTTTACCATGATAGGGTCGTGGCTGATGAGAGGATTATGGATAAGGGTTCTTTGACGCCTTTTGAGAAGTAAAGTGATTTTTTTGTTTCTAGGATGTTGATTAACCCATCTATTCAGGGCTTTAAATTTAAATATCGTTTAATATTAAATTTTGAACTCTTATAATCCTTTTTCAAATAAATGAAGATAAAAAAGTTCTAGTTTTTCGGTATTTTTGATAAAATTCAAATAACAAATTGTTCCCGTATTTCTAAGGCCGTATAATTGGGGAAAAGGCAAGATAATAAAAGGAATGAACTATTAAGTAATAATGGAGATTTTATGCCTGAATCTAGGTTTGAAGTATATAGAGGACATGGGGGGAGATGGAGATTTCGATTGATAGCCAGAAACAACGAGATTATTTCTGTAGGGCAAGGATACAAAAGCAAGCAAGGTTGCCTAAGGGGAATAAAATCGATTAAGAAGAATGCAGGGGATGCGCCGATTTTCCATAGGGAAGAAGGCGAAGAGATAAAGAACTTGGAAGAGATTGAGCCGATAAAGGAAGATGAATCGGTCTTAGTGGTAGATGTGACCGGGGATGAAAAATTTGTCGAACCGGGAGCCGAAGAGCCGACAGTTGAAGAGTCATCGGAAGAAGGGCTCACATCCAAGATTCTTGACTGGTCGACAATGGTGGCAATTGGAGTTGCCATTATCACCTTGGTTTGGATAATGATTGGTGTGTAGATCTACAGCAAAGCTAAATCCCTCTACCTTTTTTCTATTTTTTAAAGGTCGAATCTGTTCAGTTCGGACTCTCTGCAGAAAAGCTTAATAGATATTCAGATTTTTGTCTAATTTGGAATGAACAAAGGATTTGCTATCTCGGACCTAACCCAGCAGGTTCTCGGCGGGTATTTATTGGCTGGACCGTTCGTCGTAACGGAGGAGGTTTGGATGTTAGCCGGTAATATGACTGTTTTCCATTCCCTGATAACTGTCCTGATGGTAATACTGATCGGTTCCGCCTCGTTATACAAAGCAGACAAGAGCCGAGACATCGAAGAAGAGGGGGAGATAGTCATGGTTCCCGTTAGACTCGTTTCTCTGATCCTGGTCGCATATCTCTCGGTAGGTTCTCTGATCTTCGTCCTCAACGCGGTCGAATTCTTCGGAGCGACACCTTTCGTAGCTTTCAAGACCATGAGTGTAGGTGCCATCTTCAGCGTGGTGGGAGCAGCCGCTGTGGATTCAATCCTCTAAAAAGAGAGAGTATTTTTCTATCTGAGTAATGATCTCAGTGTCGTCTTTACTGGGAGATAATCTGATTGCTGTCTATTATCTCTTCGAAATCTTTCACCGAACCATCGTCGAGGAAGGTCTCGATAATCTCCCTGCCGGTCTGGTGAAGGTCATCGGTGAGGAATTTCTTAACCTCCTCTTTGAAGAAAGAAGTCAAGATTTCAGCCCCTTCATCGTAAGCTTCTTCGCCGACCTCTTTCTGGCGGGAAACGTCCAACATGTATTTGGAGATTTCGTGACCTTCAATGATCATCTCGTCCAGAGCGTACCCGAGCAGGTCGCACCTGGCCGGAGATAGTTCTTCCTCTTCCAGTTTACCTCCTCGTCGAGGCAGGTATTCCCTCATGAGCCATTCGGGCATGAATCCGACCTCCCAAGCTCCCACATGTTGATTGGGGGTCAGGACGTTGAGAACGTCAGGAGTGTTCATGAACTGTTCAAGTAATAGGTTGGCATGGTCCACCTTTTTCCCCGTCGCGAACGGCCAGTAAGATCCTACACCTTCGGCCTGTATCCCTTCGGTATCCACTATCGAAGGATTGCCGTAGCCTCGGGGGGAGACCAGCCTCCACAACCAGGCTAGGGCCGGCGGGAGCACGTGGAACATACCCAATATCCCGTAATTCGGCTCTTCTCTGGTGCAGGGCGGTGCGCGTATCCCGAAACTTCTGACATCGATGTCGAGGGTTTCGTTGCTTATGTTGGGAACGGTGTTCCGCGGAAGGACGAAGCGCGGGTTGGGGCACGGCACGCCGGGTTCGTCTTCCACATGTTCCCAGAGGAGGGCCGTGCTGTTGGGCTGTGTGTGTATGTTGAAGAATTCTAAAGGTTCTTCGGGTGAGATTGATCGTGATTCGATGTCGGGGTCGGTGCCGTAATTTTTGATATGGTCAACTCGGATGAACCAGGAGGTCTCCGCATCTTGGGTCGTCAGCTTTCCGTTGTCCTTCTGAAGGTCCTTGTGGCAGAGCACCATGTCGTCGGCGCCGGGCATCAGCTTGTTGAATCTAGGTATGACCAGATTCTTGTCTTCGCCGCTCACTATGTTGTGCCCCAGGTGGATAGAACCGTCCGGCTCCTGGTGTATGTTCTCGTTCATCTCGCTCTTTCCGCCGCCGCTCGCTCCTTCGTGCATGAACACGCACTTCATGTTGTAAGGGGTTCTGGTCTTGACAGTTGAAGCATGAGTTGTGACCCAACCTTCCATTCGACCGAAGTGGAGAAGCGCTCCGTAGACACCTTTCTTGGCGCTGGGGCCGGGGTAGAGGTTGTAGCTGAATATCTCGTGTTGGGTTTTGCTCCGGTTGTGGACCACGCGCTGTTTGCCGTCGAAGTGAGTGTGTCGGAAAGGAGGTGCCACGTTTATGTAAACTTTAGGTTTGACAGGGGTGTTCATGTTCTCTATGTCCGTCACTCCTTGGAGGAGTCCTAGACCGAGGGCGAAAAAACCTGCGTTGCCGGGGGCTATCGCTATCGATGGGATCCCGCAGTCCTTATGTCCGGACATGAATGGGAATGCTAAGAGTTCTTGTTCCGATAACCAGTCGTAGGTTTCCTCTCTCAATGATTGGAAATCTTCGCCGACTTCGTCCTCGTAATGCCTCTTGTCCGAGGGCATGTCGTCACCTATCAGCATGGCTTTCGGGTCCCTTCTACGCATGTAAGGGTCCGGGTAGTTGACGGCTATTCCGTTTTTGACACTGCAAGATTTGGCTTCCGTAATCTCTTCGCCGCCTACCTCGTAGGAGACTTCGAACCATTCGTCAGGGTCGCCGGGCACGGCGAGGTCTCTTAGTTCCTCTACGTTTCGGGCGAGCGTGACCTTCGGAGCGCTTTTGAGCGCTCGTTCCGCTGACTCGTTGAGGTCGAAGTATTTGTCTATTTCGCTCTTAGATAGCATCATCGTCCCTTCTTCGTTTTAGATGAGTTAAAAAGTTAACGGTTTATTATCCTTAATGTTAACATTTTGATGATTTAAAATGACATTAGTAAAGATTAGAGCTTGGTGGTAGGAAAAAATCTTTGGAACATCTTGAATGGTTTAACTCTTCTAGACTGAGGTGGAGAGTCCCAGTAACCTAACTTAAAAGTATAACGTGTGCTTTTTTGTTAAAGGGTGTATGCCAATGTTCGGAGGGATAATTCATATCAGGCCCTTAAAATTCCCAGTTTTTTTCCCTTGTCGTCCTTTGACCTAATTCCATATGGCCTTCGTTATGAATTTAACAAAAGGGTTGATTTTATTTCTTCGTTGGAATACTTCGGATTTTTCCGCTACATATTTAGTGGATAAGTTATGATTCACTATCCAGCTCACTATTTTCCTGTTATTCTTGTTTTTTAGCCACATAAAATCGTTATTTTCGTCACTACTAAATTTTGACGAGATTTTTTTCAGATGATGCAAAATCTTTAACAAATTTGCCCTCTTTTTGTAAAAATAGAGAAGGAGAAAACCTGGTTCAAGATTATATTTTAGAGGGGTCAAACTATGGGGGAAAGTAAAGATAACATGATCAATCAAGGGTATACTGAAAAAATATTTTCTAAATGGATGGCTTTGACTCTGGGATCGGTAACTGCTGTGTTCGCTTTTTTGGGAGTTTACGATATCGTTGTGGGGTGGGGGTGGACTGAGCCGCTTCCGGTCTGGTTCTGGCCTTTGATGGCTGTAATTCTTTTTGTGATAACTGTTAACTTTTTGAGACTTACAATCAAGATTGATTCTGAAGGCTTGACAGTCGGATATGGTCTCTACAAAAGAAATATTTCCTGGGATGAGATTGATGATTGTTATCTCGATGAAACTTCGAGCTTTTGGTACGGCGGGTGGGGATTCAGAATAGCGAGAATAGGTGGAAAATGGAGAACTGTATACAATAGCGTTGGAGGGCCAAGGGTCGTGCTTTCGTTGAAAGATGGATGGATAGAAGAAGTCGTTTTATCCACGAAAAATCCTGACGAAGTTAAGAAGAAAATTGAACACTATACTAAAAAGCTGGAATAAAAGCTGGAAAAAGATTGACCGAAGATATACCGGCAGAGGAATAAGATGGAAAGCTGGGAAAAGCATGGTAGTATTCATAACAAAAGTTCTATTTCAGAATAAGAATGGAGAAATCACTAAACCTAAATAGATAATCTTTTTTAAGACTCCATCGGTTGGTTTTGAATCTGGATAAAATTAGATGCTATGGATTAAAACTATGAGAATTTGGAGTAATAAGGTGTAGATTTGGGTTATAATCTTTAAAGAGAGTCTTCATCATTCTCTTTACTTTTCCAATAAACCAGAACTGCAATTGCCATAGTTAACTGGACGATTGTTTCGAAAATCCTGAATTCGGTCGAGAAGTTCGTTATCCCCGCGAAAAAGTTGATGCTGAAATGGAAAAGGATAGCGGATAAGATGCTTCTATCGGTGTTATTGTATATCCAGACGATCAGGATTCCGTACGAGAATATTTCGACATTATAGATAAGGACCGAGGCAAAAGACTCACCTATCAACGCAGACTGCAAAGTGCCCTCAATCAAGAAGAGAGGCCAATGCCAGACCGTCCAAAAGAGAGTCACTATCAGCGCCGCTCTGATAAGATTACCATTCTCTATAAGATGATCGAGAGCGTACCCTCGCCAACCCATCTCCTCGATTAGAGGCCCTCCAATCAAGGTCGCTATTCCGAAACCTAATAATGACAACGGGTTCATCAAATAGTTACTGAGAATGGTCAAATTTGGGAGAGGGTTGTTTGCTAGATAGTTCATCAAGAATGCAGCAAGAATCGTTATCGGGATTAACCCGAATATAACCAGGTACCATCTTCTCTCAATCAAACCGAAATCAGTTATTCTATTCTTGAAATCTTCCCAATACCCCTTCTCTTCATCAAATCTGGCTAGTAAAATACCGATCAATGAGGGGGCGAGAGCACCGAGAATGTAAAAAACGGTGCCAGCACTACTGTCAAGACTAAAACCGAGAACAATACAGAGAGTCCAGATTATCCAAGACCACGAAAAAGTTAGAAAAAAGAATTTCCAAGGTCTACCAATATTGAAATTCATATTTAGGAAACCTTCATCATTAATTCAGCGATATTTGACTATAAATATGTATTTTGAGAATAAAAGAACAGTAAGTTAATTTTCATTAGGTTAGACTCCCGAATGTTTCCGTCCGACGATGATTATGTAACCTGTTTGGGGATCTTCAAAAATTTTTTCCGATTTTCTGATATTCTTCAGACCTTCAAATCCCCACTCCTTCACGACCTTTATGAATATCTTTAATTTTCCCGAGATGCCTATTTCCCTTTCCATCCTCTCCATCCAGTCATCCATAATATCGGGTTCTTCCTTTGCTTCAATTTCATTCAGCCCGGCATTTTGGAACAGTTTTATCCATCCGTCCTTCGTTTCGGGTCTCTCTCCCTCGATTTCGGCAAGACTTTTTTTCAAACTTTGGTCAGCATCTTCACTCCAGCAGATATCGTGTATTCCGACCCGTCCTCCCTCTTTCACAACCCGGGTCATTTCGTCGAGAACTTTTTCTTTTTCCAAGAGACAAAGTGTGCATTCCGAGATCACTACGTCAAAATATTCATCTTCGAAAGGCAGCTGGTGTGCATCGGCCACAGTAAATTCGACATCGACTTCTCTTCCCTTAGCTTTTTTTCTCGCTTTTTTGACCATCATCTCTGAGTGGTCTATTCCCGTTACGGAACAATCATAGTTTTCAGATAGAAAAATGGCGCTAAGGCCTGTTCCTGAGGCTACATCGAGAACTCTCATATTTTCTTCTATTTCACACATGTCTGCAAGTTGTTTCGTAGTTTCTAGTCCACCGGGGTGTAGTGTTTCGATATTCAGATTTAGTTCTTCGATTAGGTTTTCTAGAGAGGGTTTGGTTTCTTTTTCTTTCAATTTTAGCACCGGTGAAGAAATTAAATATTGAGCTCGTAATGTTCTTTCTCATCCGCTCGTAAAAATGGG
>CAZKND010000040.1:0-4601 GCA_964554215.1 Hadarchaeota archaeon (SeqCode) | reverse complement strand
ACAGTGGAGATAACACAGATAGGTAACTTAGTCTATATCGCAGTAGTGATAGGATTGATAATTTACCTAACCTACGTTTTGTTTAATCCGAAAAAGTTCTGATAGAGGGAGATTATGCTAAATATTATAGGTCAGATTACAATTTTCGTCGCAGTCCTCGCGTTTCTTATTTACATCTTTGGAGAATATCTAGGTTGGATTTTTCACGACCAGGTGAAATCGCGAGGAGAACTTCCCAGTTGGTTGAGAGGAATTGAAAAGCTTGACAAGGTGTTTACTCCGATTGAGGATTTCATCTACAAAGCAATTGGACTGGACACAGAAGATGGAATGGACTGGAAGAGGTTCCTTTTCTCAGTATTCGTTTTCAATTCGGTTCTATTTGTTTTTATAATATTGATATTCAAGTTCCAAGGGACTTTGCCGATGAACCCGCTCGATTTATCGGGAATGAGCTGGGATCAGGCCTTCCACACCGCATCGACATTCGTGACAAACACTAACCAACAACACTACGCAGGTGAAAATCTCTCTTACTTCAGCCAGACATTCGGTGTCCTTCTAGCGATGTTCATGTCGGCCGGAACAGGGCTGAGCCTTGCTGTCGGATTCTCCCGGGGGGTTCTTAACGAGGAAGACGAAAATCTGGGAAACTTCTACGAAAATCTGATAAGAGGATCGGTTAGATTTCTCCTTCCGATCGCACTAATAATTGGAATATTCCTAGTTTCACAAGGTGTTCCGCAAACTCTAGGAGGGGAGGTCACCGCACAGACAATAGCTGGTGGCGAACAGTCCATCCGAATCGGTCCGGTAGCCGGAGTTGAGTCGATAAAGATGCTCGGAACGAATGGAGGAGGTTACTTCGCGGCAAATGCTGCTCATCCTTTCGAAAATCCTACAGTCCTCTCAAACATCGTTCTCAACTTAATCTTACTGGCGGCTCCGATATCTGTCATTTACGCTTTCGGTGTGTGGATAGATAAGAGGCGTCATGCTTTGATACTGATAGTTACGTTTTTCATACTGTTCACAGGTCTAATGTTCTTAGGAATAAGGGGTGAGATGGAGTCAAATCAAAGCGTGGACATGAATGTGGACGGCTTGGAAGTCGTTCAGCCTCATGGGAACATGGAAGGAAAGGAAACCAGATTCGGTCCATCACTGAGCGCTCTCTGGGGTGTTTCAACCACTTCTACGACAAACGGGGCTGTGAACAGCATGCACAACAGTTTTAATGCGCAAGGAGCGCTTCCTCTCTTTTTGGCTATGAGCATGAACTGTCTCTACAACGGGATAGGAGTGGGACTGCTCAACCTCATGACTTTCCTCTTGATAGCAGTTTTCATCGGAGGTTTGATGATCGGTAGAGCACCTCAGTATCTGGGGAAGAAGATTGAATGGAACGAAATCAGGATAGCCGCCCTCATAATACTACTCTTGCCTACGCTGGTTTTGATACCGACGTCTCTGGCCGTTGCTACGGACCTAGGGAAAGAGGCGATCGCCAATCCTGGTTTTCGTGGTTTTGCGGAGATACTTTACGAGATGTTCTCCGCCTCCGCCAACAATGGCAGCGGTTTTGAAGGCCTTTCGGATAATACCCTTTTCTTTAACCTCACTAATGGAGCTCAGATTCTTCTCGGACGATATCTACCAATAGTTGGACAGATAGCTATTGCCGGTTCTTTGGCACAGAAAAAGGTCAGACCTGAGACGGAGGGAACTTTGGATGTTGAGAGCTTGGCTTTCCTCATACTTTTCCTTGGTGTCATAGTCGTTATCGGCGCGCTGATTTTCCTACCGTCGCTATCGGTGGGGCCTCTCGGAGAGTTCCTCGGGGGTGCAATCTAGATGGTCGATTGGGAAAAGCAGATAGAGGCGATAAAACAGTCCTTCGTCAAGATGGACCCTCGATATCTGATTAAGAATCCGGTGATGTTCGTCGTAGAAATAGGAACAATCATGACTTTGGCGCTCACGATTTATCCACAGTTCTTCCAAGGTCAGGAAGCTCAATGGTATTACGGATTCATCACGGGGATACTGCTTTTCACGGTCCTTTTCGCCAATTATTCGGAATCGTTGGCGGAGCTTGAAGGGGAATCGCATGCGGAAAGTTTGAAAGAGTTGAAGACCGAGACTAAGGGGAAGAAACTTTCCGAGGATATCGAGTTGGGAAAGATTTCGGAGGAACATTACGAAGAAGTTGCCGGTGAGGATCTGGAAAAGGGGGATATAGCATTTGTAGAAGAGGGAGATGTAATACCTCGGGATGGAACTGTTATAGAAGGCAGTGCGTCGATCGATGAATCGGCCGTGACAGGGGAGTCAGAGCCTGTAATCAGGGAGAGTGGTGGTGACAGGAGTTCGGTGACTGAAGGTACGGAAGTTCTCAGCGACCGTTTGAAGATAGAGGTGACTGCCGAGGCTGGAGAATCTTTCTTGGACAGGATGATTGGATTGGTCGAGTCGGCGAACAGGGAGAAGACTCCAAATGAGATATCTATGACGCTTCTTCTCGCGAGTTTCACATTCATTTATCTCGTAGCCGTTACCACGATGAAGTACTTTGGCACTTATGTGGGTATGAATGTCGACATCGCCAACCTGATTGCTCTTCTCGTAGGCCTCATGCCGACCACGATCGGAGCTTTGCTAGCGACTATCCGAATCGCCGGCATGACTAACGTTACGGAAGACAACGTGATTGCGAAATCTGGTAAAGCTGTCGAATCGGCAGGAGACCTGGACGCTCTGATACTGGATAAGACCGGGACGATAACCACGGGGGAGCGAACCGCCGAAGGCTTCGTGTCGTTGGGCAGCCATGACGATTCCGAAATAGTTAACGCAAGTTTCAAGGCCTCTTACTTTGACGAGACTCCGGAGGGGCGTTCAATAACGAGTCTTGCCCAGGAAAAAGGTGTAGATGTCGATGAATCCGAACTTTCCGAAGAGGACTTTATCGAATTTTCAGCGAAGACCAAGATGAGTGGAATCGACCTATCCGACGGTACAGAGATAAGAAAAGGTGCGGTGGATGCCGTGACGGAGAATTCCGAGGATGTACCTTCCGAAACGGAAGAGAAGGCACACGATATTTCGGATAAGGGAGGTACACCGCTCGCCGTATCGGTCGACGGTTCGGTCGTGGGTTTGATAGATTTGCGGGATGAGCTGAAGCCCGGTATAAAGAAGCGTATCAAGGACCTGCAGAATATGGGTGTGACGACTATAATGGCTACAGGGGACAATGAAAGGACTGCCAAGGCCGTGGCGGAAGAGGTTGGGATAGATGAGTACTATGCCGAATTCAAGCCCGAGGAAAAGATCGAACTGGTCGAGAAGATCCGGGGAGAGGGCCGACTCGTAGGTATGACGGGTGACGGTACTAACGATGCTCCGGCACTTGCCAAGGCGGATGTCGGTTTGGCCATGCAGGGTGGCACGAATGCGGCGAAGGAGGCTGGAAATATGGTCGATTTAGATTCAGATCCGACGAAACTTATCGAGGTTGTGGCTATAGGGAAGAAGCTTTTGATGACTAGGGGTTCTCTAACCACTTTCAGCATAGCCAATGATCTGTCCAGATACTTCGCGCTAGTCCCCGCTATTTTCGGAGCCGGTATACCTGTGCTGAACAAGATGAACGTGTTGAATCTGGCTTCTCCGCAGAGCGCTATAATCTCTTCGCTAATCTACAATGCTCTGATAATTCCTTTCCTGATTCCGATCGCTATGCGTGGAGTGGAGTACAAAGCAGAGAGTGCGTCGAAATTATTAAGAAAAAACCTTTTAGTTTACGGAGGAGCGGGTTTGATAGCTCCGTTCCTGTCTATAAAAGCCATTGACCTGTTGCTCAATGCTATAGGGGTGTTCTGATGAAGGGAAAGATAAAAGATCTGTCAATTTCACTCAGGCTATTGATAGTAGGAGTGGTGGTTTTCTGCATCCTTTACTCAGGAGTTATCGGGATTGTAGGACAGGCCCTATGGAACAATAAAGCAGATGGAAGCCTGGTGAAGCAAGGTGGTGAGGTAGTGGGTTCCGAACTGATCGGACAGGAGTTCAAAGGGCCCGAATACTTCCATGGTAGACCTTCTTCGATAGATTACAACGCTATGAAATCGGGCAGCCAGAATTTGGCCCCGGTGGAGAACTCCGGTTTAGAGAACAGGGTCAGAAGCATGTTGGAGAATATGCCGGATAATTACGGAGGCGGGAGTGAGATACCTTCTGTTTTGGTCACGGAATCGGGTTCAGCACTAGATCCCCATATAACTGTTAAGGCGGCGGTTTTCCAGGTGCCCAGAGTTGCCCATCACATTTCGGATGAAACAGCCATGTCGGAGGCGGAGGCCCAAGAAGCGCTATATTCTGAGATAGAGGAACTTGAAGAGGGGAGAGCTCTCGGTCTCTATGGGATGAAACGCATAAATGTTCTGAAGCTAAACTTAGAAGTGGAGAATATGATGGGGGGATTGTAGTTTGAGTGAAGAGACTAAGGAATATAACTACAAAAATATGCTTGTTCCCGTCCGGCATCCGGATGATGTGAACCGAGTTACGGATCTTTCTTCCATTTTGGCGGATGGGGG
>CAZKND010000039.1:0-12417 GCA_964554215.1 Hadarchaeota archaeon (SeqCode) | reverse complement strand
ATTTCTGTGGAGAATATTTCTTCGACTTCTTTTCCTAGTCTAGTTTTTTTAGAATTGAATTTAGCATCTTCAAAATCCGTTTCGATTCGGTTTAGCAATAGTTCTGTTTCTTCGCTTGGGATCCCTGCTCTTGTTAGGATGTCGTAGATTTCTTCATATTGGAATCCGGTTCTTTTCATTGATCTTACGACGTCTATGATAGAGGGATTCTCATCGGATTGGAACATTTTATCCAATTTTTGTTACGGGATGGGTATTGAAAAGGGGAAAATTTGACATTTTCCCTAAATTTTAGGTTTTACTTTTAAAGTGTTTCGAAAGATATAAAAGTTAGGATAAATTTGAATATTATCCACCCTTAAAGAAATAAAAACTTGGGCTTCGGGGTTCTGACTTTTTCATTATGCACGGACGGGGGTGCTGTTAGAAATGTTTGAGAAAGGGGGAGAAAATGTCTGAGGCTGAAAATAAAGAAAATTTAGATGGTCAAACATCTGAAGATGATAGTGTCAAGTGTCCAGGTTGTGATTCACCATCCGTTAGAAGAGATTACGAGCAGAATGTAAAGATATGTAGTGAATGTGGTAGGGTTATAGTGGAAGGTATCAAGGATAGAGGGCCGGAATGGAGGGCTTTCGACAGTTCAGAGCATGAGGAGAAGAGTAGGGCAGGTCCACCTTCGACTGAGACCATCCACGATAAAGGATTGTCCACCCAGATAGATTGGAAGAATAGGGATGGTAGAGGGAATAATCTTTCTCCTGAAAGACGGTCCAGGATGTATCGTTTGAGAAAATGGCAGAAGAGGATTAGGGTCTCTGGCGCGAAGGATAGAAATTTGGCTACTGCTCTTTCCGAGATTGATAGAATGTCATCGCAGTTAGGTCTGCCTGACAATGTTCGTGAGACGGCTTCAAAGTTTTATCGGGAGGCGGTTAATCAGGATTTGATACGTGGCAGATCTATTGAGAGCGTTTCTTCGGCATCTTTATACGCTTCTTGCCGGGAGAATCAAGTTCCTCGTAGTTTGAAAGAGATCACTGAGGTCAGTCGCGTTAGCAAGAAAGATATCGGCAAGAGTTATAGACTCATCACGAGAGAGTTGGAGATTCGTTTGCCGCCTATTGATCCAGCTAGGTATGTGGCCAGGTTTGGCAGTGATTTAGATATTTCGGGGGAAACTAGAACTAAGGCCATTAGTATAATAAGGCAAGCAAAGGAGGAAAGGTTGACCTCGGGTAAAAGCCCAGTAGGTATAGCAGCAGCGGCTATCTATATCGCTGCTTATCTGATGGGTGAAAGGAAGACTCAGAGGGAAGTGGCAGAAGTGACAGATATGACGGAAGTGACCGTTCGGAACAGGTACAAAGAACTTGTGGACAAACTCGATATCGACATGGACGCTTGAACTCCCTTTTTTTATTTTTATTAATTTCGAGCACATAGTAAATTATATGAAAATTGTTACTGATTTTTTCAGAGGTTATGTTGATTTTATTGGAGGTATAAAATGGATCGTTATCTAATACGTGGATTCATTGACGGTTTATTATCCACATTAGGTATAGTTATAGGAGCCAGTACCGTTATCGGATCGGGCCAGGCAAGTGCGAGCCAGATTATAATTTCCGCTGGATTGGGTGGAGGAGTGGCGAACGGATTGTCCAATCTTTTAGGAGCTTTTATGGGGGAGAAGGCCGCTCTATCTAAGAGATATGAGAGAGTGGAGAAGGCTTTGCTGAAGGATGGCGCTATAAAGGAGTCGAAGGTGGATAAGGAATTCAAGAATAAGGTTTTGACTAGCGGTATAGTTGACGGAGTGTCGACAATGATAGGGGCAATAATTCCTGTGATTCCTTTCATATTCGCTATGATTCTCGATTTCACCCCTATGAGTGCTTTGTATTCATCTATAGGTATTTCTGTAGCCCTTTTCTTTGTTTTAGGGGCTTATATTGGAAAAATGTCTAAAGGAAATGTTCTCTATTCGGCTCTTAAAATGGGAGCTTTCGGTGGGGCGACGGCTTTGATAGTAGCATTGTTGAGGATGGTTATTTAGGGAGATTTTCCCAAATTATCTCTCCATCTTTCTCTATTTTTAAAATTCTATGATAAGGGATTCTAACTGAGTTTTCATTCAGCTTGATTTCGAAAAATTCACTTCCAATATCCCCGATGTCATTTCCCTCTATTGTCTTCCTGTCTCTCGGAGCACCCCTGTGGATGATAGTTACCTCTGCTTCTTCTATGTCTTCATCCGGATGCCATTTCAACTTGTTTAGCAGACTTCTTGCATTCATCTCGAACCTCACCCTTCTAACGCCTTTACAAACTAACCTTTCACATAATGCTATATAGACCTGTTTTGAATACTCAATACTTTTTTAATAATTTCAAACCAAACCAATTATGTAAAAATGAAAATAATACCTGGAGTTGCATCAAAGGATTTGGCCGAAAAGGTCTCGGAAGAACTAAATGAAGATTTAGTACCAGTAGAACGGGAAAGGTTTCCCGATGGAGAGATATATGTTCGTTTCGAAGAAGATTTAGAAGATGAAAGAATAGTGATAGTCCAATCCACTTGTTACCCCCCAAATCAGAACTATATGGAACTTTTTTTCATGATAGACGCTGCGAAAGACTTGGGAGCTGAAAAAGTAGAAGTCGTGATGCCTTACTTCGGATACGCTAGACAAGATAAAAGATTCGAACCTGGAGAAGCAGTTAGTTTGAACACTGTCGCAAAACTGCTTGAAAGCTCCGGAGCCGACGAGATTTACACAATGGATTACCACCCTCAACAGATGGAGGAAACCCCGGAAGTTTTCGACATCCCTGCTCACAACCTGACTGCATCAGACCTCCTGGCCGAACATGTGGAAGAAAATTTTGATTTGAAAAATCCAGTAGTTCTGGGCCCTGACGCCGGAGCGGAGAACTGGGCGAGAAAAGCAGGGGAAGCTATAGGAGCCGACTGGGATTTCATGATGAAGAAAAGATTAGATTCGGAAGATGTGGAGATAACGCTTCCAGAAATAGATGTTGAAGGAAGAGATGTACTCTTAGTGGATGATATTATCAGTACAGGTGGAACGATGTGTGAAGCCATCATGTTGCTTAAGGAAAATAGGGCGAGAGATGTATACGCTTGTTGTACTCACCCCGTGCTTTCTGGAGATGCTTTGGAAAATATCATGGAAGCCGGAGCATTGGAGATAATAGGCACGGATACGATTGAAAGTGAAGTGAGCGAGGTTTCTGTCGCACCTGTTATTGCAGAGGCCATTCTCCAGTGAGATAGATGAGCCGTTTTGTTTTTTTCCTTTCAGGTAAGCATTCTACCCTACCCAGTGCTGAGGCTAAGGCAACGATCGAAGCATTTGGTGAAGATTACGAGTTCATAGAAGAATTAGACCAGGTCTTAGTTTTGGAATCTGAAGCGAAAGCTTCGGACCTGTCCAGAAGACTTGGCATGTGTCACTGGATCGGTGAACATTTTTGCACTTGTACTTTGGACGACCTGTTTGAATGCATAGGCAGTTCTGATCTGGTCGATTTCTTACCTCAATCCGAGACCCTCTCTGTAAGGGTGAAGAAAGTCAAGAATTATTTTCCCGAAGAAGATACTCAATCTCTAGCTAACCGAATCGGTGATTTGTTGAGAGAAGAGTACGATTACGAAATAGATTTAGATTATCCGGACAATGAGATCAAAGTTGTACTGAGCGAGGGGAAAGTCGTTGTTTCCCTATTGAAAAGAGAAGTTGACCGAGAAATATTTTCGGAGAGAAAACCGCCCGAAAGAAGTGAGGTCCATCCAAGCACCATGCAGCCAAACATGGCCAGAGCTTTGGTCAACTTGGCCAGAACCCCTGAAGATGGAAGTTTTTTAGACCCTTTCTGTGGGATTGGCGGGATCCTCATAGAGGCAGGACTGGTGGGGGCCGACGTGAAAGGCGTTGACATAAACCCGGAACTCATCGAAGGTGCCAAGAAGAACCTTGAAGGGGAGAAAATCATTAATTACGATTTGGAAGAAGGAGATGCGAGGGAGTTGAGCGGGGAAAGAGTAGATGCCATCGCCACAGACCCGCCCTATGGGCGACAAGCGAGCACCGGAGGCAGTGAATTGGGGAAACTTTACCGGGAGGCCCTTCCGAGATTGGCCGACGTTCTGAAAACTGGAAAATTTTTATGCATAACGGCACCTGAACGGATAGATTTAGAAGAAATTTCGGAGGACTTACCATTGACTTTGAAGGAAAAACATAAACAGAGAGTTCATGGTAGTTTAACCAGAAATATTTACACTTACATGAAGAGGGAGAGAGTTTGAAAATAACATTTTTAGGAACTGGCGGAAGCTTTCCGACCAAAGATCGAGGAGTGACATCCATAGCCATCCAGAGAAAAGGAGAACTATTATTGTTCGACTGCGGTGAAGGCACCCAACGTCAAATGACTCAAACTCCGGTCAGTCCGATGAAGATCGAATCGATCTACCTCACTCATTTTCACGGAGACCATTTCTTGGGTGTGCCCGGACTTATCCAGACGATGTCTCTGATGGACAGGGAGAAGGATTTGAAAATTTTTGGGCCTGAAGGATCGAAAGAGAAGATAAACACCTTACTAGAAATCCCGGTCTACACAGAAAAGTTCGAAGTTAAAGTCAGAGAATTAAGCCCCGGAGACGAAGTCCAAAGAGAGGAATATAAGATAAAGACAGCAGAACCGGAACACTCCACCAAAGGACTTGCCTATGCTCTGATCGAAGACGAGAGACCTGGAAAATTCCATCCGGAAAAGGCGAAAGAATTAGGTTTAGAGGCCGGCCCGGACTTTTCACGCCTCCAAGAAGGAAATCCTGTCGAGCTTTCAGACGGAACCACAGTGAAACCCGAACAGGTTTTAGGACCTTCAAGACCCGGTAGGAAAGTAGTTTATTCCGGAGACACCAGCCCGGCCGAAGATATTCGCGATTTAGCCGAAGGAGCCGATGTTTTGATCCACGAAGCAACTTTCTCTTCTGAACTTGCCGAAGAGGCGGCGGAAGCGAATCACTCCACCACTCAGCAAGCCGCTGAGATTGCTAAAGAGGCGAACGTAGAAAAACTTTTTTTAATCCATCCGAGCCCTCGCTATTCAGACGGTTCTGTCTTAGAGGAAGAAGCGAGAGAAGTGTTTCCAAACACGACTTTAGCAGAAGACCTGATGGAGTACGAAGTAGAGCTTAAAAAATAGGCTCAGAAAGAGAGTTGAAATCATCCACTTAAGTCGTATAACCCCCTTTTCATCATCGCCAATTAACCAAGAAGTTTACACTGTTTTATGATTTTTTGGTCAAGGTGAGAAATAGTAATTAAATCGCTTAACTAAGTAAAAATGATAACATGGGAGAAGATGACTTACCAATCTTAGTCGATTTGCACCGGAACGTCTTTTTCGACCAGGACGAGAACGAAGTAGTAATCCTAGACCGGAGAAAACTTCCTTCAAACTTAGTTGAACACAGGTGTGAAAATTATGAAGAAGTGGCGAGAGCTATAGAGAAAATGGTCACTCAAAGCCTAGGTGTCTCCCCGGCAGGAGCTTACGGTGTAGCAATAGCGGCACATCAGGTCCAGGACGAGGACGAGGAAGAGCAGAGAGAGCATATGGAAAAAGCAATAGAGAGAATCAAGAACACTAGACCTACTCAGACCTCGCTACACCATCTTTTGGAGGACATGTTGGAAATTTCAGAACAAACAATCTCGGAAAACGGAGACCTGTTCGAAGAGATGAGAGAAAAGGCCTACGATTGGACCTCAACCATAATGAACACCTCTAGAAAATTAGGTAAATACGCTTCTGAAAGGATAGAAGATGGAGATACAATCCTAACACACTGCTACGGAGGACCGGCGATTTATCTCATGGGGGATTATGCTCGAGATGAAGGAAAAGAAATAGACTATTTCTGCACGGAGACCAGGCCCTATCTTCAAGGTGCTCGGTTGACATCGTTTGCCTTAAGCGAAGGAGGTTTTGACACGACTCTGATAACCGACGGCATGCCAGCCCACGTCATGCGAGAAGGTCTTATCGATAAGTTTGTGACTGGGGCGGACAGGATTTCGTTAGACGGCAGCGTTGCCAATAAAATAGGCACTTATCAGATCTCCCTAGCAGCTGAAAGACATGACATCCCGTTCTATGCAATCTCGTACACGGGGCCCGACCCGGATACTCCTGATTGGCAGTCTGTAGAGATAGAGATGAGAGATGAGGAGGAGTTGAAGAGCTTTAGAGATATTGAAATTGCTCCAAAAGAAGTAAAGGGATTCTACCCGGCTTTTGATTGCACACCTCCTGAACTCGTAGAAGGTATTGTAACCGATAGAGGAATATTTGAGCCCGATTCCGTAGAGGACTATTTTGAAGGTTGAATGTTTAATCCTCTTTCTTTTTGCCTGTGAGATAAACTATTACTTCTTCTATATCATCTGATTCGATATGGACCCTGATCGGACCTAGAGGCGTTTCATTTCCAGAAAAACTGACCTTATGAACAGTAGCCGCTTGTCTATTCAGGAAGAAATCTAGCTGATTGCCCCTTTTACTCTTTTTAAGTTCTCTTCTTGCAGAAGCAGTGATACCTTGTAGACCTATTTTGTTTTTGAAATTTTCTAGAGCATCGAAGTCGTTAGATTTTCCTACAAGTTCTTCTTCCTGTATATCGATGTCTAATTTCGGAAATAGAGCTTTTACCGCTTCTTTAATAGTCTCTTCATCTTCACTAGGATGTATTTTAGCTTTCAATCTTATTTTCATCCTTTATTTCCCCCACGATCTGGGAAAATTTTTCTTTTAATTCTTCGATAGAACCCTCGTTAGTGATCTCGAAGTCGGCGTCCTCCATAGCTTCTTCCAACCCCCAGCTAAGCTCTCTCTCGTCTTTTTCCCTAAACTCTTCAAGGCTTTCGATATCGTCCTCCCTGTCCCGAGCTTTAATCCTTTCATACCTGGTTTCGGTCGAAGCTTTGATGGAGAGAAGGTAAAAATTATCTCCGAATTCGTTTCTGAATATTTGAACCTCTTCAATCCCTCTGATGCCGTCCACCACTACGAACTTGCTTTCTTCTCCCTCCGCCTCGATTCGAGGAACGCTGCGCTTAGCGATAGCGCCCAAACCCTCCTTGTCTCTCAAATCCTGAGCGACCTTAGCCACATTATCCTGATTGACTTCCAAACCCCTGTTTCTCACTTCGTCCCAAACTACATCCCCCATTCTGACCCTGGAAGCACCTTCTTCTATAAACATCGAAGTAGCTTCAGTCTTTCCTGAAGCCTGAAGACCTACCAATCCTATAACGAAAAAATTTTTCATTCGATCTCAACCACGGTAAGAGTCGAAGTGCTGGTGACGCCATCAATGCTCCTAATCTCGTTGAAAACAGTTTCAGTAAGAATCTCGAAAGAATCGGCCTCGACTCTGACGACAAGATCGTAAGACCCTGTAACAGCCTCGGCGGAAACAACGCCTTTCAAATCTTCGACAGTCTTGAAAACGGTTGGAGTCATGTCAGGTTCCGTAGAGATCAGACAATAAGCTTCTACCATAATAACTGTCCTCCATCAAATTTTGTAATGCCCACCTTAAATCTTTATACGTAATAGAGAAGCCGTTCAGGGTCATTATTCCAACAAATCAGAACCATCCATCGTCAAATCCTCAGGATAAGCCCTAGACTCTTCCGGCAGGGAAAAAATCTCGGGCAAAGAACCAATCCTTCCGACATGGCCATCCCTAATTATCAAACAACCATCTATTCGCCCGATATCATCAGCCTTGTCAAGACCTTTCTTAACCGAAGACTCAACATCCTCACCCCTGACAGCATTACCGATCGAAGTCGCAGCCGCATCCGAAATAGAAGCCTTCTCACTCACCACAACCACCGCATCGGACTCGCCAAAACTGAGCGAATGTCCCACCGTTCCAGAACTCGTGCAAATACCGATAGGTAAATCCTCATCCTCGATGGAAAAAGAAAATCTTCCCGAAGCGGTTGACTCTCCCGCAAAAATTCCGACCTTGAACTCTTTATTCCCATCTATAGCCATATCCCCACCATTATCAACAAGTATGTTTTCGGCCCCAGCTTCCACTGCTGAGTCCTTAGCAATTTGGGAGATGGAGCCCGCCACAGCAGCGAAAGGACCTACTCTAGCTATTTGTGAAGAGTTCAACATCTCGCTGATAACAGGAGGATAGTTATCAGGATGTAGTGATATTGGTTCCAAAGAGCTTCTAAAATCAGGTTTATCAACGATAATATCCTTCAGATGTTCTCTGGCCTGCTTACTTGCTTCTATTGCAGATTCAATCCCCTTTCTCTGACCCGATTTTATCTTTAATCTAGTTTGCTCTCGGTTCCACCTTTCATCAAACATTTCATCACGTCAAAAAGATTCGATGGAAAGAGCGTCCACCGGGCAAGCAGGTATACAAGCTCTACAGTAAATACATTTTTCTTCGTCTAACTCGATAGAATAATCCTCATCCGATAAGTTGAGAGCATCGGTAGGACAAAGTGAGATGCAAGCTCCACATTCTATACATTTTTCTTCATCCAAGTTCATCCCCTCTTTTACTTTTGTCACTTGAACCCCGCTATCTTCGAAGAGATTCACTATTTCATCAAATTTTTCTTCAGGGGCATCGATTGATACGAATATTTCCCCTCCTTTCGGAGTTAGGTCTGCATGCAAGATGTTTATCGCAGCATCTGTTTTTCTGATGATGGATGAAATAATGGGTTCTTCCGCTTTCTCAGTGGTGTACTCTAAGAGAATTTTATCAGTCAATCCGGCCCCTCCTTATGAGCTTTGAAAGATCTTCGCTAGTTATTATACCCTTCAAATGGTGATCATTGTCTATTACAGGCATTCCAGATATCTCATTCTTTTGTAATTTCCTTGCTACGGAGTCCACCGGTTCGTCTTCTCCGGCTGTAACCACTTTTGAGGTCAGTATGTCCTTAATTTTGTCCTTCCCGTTGCCTAAAGCAACTGCAACGTCCCAGGATGTAACTATTCCTATCACTTTATTTTCATCATCTACTACGGGCAAGTGATCGAACCCTTTTTCGGCGAAAATTTTCGCAGCAGATTCAATTGGTTCGGACGGTTTTGCAGTAACTACCTCACCGGTCATCAACTGTTTAGCTACAGGTGATGGGGAAGTTTGCTTCATTGGCTTTAACTCATCATCTCTAGATAATCTTCTTGCTGGTTCTGATAAGAAAAATTCTCCGTTCTTAATCTGATTTTTCATTTTTTGAGAAATTTCCCTAGCTTTACTGAGACTGCTCATTGGACTTACAGGTTTTTCTTCACCTTCTATCTCGACTTTTCCTGATTTCAACTCTTCATATGTGACCTCTTTTATTTTCGGTTTTTCTCTTCTAGGAGTGCCATAATCCATAATATTGGTCTTTATTTCTTCGTCACTTATTCCGGTAGATTCAGCTATATCCTCGTTCAGTACTGGAATGGGTATTCCTATACCGACGAAAAGCGAAACGCCGTAATTTCTGACCGAGACACCTCTAATGTAATCGCTACTCATCTCATTCATATCTCCAACAGTCATTATCGTCCCAAAATCAGTTTTAGGAGAATGTTGGGTTCCCTCCTGGAATATATATCCTTGGCCACCTCCCAAGAAAATCCGTGTTCCGATTCCAATAGTTTGATATTCAGGGTCATTGTTCAACGGGCTTAATTCTCCTGATCCGGAGAAGGAAACGTTTCCATGGTTTGGGAGCAGTGTGCCCATATATGTGTGGATAGTTTCATTTCGAGAATTAGTTGCGGCGTTATATTTTTGGTATGAATTTCTAGGATTGCAAAGTACGGCTTGATTTAGGTCATCGATTGTTAGACTTGTTTCAATCTCCTTTCTTGGATAACTATCCGTTCCATAACCCTTTCCTCTCAAATCTATTTCTCTGCCTCTTACAAGTTCTTCTATAACATGCCCCCCTCCATATTCCATTCTTTCTGATTCGGAGAGTGCAGTTGCTCCAATATAAGCATCAACTGCGGCGCCTCCGGTATACGCCTCCACATCGTTTAGCCATGCTTTGTTCAATTTGATGGGTGGGTCGGCGTGTCCAAAGTTCAACCAGGCGCCTGAACTGCACATTGCTCCAAAAGTTCCGGTGGTGACAACGTCAACTTCTTCCGCTGCCTCTTCTTTTCCTTTCTCGTCTACTATGTCGACCATCTCTTCCGCTGTTACCACGACTGCGTTTCCTTCTTCGATCTTTTGATTTATTTCTGAAACTGATTTGTTAACTCCTTTTTTGGACATTTTATCGACCTGATTCTTGTGTAATCATTAAAGGATATTGTTGTATCCCTTTATTGAACCTTTTCTTTTATTAGTAGGCGCGCTACAGTTGGGATATCGTGCTTAAAGATGATAAAGTGGATTAGAACCACAATGAACCTATGTATTTATCTCCAGACTGGAAGGTTTGGGCTAAAAGCTTTAATCAATGATTGATAAAGGTAGATTAACATGAAAAATATTCTGCTTGCTGTAGATGGTTCTAAGTATAGTGAAAAGGCTGTAGATCAAGGATTGGAATTAGCGGAGAAGTTCGATGCAAAAGTTACTTTCTTGAATGTTGTTTCTAGCTATGGCTATGCTGGAGAAATTCTTGAAGAAGCGATAGAGAATGAGGTGTCGTCGGCGAAAGAACTACTATCAGAGTTTGAAGAAAAAGCAGAAGAGCACGATATAAAAGTTGAGAGAGAAGTAATAAAAGATTCAAGCGCTGCTAATGGAATTGTAGGTTATGCTAAGGAACATGAGTTTGACCTAATAGTTGTCGGCGCTAGAGGAAAATCAGGTCTAGAAACTATTCAGTTAGGATCCGTTTCTGAAGCGGTGGTTAAGAGATCGGAAACTCCTGTTCTGGTTTATCGCTAATTTTCCATATTTTTAGAGAGGTAAAATAATGAATTTGAGATTATATTCTTCGTACGGTTGTCCTAGATGCAATCATATGAAGAAAATTTTGGAGAGTCTTGATGTGGATTATGAGGAGTTAGATATTGATAAAAATCCGGAATACAGGGATGAGTTAGAAGAAAAAATAGATAACTCCAATAGGATTCCAGTTTTAGAAAAAGAGGGAGAGGTAATACATATCGGGTCGTGTAGTAAAGAAGAGATTTCTGAAAAGCTTGATGAATCTTAGCTGAACTGTATTTTTTCACTTTTCTAAAACTATTTACATCTTAAAAGTGATGTGAAGAATATGGGTGTTGTGATTGAGTAAGGAATCTGTAGATGACCTTTTTGATGCTCTTTACAGGTTAACGGATTTGAGGGGTCTCTTTAGAAAAACTGCTCCAAATCATGATTTTAGTGAGGATCAGGCAGAGAAAGTGGAGGAGATAATTGATGACGTTAGAGCCAGATTGGATAGAATTGAGGAGGACATTTTGGAATGATTGGTAAAGATTTAGATACTAGAGCAAGGGACGAATTGTTTATCAATGTAAATCCTATACAAGCGGCAGGTAGATTAACCCCTGAAGCTATGAAAGCTATGATTTCGTACGGAGATGGGTATTCCACTTGTGATTGGTGTAGTAAACCCTTTAGATTGGATAAAATTGATAAACCTCCTATTGCAGAATTTCACTCCGAATTAGAAGATTTCACCGGCATGGATGAGGTTAGGTTGATTCCAGGAGCCAGGAGAGGTTTTGAAGCTGTAGTTTCTACTGTGATTGATGAAGATGATGTAGTTTTAGTTTCTCAACTCGCTCATAATACAGAGTTCTTGTCCGTAGAGAAAGCTGGGGGAAAAGTGCGAGAGGTGCCGGAGAATGATGATAATATACATACAGCCTCTGCAACTGAAGAGAAGATAGAAGAAGTTAAGGAAGAAGAAGGAGAGCTTCCCAAACTCATAATGGTTGATCATATTGATTACATATATGGTAACAGACATGAAGTAGAGGAGATTTCAGAAGTAGCCCATGATTACGATATACCGGTCCTATTAGACGCTGCTTATTCTTTAGGCGTCCTCCCTGTGGATGGGAAAGAGTTAGGAGCTGATTTTCTCATAGGTTCGGGACACAAGAGCTTTGCTTCACCCGCCCCTTCCGGAATTTTAGCTGCAAATGGCAAATGGGCTGATGAGGTTTTCAGGACATCCGAGATAGAAGGGGATGTTACAGGCAGAAGTTTTGGAAGCAAAGAGGTTGAGATGTTGGGCTGCACATTGATGGGTTCTAATACTTTTGCGATGATGGCTAGTTTTCCTAAAGTTAAGGAGAGAGTTGAGAATTGGGATGAAGAATTGGAGAAGGTGGATTATCTAGTGGAAGAGTTTCTCAAGA
>CAZKND010000038.1:0-12686 GCA_964554215.1 Hadarchaeota archaeon (SeqCode) | reverse complement strand
TGGCTTCTATCATTGGAGAAATACTGCCAGGATTTTCTTCACCCGTTGTTCCAATCATAATATTCATATTAGCAGCTTCAGCTTCTGTTTTATTGATAGTTTTTCTATTCAGACGATTCAAGAGGTATGGAGATTATGCCTATACTAACGCTCGAGTTAGTGCGATGAAAGGGAAACTCAAAGAAAACGATAAGCTGGACTCTTTGATACAAACCCAAAATCTTCAATCCTTCATAAGTTTATTGAATGAAACGGATTACGCCTCTTATCTTGAGAATAGTGAGACCGAACCCATCCAGATTGAATGGGCTCTAAAAGCAGGCTTGGCGGACGCCTGTACAAAAATTTACTCTATAGCTCCTGAAAATGTAAGTAATATCTTTCAAGAACTAGGTAAAATCGTAACTATTGAGAATATTAACATCCTTCTCTCCAGTAAATTTGTGAAAAAATCCGGTGAAGATATTGAAGAAAGGTTGTTGCCGGAAGAGTTCCTGTCCGAAGAGGTATACGAAAAGGTGTTGAAAGCTGAAGACCTGGACAAAGCTCTAGCAGCTTTCGAGGAAACGGAGTATTGGGAAGCAATTAACGAGGTATTATCGGAAGTCGAGGAGGAGCAAAACCTACTTCCATTATGGACAAGAGTCGAACAAAAATTTTGGGAAGATGCTATTAGAAAGGCTCAAAATTCAAGCGCAAAAGGGTCTGAAGTTATTCGAGAAGCTATAGGTATGAAAATTGACATAATGAACATACTCACAGTTCTCAGATGTTTAAATCAAAACACGGAAGCAAAAGAAATCGAAAAGAACCACATTCCAATTTATTCTAAAATAGAAGGAGATAATCTTGAGAGAACAATGGAGATGGAAGATGTTAAAGAAGCAGTTGTAAATCTGGAAGATTCTTATTATGGTGAAAAACTATCGGAAGCTCTGGAAGATTATAGAAAAACCGGTTCGATATATTCGTTCGAAAAATCCTTATACGAATTTTTCATAAAGAAAATGAGGACTATGAGCATACAAAACTCTGCAGGAGCAGGGCCATTAACTGCATTCTTTTTCCGGAAAAGGATGGAAGTGAGAAATCTAATCACTATTACTAATGGGATATCAGAAAATCTTTCCTCTGAAAAAATAAACGACAAATTAATCATGGCGGGTAAAAACGAATGAAAATAGTAAGTATTACGGATCCTCTCACGGCTGATGGGATGAAATTAGCTGGAATAGAAATGGCTCATAAAGTGGAAGAAGCGAAAGAAGCTGAAGAGATTTTTGAAGAGATGATTAACAAGGAGGATATAGGTGTAATCATTCTCACTGAACAATTGGCCAAGAAAATGGACGAAAAGGTTCTAAATATGAAGGAAGAAAACTCTCAAATTACCCCAATAGTTATAGAAATTCCTTCAAAAGAAGGTTCAGTGCCGGAGAGAAGAGAAATGGTTGACAAACTTGTTAAACAAGCCGTGGGAATAAAAGTACAGGATTAGGTGCAAAAATGGGAATAATCAAACAAGTTGCCGGACCTGTGGTGATAGCCTCGGACATGCGTGGCACGGAGATGAATGAACTCGTTGAAGTGGGCAAGGATAGTCTGATAGGAGAGGTTATTGAACTTAAGGATGATACAGCTACTATTCAGGTTTATGAAGAAACTTCAGGAATACAACCGGGGGAAGATGTCGAAAGAACTGGAGAGCCTTTATCGGTTGAGTTAGGTCCCGGACTGATAGGCACTATTTTTGATGGAATTCAAAGACCATTGACTCAAATTCAAAACAAAGTCGGAGCGTTTATCGAAAGAGGAGTACAAACGAACTCCCTTCCTCGGGATAAAGAGTGGAAATTCGAACCTTCGGATCTAAGCACGGGGGACAAAGTCGAGGCCGGAACGATTCTTGGTACTGTAGAGGAGACGTCGATGATTGTCCACAAAATAATGGTGCCGCCATCGGTCGAAGAAGGAGAACTTGTAGAGCTAGCTAGTGAGGGGGAATACACCGTTGAAGAGACTATAGCCAAAGTTGAAACGGATGACGGCGAAGAGGAAGTAAACATGGTTCAAGAATGGCCTGTGAGAAAACCGAGGCCTTATCAGAATAAGCTGGATCCTAACATTCCTTTAACTTCTGGTCAAAGAGTTATCGACACTTTCTTCCCTGTGGCGAAAGGTGGTACAGCGGCTATCCCAGGTGGTTTTGGAACGGGGAAATGTGTTGTCGGTGAAACTCCTATAATTTTGGCTGACGGTTCGGTCAAGCCTATTGAAGAGGTTTATGAAGAGAATAAAGATAGGGGGGAGAGAACCGTCAAGGCTAACGAAGAGTATACCGAGTTAGAAGATCCAATTAAAATTTTATCTATGGGGGATGGAGAGATTGTGGAAAAGGAAGCGACTCATGTTTACAAGGGTATGACTGACTCCACAAAGGTTATAGAGACTGAATCCGGTAGAAAAGTCGAATTGACACCTGTCCACAAACTTTTCGTTTTAACTCAAGATATGAACATTATCGAAAAGCAAGCAAAAGATTTGGAAAAGGGAGACACGCTCCTTATCCCCAGAAAGATACCTGGAAAAGAAAACTCTCCCGAAATCAATGTGAATGAATCACTTCCAGAAAAAAGAGTTTGCAATGAAGACTTTGAAAAAGTCAGAGAAGCTATAGAAAAGCTCTCAGAAGAACTCGGAAGTCGAAAGAATCTTTCTAAAAAGCTTGAGATTAGTGAAGAGGTCTTAGCAGAATATGCATTAGGAAGAAATAGACCTACGGTGCAAGTGTCATCAAAAATATTTGATTTAGCCGGATGGGATCACGAAATCAGAACCGTTAAAGGTGAGAAAAACTCCAAGAAGGTCGAAATTCCTCAAGAGATGAGTGAAGAGCTATCTGAATTCTTGGGCCTTTTGCTTGGCGATGGAAGTTTGAAGCCTGGATCTGTTCATTTTTACAATAATAATGAAAAACTACTCTCCAGATTCGAAAAATTGGTAGATGAGATTTTTGACCTTGAGACTGAAAGAGAGTTTGCAAGAACTGTAAAGTCCGTCAAGGTAAATAGTAGGGTTTTGAAAGATTTCTTAGTATCACTAGGTTTCCCTGAGGAGAAAAAATCGAATAACTGTAGTGTTCCTGAAAAAGTTCTTCAAAGCTCCGAGACTGCGATCGGTTCATTCTTGAAAGGATACTATCTTGCAGATGGGAGTTTCAATAAATACGAGATAGAAATTAGCACCGCTAGCAAGGGTATGGCCCAAGACCTCACCTATTGCCTGGCAAGAATAGGGGCCAGTTCGAGGCTTAGAGAAAAAGAGATAGAAGACGCCGAATACTACAGAGTAAAAGTTTCGGGAAGCGAACTGGAACAGTTTTATGAGAAAACAAACTCTTCTCATGAAAAATACGATGAAATTCTAGAATATTTGGAAGAATCGGATGATCACTTCAAAGGATCAGATTCTGTAAGAATCTCACCGGAGGTAGTTAGAGAAAACTTCGAAAAGAGTGAGAAATCTCGAAAAGATTTCAAGGATAAAGGGATCAAGATTGCAAATTACACCACACAAAGAGAAAATATGAGTGTCCCTCTGCTACAAAGATTCTCCGAAATAACAGACAACAGAGAGTTGAAAAAAGTTGCTCAAAACCATCTAAATCATTTCATGCCCGATCAGATAAAATCTGTAAAGACCATAGAGAAAACCAAACCTGTTTATGACGTTACCGTACCGGAGACTCATAACTTTGTAGGCGGAAACGCTCCAATGGTCCTACACAATACAGTCATGCTCCACCAAATCGCTAGATGGTCCGATACTCAAATCGTTGTTTATGTCGGTTGTGGAGAGAGAGGTAACGAGATGACCGACGTTATTCTTCATTTCCCCGAACTGGAAGATCCAAGAACTGGTAATCCTATTATTGATAGAACTTCTCTCATCGCTAATACTTCAAACATGCCTGTCGCGGCTCGAGAAGCTAGCATCTATACTGGCATCACTATTGCTGAGTATTTCAGGGACATGGGTTATCATGTGGCTCTGATGGCGGATTCTACTTCGAGATGGGCCGAGGCTCTTCGTGAGATATCTGGAAGGTTGGAGGAGATGCCTAGTGAGGAGGGTTATCCTGCTTATCTCGGTTCTAGGTTGGCCGATTTCTATGAGAGGGCCGGCCGTGTGAAGACGAAAGGTCGGGAGGATAGAAAAGGTTCAGTGACTGTGATGGGTGCGGTGTCTCCACCTGGTGGCGACTTCTCGGAACCTGTCACTCAAAACACTTTGAGGATTATCAAGACTTTCTGGGCTTTGGATTCGGACTTGGCGGATGAAAGACATTTCCCTGCTATCAACTGGTTGGAGAGTTATTCTGGATATTTGGATAGGGTCGACACTTGGTGGGAGGAAAATGTGGGGGAAGGTTGGAAAGAGAACAGGAACAGAGCTATGGAGATCCTCCAAGAGGAGGATGAGTTAAGGGAGATTGTCCAACTTGTAGGTCCTGATGCTTTGCCTGAAAGGGACAGGGCTGTTCTTGAAGCTTCTAAGGTTATTCGGGAAGATTATCTTCAGCAGAACGCGATGCATGAGGTCGACACGTACTGTTCTCCGAAAAAACAGCTCGAGATGTTCGATATAGCGCTCAAATTTTATGATGAAACTGTAGGAGCTGTGGAGGAGGGGGCTTCTGTGGAGGAGGTCACCAGGATCCCTATCCGGGGTAAGATTGCCCGGATGAAAAGGTTCCCTGAAGAGAAGTTTGAAGAAGAAGCTGAGAAGATAAAGGAAAGTATAGAGAATCAGGTGGAGAAGGTGTTGAGTGGGGAAGAAATAGAAACTATTGATAGGGAAGAGGAGGAATAAGATGTCACCTTCCGAAAATAATCGTGAATACAAAACCGTAACTGAGATTTCCGGACCTCTAATGATTGTCGAAGGGGTGGAGGGAGTAGGCTATAACGAAGTTGTGGAAATAGAAACACCTTCCGGAGAAAGGAAAAATGGCCAGGTTCTTGAAGTAGATCAAGATCAGGCCGTAGTGCAGGTTTTCGAAGGGACTACGGGCATCGATGCTTCGGAGACTAAGGTTAGGTTTACAGGTTCACCGGTGAAACTTCCAGTTTCGATGGATCTTCTAGGTAGGACTTTCAGTGGTAGGGGAGAGCCTATAGATGGAGGTCCTGAAATCATCCCTGAAAAGGAGATGGATATCCATGGAGCTCCGATGAATCCTGTGGCCAGAGATTATCCGACTGATTTTATCCAAACCGGTATTTCCGCTATCGACGGAATGAACACTCTTGTGAGGGGGCAAAAGCTACCTATTTTCTCCGTTTCGGGTCTTGAACATAACGAGTTGGCTGCGCAGATAGCTCGTCAGGCGACCATTAAAGGGGAAGAGGAAGATTTTGCAGTTGTTTTCTGTGCGATGGGTATTACTCATGAGGAAGCTTCGTTTTTCCGAGAGAACTTTGAGGAGACTGGTGCTTTCGAGAGAGTGACTATGTTTTTGAATCTGGCGGATGACCCTGCTATCGAGAGGATAATCACTCCTAGAATTTCGCTCACTGCGGCGGAGTATTTCGCCTTCGATCAGGATATGCATGTCCTTGTCATCCTTACTAACATGACTAATTATGGTGAGGCTCTTCGAGAAGCCAGCGCGGCTAGGGAAGAAGTCCCCAGTAGAAGGGGTTATCCTGGATATCTTTACACGGATCTCGCCGAGATCTACGAGAGAGCCGGTAGAATTCAGGGGAGAGAAGGTTCTATAACTCAAATGCCTATTCTCACCATGCCTAGTGACGATATAACTCACCCTATCCCGGACCTTACTGGCTATATCACTGAAGGACAGTTGGTTTTGGAAAGGGAACTTCACAGAAAAGGTATCTATCCACCTCTCAACGTTTTGCCCTCACTTTCCAGATTGATGAAGGATGGTATCGGAGAAGGTGAAACAAGAGAAGACCATGAAGGCGTAGCTAATCAGCTCTATTCTGCATATGCGGAAGGCAGAGATGTCCGTTCTTTGGTCGAAGTTGTAGGGGAAGAGGCCCTTTCAGATAGAGACAGAAGATATTTGGAATTCTCGGAAAAGTTTGAAAACCAATTCTTAAAACAAGGTGAAGACGAGAACAGAGATCTTCAAGAAACTCTTGACATTGGTTGGGACATCCTCTCAGAATTGCCAGAGGAAGAACTGAAGAGGATCGAAGAGGAGTATATAGAAAAGTATCATCCGAATCATCAAGAGGAGTCTGAATAATGCCTTCTAGTAGTGAAAATATTCAACCTACTCGTGGGGAACTTCTGAAGCTCAAAAAGAGAATAGAACTAGCCGAGAGAGGGCACGAACTTCTCAGGGAAAAGCGAGATGCTCTAGTGACTGAATTTTTTGACAATCTCGATATTATGAAAGATAAAAAAGAAAAAGTAGACGAAGAGATGGAAGAGGCCTTCGAAGCTCTAATCGAAGCGAAAGTGGACAGTGGTGAACTCGACTTGGAGCGAATAGGAGACGCCTCGAAAAGAGACATCGATGTTGACATCAACTCAAGAAACATAATGGGTGTTAGAGTGCCCCTTATGGAAGCCGAGGATGTGGAAAGGGATATCACGGAACGAGGTTATGATCTGCAGGAGACCGCAACGAGTATCGATGAAGCTTCTAAAAAATTCGAAGAAGCACTTAAAGCAATTTTAGAGCTTGCCGAAACAGAAGAGATTGTAAAATCATTGGCCAGGGAAATTGAAAAGACCAAAAGGCGTGTAAACTCTCTTGAACATGTTTTAATTCCGAGATTAGAGAGCAATAGAGAATACATCGAAATGCGTCTAGAAGAACAAGAAAGGGAAGACAAGTTTAGGATGAAAAGAGTGAAGCAAAAAATAGAAAGTCAACAATCCTAAAAATTATACCCGCTACAAAGTCAACTTCTTTTTTATTTAGCTCAATAGTAATATTTGGACATCATGGATGAAGACGAATTTCTGAAAAAACAGATAAAGAATCTCAATACTCATCTGCCTAAAAGCAGAAATACGCTGGAAAAACTTCTAGATATGGAAAAACCACATATTACGAATAGAGACGGTTCTGATTACCGTTTTAAAAAGAGTGAGCTCGATTATCTCTCAGACCTTCTGGCAAAAGAGGAATATTCCAAACTAAGACTTCCTATTATAATAAGGATATCTCCTCAGCTTGGTCGAGGCGTCAGCAAGATAACGGGAAAAATGGAACAAAAGGTCATAAGCAAAATATTGGACAAAGAAACCGAAGAAGGTGAAGAACTGTTGATCTACCGTCCTGAAACTCGAAAAGTAAGAAAAAAACTACCTACCGCCACCCAATACGCTTTCATGATGTCTGGAAAAAGGTGAAATTTTGAAAAAACTAGAAGAAGCAGAGGAAGAAGAGAGAAAAATAGTTCTCTATCTCTTGGGAACATCGATCAGTTATACTGCACTAGTAGGCGGACTATTAGTTTTCATCTTGCTGGTAGTCAATGTAGATATGCAGATACTGGCCGGTTCATTTTCAGCTTATCTAACTTTTGCCCTTGCAATCATAGCTACCTTTCTCCACAGACCTCTCGAGAAATTTAAACTGAGAAGATTCTTCCTTGGAGGCTCTGGACTCTTCCTGATAATGTCCATCCTCCTGTTCCTAGAATACTTTTCAGTATTTTGAAAAATGCGCTCAGAACTCAAGATCGACATCATCTAAAATCAGTAGAGCCAGGTTCGTCATCGCGCAAATAACCTTTCAAGACCTTGATAAAAATTAGTTTTGATGGATTGCTTAGAATAAACACTGATTAATCCGAGAGAATATTTTCATCTATTTCTCCTATTTCCTCTCGCTTCTCTTCATGTTCCTCCAAAAACTCTTTCAGAAGATTAAAAGCTTTCTTTTTGCATTCTCCACAGGTCATTTCTCCAGATTCACAAGCTTCTTTAGTCTCCAAAAGCTCTTCGTCGTCAGGAATAAGATGATAAACGTAAAAATTGTAAATCATGCACTCCTCAGTTTTCCCCCCTTTCTCCCTCTGCTCTTCAATTGTGTGTCTACCACCGGTCACGGCATCGTCTATCTTACCTTTGAGCTCATCCACCGAATCGGTTAGGAAAATCGCATTTTCCGGATTGCTGCTGGACATCTTCTCTCCATCTAATCCTTGAATCAAACGACTGTAAGTGGAAGAAGGTGGAACGAAACCAAACTCACTGTCAAACCTATTTGCCACATCTCTGGATAATCTAAGATGAGGGTCTTGGTCAATACCCACGGGTACAACCGTTGGAATCGGACCTTCATACTCTTCTAATTGGGGTCTGAGGATATCTGACACGTCGATCATGGGGTAAAAAATTCTCGAAGCGCTGGTATCGCTCTCGTATCCATAAATGGCTCTAAGCTCACTGAAGTTCACTTTCTTACCTAATGTATAGGCCAATCTCTTCACAGATTCGCTTTCGGATTGGAAATATACATGACAATCTTCTAAATCGAGTCCGAGAGCTTGATAATTTTTGAGATATTCGTTATAAGCTATTTCTCTAGCTTCTTCTAAGGAAAAATCCCGAGCTATATGGGATTCTAAATCGGCTACGCAGAGATAAATGCTCGCTCCGTGATCTTGATACCATTTCAACTGATCCACTACTAATTTATGGCCTAGATGCATTCTTCCGCTAGGCATCAACCCGGTCATTACGGCATAGTCTTGATCTTTGTTTATGCATTCAGCTATCTTTTCAAAATCTCGGTGCCCAAATATTAGGTTCCGTCTCATCTGATGGGTTGGATCCGGCAAGTCGTCTAGGACTTCTTCGAAAGGTTCTATTCCAAATTTTTCGCTCAGTTCGGAATAATCTTCCGGGGCCTCCCCACTCCATGGGTCCATTTGTTCAGCCATTTTTCATTCACACTCTTTTTGGATTTTCTCGCTTGCTTATTTAAGATGTGGAATTATTGAACAATCTGATATTTATTAGAGTTTTTCTCTGCTCAATGAATAGTAAGTTATATCCCCTTCATTATCTACTATCCCAAAGATCATATCTTTCTTGACACCGTGGGCTAGTCTGACGGACCTCGCTATTTCTTGAGGGGTCAATTCCTTATTTTCAGATATAGAATGTACGAGATAAGGTGAGTGGCTGGAGCCTGGAGTTTCTCCTCTTTCATAAACTCTGAAATGAGCTCCATACTTCAATCCTGTCTTTACGACCAATCCTCTGGATCTCAAATCTTTGTAAACTCTGTATTTCAGAAGAATGTTTGAATCTTCTTTTGCGAGTTCCGAGGACAACTTTTCGAAATCCAACTCTTCGTCATTCTCCTCATCTTTCAAGACTATCTTTTCCTTGTCCAGCAGGTAAAGTGCTTCTACAGGGGATAACTGGAGACGTCCCCCGGAAAGCGATTTGCCCATAGATCCATGATTATGAATCTTATTTCCCTCGTCCTCGTCCGGGACTATTATTCTGTCCTCAAAGTACTTCGCTTCTATCTTTTCTTCATCCATTTAATCACCATATAATCCTACTTTCAAATCTTGTTAAGAACTTCGAGTTATTCATCAATAAGTTTTCTGAACATGGAAAATATCCAAGTTATTGAAAAATCTACTCGGGTCAAAAATCTGACAGTATAACCGCTTTAGTACTTAGATAAAAACCAACATTCCCATGAAAATCGGAGCGTCGAAGCAGATTTAAAAATAAGTTCCCACGGATTTAATAAGGTAAACGAAAAATACCTTGTTTAAGATTACTTGAATCGAGACTTGGAGGTAGATAACATGGAATCGAAAGAGCTGAAATCAGTGGATGTGAAATCAGTAGCTTTCATAGGTGCCCTTATAAGCGGTGTTATCGGACTAATCGGTGGTTTAATCTACGGAATCTCAGTCTTCACTGCCGGTCTACCAATAGGCGGACTTAGTTCGACCAATATGGGAATTACCGGCATATTGACCGGATTCTTCGGAGGAGTTATAAACGGGTTCGTAGGTGGCGCCATACTAGCTGCACTTTACAACTACTTCGCATCTAAAATCGGCGGGATAGAGATAGAAGTCGAATAGGTTATAACGATTTTTACAGAAAAGTGAAAAAAATGGAAAAAAGAAAGAGAACAACCGAAGCAATCTTGGTATTCGGCATTGCGATTGCAATCGCAGTTTTGAGTATGTCTCTAGCAACTTCATATGCAGATGATAACCCTACGTTTACTACTATGGGAGAAAACGATGAAACATTCAAATTCGCAGTAATAGCAGATCCTCATGTTTCAATTGGAAGAAAGGAAAAGGCAAATAACCTGAGAAGCATCGTGGACAATATCAAAGACGAGGATTTAGAGTTCGTTATAGTAAACGGGGATGTCTCGGACTGGACTTCCATTCCTAATATAGAGCTTTTCGAAAACATCATGAACAAACTTGATATTCCAATCTTTACCGTAGTCGGTAACCACGACTGGCGAAGAAGTTACTCCGATGCTGCCTATGGAGTGATGCCCTTCAGCTGTTGGAAGCCGAACAATAAGAGTTTAGAATATTATCAAAAGTACCTTTCTCCAAAAAAATATTCTAACTTTGAAAACCTAGTAAGTGGATGGGATTTAAAATTCGGACCGTCCGTCGGGGATTTCAGCTTCAACCGGGGGCCAGCACATATCGTTGCTTTGAATTCGGGCTATGACATTTATCCGGGTGAAGATTTCGGACCGGATGGCTGTGGCTTGACCGATGCTCAAATCGATTGGTTGGAGGAGGATTTGAAAAATGAGGAAAACATTTTCATCTTCTTGCATCACCCCGTTTATCGAGATGAATCGAAGCGGTCATCAGGTATAATTTCGAATGCGGAAAATTTAGAATATCTCGCTAAGGAACATGATGTTGAAGCAGTTTTCAATGGGCATGTTCATGTTTTTTGGGACCGAGAAATCGAAAACGTCAGATATGTAGCAACTGGAGTTCCACCTGGATACCATATTGTGGAATTCGAAAAGGATAACGGATTTGAAATACGGAAAGAAGGCGGTTCACCGGACTATAAAGGAACTTTTGCGGACTTGAACAATCTAAAGGACGTAAAGGTGCTGATGGGAAGTATGTTTGGTCAGGTGTGGACCGGTTTGCAATGGACCCATATTGAGATTATGAAAGGTGCTTCGCTAGCTTACCTTGTAGGAATATTTTTGCTGGGTTCGCTCATATTGAGCGGAGCTTACGTAAATAAAGATAGTTAAAGAGCTTATTTTCGAGTAATTTTTTCACAACCCTTTTTGAACAATCCCGACCTCTAAAGAGTCCTAAAGGTGGATATTTTCGATAAGTTGGATGGGGCCGCCCGGATTTGAACCGGGGGTTGCAGGTATCTTCGGGTCACAGCTCCAGCAGGTCATCATCTTGACAAATCAGTTTTCCTGCTAGTTTTCCGCTGGAGCCTGCCGTGCTAGCCTGACTACACCACGGCCCCTGTCTATCACTTGAGTTGGGTCTACTCTTAATAAAATTTGCGAGATTTTTTAGATTAGTTGTTCAAACTTGTTTTAGGGGTCTTGTTTGTCTTATTATGTCAAATCCATTTCCAAAAATGTCGTTTTTTGGTTGGGCTTGATCTTGTTCGTTTTCGGTGTTGCTCTTGGAGGTATTTTCGAGGATTTGCCGTTTCACAATTTTATCATACCGGCTGTGGGCCTTGTTTTGATTATTTTCGGAATATTCCATAGATTGGTGAAGATATATCGAGAATACGAGAAGTGAGATTTTCAGTGTTTAATTTTTTAGAGTACTCCGGTGTTGAGGAGTATCAAGATGGCTATGATAAGTCCGTAAATTGCTTGGGTCTGAGGCATCACTGCGAAAAGTAGTGCTTTTCCGAAAAAGCTTGAATGTTCTTTAGTACCTTCTGCGGATCCTTGAGTAGCTATACCGGCACCTATTCCGGATCCTAACATCGCTAAACAGGCCAGACCTGCTCCGACGAGTGCTAAAGCTGTGGATGTAGCTACCATTTTACCATCAAATTTAGTTCTTCTGTCATTCTATTTAAAATTGTAGGGCTCTCAATATTTTAAAAACAAATTCTTTTACTTTTAGCCTCTAACTGGAAAGATGATGAGTAAGATAAATATAAACATTGAATCCGTCTCAGGGGAAAAATCGGGGGAGATGAAAGGATCTATTTCCGATATTAGCCTATCTACGGACCTGAAGATTTTGGAGATGAAGATTGATGGAGATGTCTTGATCGCTCCTTTCACCATCAAAATACAGTACGAAAAATCGATAGGACATATCAACCTAAGAGGTTCGGCAAGGATAGAAGGCTCTGAAGAGGAACTGGAGAAGATAGAGAAGAGGTACAAAGAAGGGAATAACCCTGATGAAACTTTGGTCCGCGACATTTTGAAAAGGAGTCTGACCGAGGCTTCACTTATCTCTAAAATCTTAGATATGCCTTCACCGGTCCCTCTACCAAAGTCTCTGAATAAAGAATGATTTTCTTTTGTCCTATTTTTCACTTTCTAGAGGTTAGAAGTAGCGGGCCCGGAGGGATTTGAACCCCCGACTTGCTGGTTTCTCCTCCGTTTTACGGAACCGAAGCCAGCCGCTCTATCCGAACTGAGCTACGGGCCCTGATGTTTTTATTTT
>CAZKND010000037.1:8793-12722 GCA_964554215.1 Hadarchaeota archaeon (SeqCode) | reverse complement strand
GAAGAAATGTTAAAAAACAGAGGACTGAATTCATTAATGAAAGATACTAAATCAAAACAAAAAGGAGAGTGAAAAAATTAGCAAAAATGTAATAGACCACATGGAAGATTCAGGAAAACAATGGGTAAAAGAAGATCCGGAGAAAGAAAATGTCTACTGGCCTTCAGAGGAAATGAAAGATAGAGCATATCTAGATGACGAAGAGATATACAAAGAAGCTGCTGAAGATCCGAAAGAGTTCTGGTCAGAGAAAGTGAAAGAAGCTTTGGATTGGTTCAAAGAGTGGGACGAAATCGAAGAATGGGACCCACCATACTACAATTGGTTCATTGGAAGTGAAACAAACCTAGCATACAACTGCATCGATCGACATCTAGAAGAACGAAGACACAAAGCAGCTATAATATGGGAACCAGAACCACTTGAAGAAGAAAAAAGAATATTGACTTACCAAGATCTCTATCGGGAAGTCAATAAATTCGCGAATGCACTGAAAGAGCAAGGTGTCGAAAAAGGTGACGCAGTCACCTTCTGGATGCCAATGATTCCAGAAACAGCTATCGCAGCTTTAGCGTGTCAAAGAATTGGAGCTTGGCACTCTATAGTGTATACCGCATTCAGTCCAAATGCTGTCAAAGAAAGAATGGAAGATGCGGGATCCGAAGTATTGATTACTGCCGACGGATTCTACAGAGGCGGAAGCGAAATAGAACTAAAAGAAAAGATAAATTCAGTTCTAGACGAAGTAGGCGCTGACAAGTGTATTGTAGCCAACAGACTAGGTTCTGACCCATCGATGGAAGAAGGAAGAGACCACTATTTCGAAGATTTGACCGAAGATGAAGAGCCACACTGCGAACCAGAATCTTTGGAAGCCGAAGATACTGGATTCCTACTCTATACGAGTGGAACCACTGGCAAGCCAAAAGGGATTCAACACTCTTGTGGAGCATATGCAGCCCAAGCGGCTCTGACTACTAAGTGGGTATTTGACCTACATCCGCAAGATGTATTCTTCTCGACCGCTGATATTGGTTGGATTACGGGACACAGTTACACGATGTACGGTCCACTTCTAAACGGTGGAACAACGCTATGGTATGAAGGTTCTCCATATTATCCAGACCCAGACAGGTTCTGGAGAATTATAGAAAAATACGGAGTCAACATCTTCTATACCGCACCGACAGCAATTCGAGCGTTGAGAGAAAAAGGCGAAGAATGGATAGAGAAACACGATTTGGACTCTTTGAGATTGCTCGGTTCAGTCGGAGAACCTATAGATCCAAACACTTGGAACTGGTACTTCGAAGAAGTGGGCGGAGGACGATGCCCAATCGTAGATACCTATTGGCAGACAGAGACCGGAGGAATTTTACTAACATCCCTGCCCGGAATTGGACCGTTTGTTCCAGGAGTAGCAGGAGTAGCATTACCAGGAATAGAATACGATGTCTTGGACGCTACAGGAGAACCGGTTGACCAAAATGAGAGTGGAAAAGTCGTGCAAAAACACCCGTTCGGCATCGGAATGCTGAGAGGGGTATACGAAGCACCAGAAAAATACAAAGAAGAATATTGGTCAGAATACGGAGACGAAATTTACTTCTCCGGAGACGGAGGAAGAAAAACAGACATGACCATAGGCGGAAAACCACTCATCGAAATAACCGGTAGAATCGATGACCTTCTAGAAGTCTCGGGACACAGACTTGGAACAGCCGAAATAGAAGATGCTGTAAGCGAAATAGACGAAATCGTAGAAGTAGCTGTAGTAGGAGAACCTCATGACGTAAAAGGAGAAGTTCCAGCAGTCTTCGCAATACTTGCAGAAACCGACAAAACCGAAGAAGAATTGGAAAAAGAAATCGTGAAAAAGGTCCGAGATAAGGTAGGTCCAGTAGCTACACCTGAAGAGATATACTTCGTTTCGGATGTGCCAAAGACAGAAAGTGCAAAAGTGATTAGGAGATTCCTAAAAGGCCTCGTTAAAGACGAAGAATTAGGCGACATGACAACCGCTAGCAACCCTGAGTGCCTCAAAGACCTAGCAGAAACAGTGGGTTACACAGGTCCAGAAGAATTTGATTTCTAAAATCAATCTTCGAAGGGCGTGTCTTGATCCAAGGATTCCAACAGGTCGGTCAAAAAAGAAAATTCGTTAGTGAAATCGGTTAATTCAGAGCGCACATCTTCCCATATTTTTTTTAATTTTTTATTTTTCTCACCTTGATTGATGAGGTAGTTAGCTTCTAATAGTATAGAGAGTCTATCCGCTACGAAGACAAGTTTTGCTTCCTTAGTCTTCTTTTCCGTATATTCTTTCCAGATTTCAAAAAAAGATTCTGTACCTGATAAGTCATCAGGTAATATTTTTTTAATTGCCTTTTTCTCCATTTCTATCTTTCTAGATTTCCCAATAGATTCTGTCTGATCCTTCGAAAAATCTCCCGTAACTGATTCAGACCAATCGTGCAAAACCGCCATTTTCGTAGCTCTATCCTCATCTATTTCGTCCTCTACTTTTTGAGCTAATAAGAGAGTTATTGCCGATGTTTCAAAACTATGTTGAGCAACATCTTCTGCTTCCCGAGGGTTTATTTTACTTTCTATCCAGCCTATCCTCGGAGTTCTTTTTAGCTTATTTAGTCTTTTCAGCAAATCCAGCAATTATTTCCACCAATTTCTTTTTTAGGTTAATCTTAGTTATCCTTTTCGAAAAATTATTCTATCCAACGACCTATTAGAAATTTAAATGGTCCTAACTTCCAATATTAAAAAGATAAAAAGAAACTTCGACATATAAATTAACATGGGGACTTATTTGGATATTTTATTTGTAGACGATAACACCGATATTTTGGAACAAGCAAAAATCTTTCTCAAAAGAGAAAATAAAAACTTTAGGATTGACACAACAGACTCCGCGGAAAAAGCTATGAAGAAAATGAAGAGAAAAAACTATGACATAATTGTATCCGACTACAAAATGCCTAAAGTAAACGGATTAGAGTTTCTAATGAGGGTTCGAGGTAAGGGCAACGACATACCTTTCATCATGCTCACTGGATATGGAGGAAATAAGATACATGAAAAAGTCTCAGAATACGGAGCAAACCATTTTCTAATAAAAGGGATGGATCCCAAAGAAACTTACAGTGTTTTAGCTGAGAATATCGAAGAAACTCTTAAAGGGAAACAGGAGGAAGAATCAGGAAAAACAGTTGTCTCGGATGAACTGGAAAGTGAAGTCCAAATCGATGTCTTGTTTGTAAATGGGGACACCCAAGTTTTGGGAGAAGCAAAGACATTTCTTGAGGAAAGCGATGGTAGATTAAAGATTGAACCCGCAGAATCAGTTGAAAAAGCGTTGGAAAAAATGGATGAAAGAGATCACAATTTAATTGTTTCGAGCATAAAAATTTCTGAAAGAACAGTTCTAGATTTTTTGAAAATATTGCGGGAAAACAAACACAACGAAATACCGTTCATAATATTCACTAAGAAAGAAAATAAAAATGAAGCAAAAAAAGGTCTTGAACTCGGAGGAGACCACGTAGTATTGAGAAGTGGTGACCCTGAAAATGACTACAGCACTTTGGCCAGAAAAATAATTGAAATCGCAGAAACTAAAAAATTTTAATTTTTGAATCTAAGATTTTCGGACCACTTAGAACGTTCCTATCTAGGTATCCAAGTGATTTGTCCAAATCCTTCGCCACGTATCTCTCTTAGTTTCTCTAAGGTCTCAGAGGCATCTTCCCCTGCTTTGGTTAAATGATACCTTCTTTCATCGTCTTTTTCTATCAGTCCTTTTTCTTCCAACTTCTTCAAGTGGAAACTTAACTTCGGAGAGTCATTAATACCAGCTTCATTGGAGAGAGTGGTAAAAGTAACTCCCTCATCTTGTTGTGATAATTGTGTAATAA
>CAZKND010000037.1:0-8762 GCA_964554215.1 Hadarchaeota archaeon (SeqCode) | reverse complement strand
TTCTATCCTGTTTATAAATTCCTTAAAATCTTCAATGGGGTTATAATCCAATATACTATTTAGAGCATCTATTAATATCACTAAATTACCATGTTCAGATATTTTTGATTTTATAATATCCTCTAACTCATCTAAATCAATTTCTTCCTTTTCATCGCTCGATAAATCGACGAAATCTACTTCCTCATCCAAATCATAAGTATCTCTTACTTCTTCCGGATCATCTTCTGTTATAAAGAGCCCTCTTTTTCCCTGCTCAACTAACCTTTGGAACGTCTGATAAGGTTTATCCTCTCCTCGCCCCTTCTTAATCTCTGACGCTTCTTCTCCAAACTTTTCAATCTCAAGATTTTCTACAGAACCTAATATTGTCGTCTTTATATCCTTCACATCCATAGGTTTTCTAATATAGTCGCTCGCACCCTCTTTCATCGCCTCAACTGCTGTATCTACTGAGGCATAAGCCGTCATCATAATCACTTTGGTCGACGGGGAAGATTCCTTGACATTCTTTAAAAGTTCCAGACCATCCATTTCAGGCATTTTTATATCCGAAACGACAATATCAACATCATTTTCTTTAAACTCAGATAGAGCTTCAGCTCCGGTATTGGCTGAAATGACTTCATATTCCTCACCTTCTAACGCTATTTTAATTGATTCTATAACTTCCTGATCATCATCTGCAACCAAAATGGTTGGAGTGAAATTTTTTCCTGCATCTGACATTTTTCCACCTAAAGTTTCTTTATCAATTATATTTTATTAATGGTTAATTTTTCTTTTATTTAATTTTTCCTCTAAATCCCTATAAATCCACTTATACCATACTCCACAAACTTACCCACTAAAAGACCAAACCATAACAAGATGGTAAAATGGAGAAAACTAAGGAGTTCGTGACCTCCCTTAGCAGATCTAATGAATAATCCTCCAACAAGAGCATTAGTAAGAACCATAAGCAAGAGTAAAAAATAGGTCCCGGGAACATCATATACCCCTAAGGAAAAAATACCCTCTAATTCACCAGTTAAAGCTGATCCTATTACATCTATCATCTCCGTTGTTAAATAATAACCAATGAAAATAGCTGCTATAACACCTACAGACATCCCATAAACCATGCCCATAATGTTTCCTGCACGAGCATATCTTCCCTTTCTGATCCTAATCACTTCTTTAAAATTGTCAGAGATAAGTTCACTCAGTTTCTTGGGATTCCCTCCGTTCTCAACGCCCTCGAAATACATGTCAACGAACTTCCAAATCAGGAAACTTCCCGTCTCCGCAGAAAATATCGTCCACGCTCTCTTCTCTTCTATTCTGCTTTGAAGTCTTTTGAATAGACTACGTATATTCTCCGTTAATTCTGAGAAGTCTTTATTTTTTAAGTCCGACAACGCAGTTCCTAAAGTGGTCTGCTTTGCTTCTGCGATGGTTCCAAGAGACCGTATAAAATTCGGAAAGTGATTATTCCTATCTATGATTTTTTTCTCTTCCGACCAAGCCATTATACCCGGAATAATCAGGGGTGTCAAAGGAGCACCTATATAGAAAACTAAAGGGAGTGGATTTGATGAAAATGGGACTTGAAAGAGCAGTTGAGAGATTGAAAAGATGCTCAACCCCGCAAATGCCAGTATACTAACAATCTCACCAATGCCTATCTTAATCTCTCTAGAAGTAGTGAAATCTATTCCACCCCAAATTGGATCATCCGGCAAAACAAACTCCGTTGCAAGAAGAAAACCTGCTTCACTCGCTATGAAAACCGATATAGCTACCCCTAAAAGAAACAAAGGTGAAATACCCGAAATAACAGGTATCAAAACCGAGAAAACCACTAAAAAAACTATAGCTAATAGTATCGAGGTAAAAAGATCACGTATTTCCATTACAGTTTCCAAAGACTCCTTATACATCGCTTCATAGTCCGACATCAATTCTTTTTGTTCTTCCATCACAAATTGATCCAATTCTTGACCTGCCTCCACACTATGAGCCATTCTTTCTAGAAAATCCGATATTTTCTCACTTGGAGTGTTTTTAGCTACTTGTCTACAAGCCTGATCCAGACTTTGATTCCAAACATTCACCAATGTATTCAGTTGATTTGCGATATCTGCTAAAGGGCCAAATTCCTCTTTCTTTTTTGCAAGTATTTGGAATATAGTCGCTCTTTCCATACCAGTCTCCGCTAGAACCCCAAAATGTGTTATAAATAAGTGTAAATTCTGTTCCAGTTCTTTCCGACGCGTGCTCGCCCAAATCTTAGGGTAAACTATCCCTAATACTACCAAAGAGCCAGCCAATCCGTAAAGAAGAAAACGAAAAAAGGACAATATTTCTGAAAAAAGTATGCCAAGCGTAACCATTGCAGCTGATAGAAGAAAGAAGGGAAGTACTATTCTGATTAAGTACCCCGTAAAAGAGTAGTCCATATATTCATATTCGCTTATCCATTCTTTCCAAAATTCCAACATTCTTATCCTCTCCTAATACTCCTTAACTGATAATAGCCTGATTTGTTTTATTCCTCACCTTTATCTTGTTTTTATCGGACCCAAAATTCTCTTGTTAATTTAAATTAACATATGATAAATTTTATTTAATAAAATTGCTCTTCTAATTATCAGAGAGGAAAAGAAGCCAAAAAACCAAACTTATTGAGGTGGAGCAAAAGGAAGACCGTCCTCGCCATCCTCCTGATAGTTCCAAGTCACTTCAACCACCTCATCCCATGAAGTATAACCCTCTCTAATACCCTTTCTGACGATATCAGCCCTCTTCTTCAACTCATCATAAATCTTTCTCTTATCCTGATAACCCAAACTAGGAGCTACCTCTTCCTCCAAAAGATAAGAATTATTTAGAGAAAGAAAATCCAACTCATCCTTCTCTGGATCCCTCTCAAAAGCCTTTCTACTCATAATCCCCTCCATATCCTTAGAATATCCTTCTATCTCATGTACACCTGTAACCCTTCTCAAACCCTCACCCATTTCGGACTTCATAAAATTCTGAAATAAAGCGACATCAAGATTATCAAAAAACTTCACAGGCACATTGATAGGATCTCCTGTAAACCTATCTATCAAGGAAGAAACAGTCCCAGCATGGAAAGTAAAAATTACAGGATGGCCCGTCTGCATAGCTTGGAAAACGTTGAAACCTTCTTCACCACGAACCTCACCTACAAGGATATATCCAGGCCTAGATCGGAGTGAGTTCTTTATTAAACTAAACATATCCACACCTTCTTCCTCTTCATCATCCGTATCTCTAGTCAATAATCTCTGCCAAGAATCATGAGGAGGTCTGACTTCAAGAGTATCCTCAGCACTATAGATCTTCGTATCTCTAGGAATACATGCTGTCATAGCATTCATAGAAGTGGTCTTACCCGATGCAGTCTCACCACAAACAGCTATACTCATATTACTTTCTAAACTCAACCACAGATATGCTACGAGCTCGGGGGAAAAAGTCCCAGACTGAACAATCTGAAATAGAGAAAAAGGTACTTCTTCATGCTGACGAATTGTGAGGGTCGGACCTTCCACTGAAACTTCTTCTGAATAAACAACGTTCAATCTTGAACCATCCGGAAGAGTAGTATCAATAATAGGATTACTTTCGCTAGCAGAACTACCAACCCTTTTCGTCAAAGACTCTAACCAACTCTTGTATTCTTCCTCTGTACCCAGATCAATATTCGTTCTCAGCATGCCATATATTGCATGATTAACATTGACCTTATCAGAACCCAGAACATGTATATCCTCATTTCTTCTATCCATCGTAATAGGTTCTAGAGGGCCAAGTCCAACCAAATCCTTTCTCAACTGGAACCAAATCTTGTCGTAGACTTTTTTAGGAAGCAAAAATTTTGTCTTTTTACCTATTATCCCCCCTATCGCTCCATTTGTCTCCTTTCGGGGTTCCCCCCCCTTCGTAACTTCTGTAATCTCATCAAAGACATCTCTCAGTATATTTTCATATTCCTCCAAGTCTTCAGTTGTTGGATAATCAGATATCTTAACAATTATTTCATCCTTTATCTCATCAAATAATTCCTTCTCTTCAGAATTCAATCTAGGTTGAATGATGTAATAACGGCTTATTTCATCAGTAGGGTTATAAACGTGAGCATAAACCCCTTCTTCAAGTGGATAAATGACGTTATCCAACTCGAATTTGGTCTCTTCTTTTATTTCCTCCGCGAACTCAGGTACCGAATTTTTTTCTTCCTTAAAATTCTTTATATGTTTTTTAAAGTAAGGATATTTCGCAGAAAGCGTTTTTATTTTTTTGGAAACTCCAGAATCCTCTTTACTTTTAGCTCTAGAAGCAGGCATTCTATCTCTTCTCCATCTTATCTACTTCTTCAACGATATGTTCCTCTCCTTTCTCCTTTATGCACTTTATTAGGTCCTTAACAGAAGAATCCAGAGAAACATGATAGGTGGATAACAACTTCACGAGATTCAAAGGATCTTTCAGAGGATTACTCTTTACACCCACATCATTCTCATCCTGAACTTTACTCTTTCCTTCAGACTTTTTATGAGGTAAATCTTTACCCTCCAATTTGGACATAACAAGTTCAGCTATCTCTTCTGCCTTCTCTTCGTCAGCTTCCTCAACCTTAGAATCTCCAGAAATCTCATCAGAAATACCTTCCTTCAATTCCTCCTTCGACTCTTCTCTTTCCTTTTTCTCAATTTCTTCTTGAACCTCCTCTTCATTAACCGATGACGTGGAAATTAAATACCGATTATCACCCAACTCCGTGATATTTTCTTTCTCTTCCTCGCTCAACTTAGCCTCTTTACTTAAACCTATCTCATTGTCTCCCTTTTTCCGGGATTTTTCAGAGTCTTTATCTTTTCCAGTCTTTTTAGAGTTCAAAAGGCAACCCCTCCAATCCCTTTTTCTCATAGCTTCTAATTATCTCTAAAGATTCATCCCAATCAGTATAGCCCTCAGAGATAGCCTTTCTAACAATATCGGCCCTCTTATCTAATTCGTCGTAAATTTCAGACGGCTCATTAAAACCTAGATGGGGAGCTGCCTTTTCCTCCAGAAAATAAGAATTATTGTATCCAACGAACTTAATTTCATCCTTCAGAACGGATTCACCCAGTTCCGAAGTATCCTCAATGATATTCCGCTCAAAGACTTTCCTTGTGACCAACCCATCCAGAACATCGGAATAACCCTCTATCTCCTGAACCGCAGTGACTCTTCTTAACTCCTTGTCCCCAGTCTTGATGAAATTCTGAAAAACAGCAATATTAAGATTATCAAAAAACTTTTCAGGTACATTAATGGGATCACCAGTGAACCTGTTTATGAGCGCCGAAACATTTCCTGCATGGAAGGTAAACATGACAGGGTGGCCAGTCTGCATAGCATTAAATACATTTCTAGCTTCTCTACCCCTAACCTCACCTACCAAAACGTAATCCGGTCTTGACCTCAACGCTGTAGTAATAAGGTCGTAAAGGTCAACATCAGCTCCTCCACCCGTACTCTCACTAGTAAGCAATCTTTGCCAAGTATCATGAGGGGGTCTCACTTCCAGAGTATCTTCTGCCGAATAAATCTTGGACTCTTCAGGAATCAACTTGGTCATAGCATTCATAGAGGTAGTCTTACCCGAAGCAGTCTCACCACAAACACCTACCGAAGCACCAGCTTCTAAACAAATCCACAAATAAGCTACTAACTCAGGACTCATCGTGCCAAACTCAACAATATTGAATATAGAAAGAGGATCCTCCTCAAACTGCCTAATAGTAATACTGGGACCCTCAACAGAAACATCATCAGAGAAAACAATATTCAACCTCGAACCATCCGGAAGAGTAGCATCAACTATCGGATTACTGTCACTGACCGGATGACCAATCCTTTCAGTTACAGATTTCAGCCATCTCTTATACTCTTCCTTAGTTCCAAGATCAACATCCGTTTCCATTATACCGAACACTTTATGATCAACATCAATTCGGGTGTATCCAAGAACATGAATATCTTCATTATTCCTATCTTTCAACAATGGGTCTAGCGGACCTAATCCGATTATCTCTTTTTTCAAGTTGTACCAAAATTTCTTTCTCTTATTTTTAGAAAAATCGAATGTCCTTTGAGTATTATTCTTTAGTTTATCCAAAACCCCTCCTGACTCACTACCACCAGGGGGAACCACCTTATGGTAGAGCTCTTTAAATTCCTCTTCATCCATCTTCTCTACCACTTCACCGGATGACATAGTTCGATTAAAGAGCTCCTTTTTAACCTGGTTATAAAGTTCCTTCTCACCTTCCGAAATCTCCGGTTCTACAGAATAATACCGCTTATCTTCCTCACCTTTAGCATAATTATGAACAAAAACCACATCTGAAACTTTATAAACAATATTCTCCCCGTTATGGTCTTCTTCCTCAGGGTTTTCCACAAACTCCGGAAAATCCCCCTCTTTTTTCCGGAACCCCTCAAGATGCTCTTTCAAATGAGGATGTTTCTTGGCCAGTTTCTTAAGTTTCACTTGACGCTCGTTCAACTGCTCTGACACTCTCGACTGCTTTCTATTCTTAACTGCCACTTTCAAACCTCCATAATAACTAACTAGATAACTTCTCGAGACTCAATAGCAATTCCCATTCCGGATCTCACTGAATAACCAATCGAGTCTCCAACTTGTTTACCCATACCTGAGAATCTTTTAACGTTAAGGGCCCTTCTCTTTTGACCACCAACATCTATGAGCTGCAATTCAAAATACACATCCGCCACAGACCTAAAAGGAGCAAGAGCTTCTTCACTCAAGTTCGAAGGATCCACCAATAAGATAACAGTCTTCCCCTCAGTAATTAAATCTCTCAGAAAAGAGATGAGTCTCTGAGATACCTTTTTTTCCTCATCTCCCTCTCCCTCAAAAAGAGAGTCAAACTCCGCATCATTCCTCATTAACCTGTCAAAAGAGTCTATAATCGTCACATCCCCCCTCCAGATTATGTCGGTTTCTATCAATATATCCACATAATGTTCGCCGGATTCTATCGGTACCTCCATAAATAACAGCTGCATATCCAGCAAAGCATTTGAAACATCGTAATCCAAAGAGTCCATCTGATCAAGAAAACCCTTAAAATCAAGTTCAGGAGTTAGATACGAAGTAGTATAGCCCTGTTTACAGAACCCCCAAGTAAACCTCTGAGCCATCACACTCTTCCCGGCTCCAAAAGCTCCTTCAATTAGAACAATACTACTTTTCGGTATTCCACCACCTAACTCTCGGTTTAAAGTGTCTCTCTCTTCACCCAGTGAATAAAGTTCTTCCGTTCCTACCATATTATCCCCCTTTTCTAAATTTAAGTGAATCACTGTTGTTAAAGGCCCCTACTCTTACCTCATGGTCACCGTCTGGTAAACTGTAATCTATTACTATTTTTAATACTGAGGACGGTATCCAAATATCTGAATCTGCAACGGAAAGAGCATCGATATTTTCAGAACCTATATAAGCTCCATCGATATATACGTCTATCACTCGCAAATCATTTTCTATAGTATTCGACCCGGTATTTTTAACATAAACTACAAGCTTGTTCTCACCATCAATCTGTTGATAAATATAATCAGGATCACTCACTATACTGAAGTCCGTTTCTATATTTCTAGATAAATCTGCCCCTCTGTTCTGAATAGAACCCGATATATCCTGAGAATACTTCATGACCATACCACCAACACCTGCCGCAATAGTCAACGTTACGATCAAAAAGACCAAACTGGAAGCAGACCCTTGACCCATCTTAACCACCCACATTATCTACTTCTGTAAAGTAATCTGAAACACCATATTTCGTCACTAATTTTATCCTTTGAGGTTCGGCTGTCACATTCTCAATTTCAATCTCTAATCTCTCCTCGGGCATCCAAATGTCCGTTTGAACTTTATCAACCCTTGCTCTAACTATTTCTTCCTTTGTAACCCTTTCACCATCTAACAAAACTAACAATTTTGGAACTTCTAAAACCGTAGAACCCGAATTTGTAGCCTCAATCACTAAATTTTCTCCAGAAGAATAATAAATAGCATTTTCAACTTCTAAATCAGTGTGTATGGTATTAGCAATTCTTTCGTTATTTATCTCCTCTGCTTTCTGTGTTTCTTGGCGATACCCCCTAAAGGAGGTTAAAAAAATGCTAGCTGCCATTAAAAGGACTATGAGAGTTATACCTGTGCCTATAATTGTGCTAATTCCTTCTTCTCCCAACTTCTTCTTTCTCCTTCTCATGATTCCTACCTACCCCATATTGGGGTAATTTGCCTTCTGTCCGCAACATGTTGCAACTATTGTAAACTCAAACTAACCTTAACTAAATTTTAATTTATAAAAATAGTTGTATAAATATCAAAAATAATAAGGCAAATACTATGGAAGCAAAGAGGAAAACGGTTTAAAATGAAAAAGAAACGAAAATCAGTTTTAGTAACATAGCTAAAACATTCTAAATTATCTCGTCAAAGAAAAGTATTGAATAGATAAATAAAAATCCGTAGAGAATGCCTTATTCTACCTTACTATAAACAAAAAAGATTACTTAGAAATTAAAAAGAAAGAAAAATTACTGAGAATTTTTAGCTACCCTTGATTTCATTTCAAGCAATGCCTCTAAAGTTCCCTTATCCTCCAGATCCTCTATGGATAAATCAGATTTTACACCCTCGTTAATCCCGTGAATTAATC
>CAZKND010000036.1:0-12736 GCA_964554215.1 Hadarchaeota archaeon (SeqCode) | reverse complement strand
CGTCGACTTCGACAAAAGCAAAATCACCGAAGCCATATGGAGTGCAGCGCAAGCGGTCGGTGGAAGAAACAAAAGATTAGCCGAAAGACTTTCGGATAAAGTAGTGGACTACTTAGAAAACGAATTCGCAAAAGAAGTACCTCACGTAGAGGACGTACAAGATGCTGTCGAAAAAATACTAATCGAAAACGGACACGCAAAGACGGCAAAATCATTCATTCTCTACAGAAAACAGCACGAAGACATGAGAGAGATAAAATCAACATTCCTAGAAGTCGAAGAACTAGTAGACGATTACTTAGGGAAGAACAGCTGGAAAGTCAAAGAAAACAGCAACGTAGGATACTCAATGTCCGGACTGTATAAACATGCAGCAGGAGAAGTCGTTTCCAATTATTCACTAGATAGAATGTATCCAATGGAAGTTTCAGATGCACACAGGAACGGAGATATACATATACATGATCTAGCCTTCGGCATAGCAGGATATTGCGCAGGATGGTCCTTACAAGACCTATTGCAAGAAGGTTTCAATGGAGTACCAGGAAAAGTAGAATCAAGACCTGCGAAACATTACGATACAGCATTGCTACAAATGGCAAACTTCATCGGAACTTTGCAAAACGAATGGGCAGGAGCACAATCCTTTAACTCAATGGACACTTTACTAGCTCCTTTTGTAAGAAAAGACAATCTAGATTATAAGGAAGTTAAGCAGGGGATGCAAAAATTCGTATTTAACCTCAACATAGCCAGTAGATGGGGAGGACAAACTCCATTCACAAACCTAACTATGGACTGGACAGTTCCAAACGACTTGAAAGAACAACCAGTAATTTACAACGGTGAAACAGTAGAAGGCGAAACCTATGAGGACTATCAAAGCGAAATGGACCTCATAAACAAAGCATTCTTGGAAGTCATGATGGAAGGAGATATGAACGGAAGACCGTTCACATTCCCAATACCTACCTACAACGTCACAGACACATTCAACTGGGAAAGTGAAAACGCTCAACTACTCTTCGAAATGACTGCAAAATATGGACTCCCTTACTTCTCAAACTTCGTCAACAGTCCAGACATGGACCCAGGCGACATCAGAAGTATGTGTTGCAGGCTTAGATTGGACGAAACCGAACTTGAGAGAAACGTAACGGGAGGTCTATTCGGATCCAGTGACAAGACAGGTTCACAAGGAGTAGTCACAATAAACATGCCTAGAATAGGCTACCTTTCGGACACAGAGGAAGAGTTCTATGAAAGACTTGACTATATGATGGTCTTAGCTAAGAATTCCCTAGAGATAAAAAGAGAAGTCGTCTCCGAAAACATGGAAAACGGGCTTTTGCCTTATTCCCAAAGATATCTCGGAACGCTAGAAAACCACTTCTCAACGATTGGACTAGTAGGGATGAACGAAGCCTGTCTTAATCTTTTCGGAAAAAGCATCGCTTCAGAAGAAGGAAAGAAATTCTCAGTAGAAGTACTAAAATACATGAGGAAAAGACTACAAGACTTCCAAGAAAAAACAGGAAATCTCTACAATCTAGAAGCATCACCGGCAGAAGGAACCAGCAGAAGACTAGCAAAGATAGACAAAAAGAAATACTCCGATATAATAACCGCAGGACAAGATACACCATACTACACCAACTCTACACAACACCCTGTCAATGAAACTGACGACCTCTTTGAACAGGTCGAAAAACAAGAAGACCTACAAAAACTCTACACAGGAGGAACAGTATTCCACACATTCCTCGGAGAGAAAATGTCCGGAGAAGGAGCTAAAACACTCATAAAGAAATTGACTCATAACTCAGAACTACCCTACGTAACACTGACCCCAACCTACAGTATATGTCCAAATCATGGATACGTATCGGGAGAACACTCCGATTGTCCAGACTGTGGATCTGGATGCGAAGTATATTCCAGAGTCGTAGGCTACTACAGACCAGTGCAGAACTGGAACGATGGAAAACAAGAAGAATACGATGAAAGAAAGACTTTCCAAAAACTACAACCAGAGGGGACAGCATAAAGAAAATGAAGTTCAAAGGACTCGAAAAAAACTCAGTGATCGAATGGCCAGGCAAAGTAGTATCGGTCGCCTATACAGGAGTGTGCAATTTCAGATGCCCCTACTGTCAAAATAGCGACCTGGTGCTGAGTCCGGAAAGCATTCCAAGTATAGAAGGAGAAGAAGTCCTTGAACACTTACGTTCCAAAGAAAAATGGCTCGACGGACTAATAGTCACAGGTGGAGAACCAACTCTCCACTCTTCTCTTCTTAATTTTTCTAAAAAAGTAAAAGAAGAAGGATTACTATTTGGTATCGAAACCAATGGTACCAATTACGATTTTTTGAAAAAATTTATTGAGAAAGATCTAGTGGATAGAATATCCCTAGATATCAAAGCCCCACTGGTCTGGGAGAAATATAGGAAAGCAATAGGTGTAGACGACAAAGAATTGTTTGAAAATGTGAAAAAAACCGTAAAATTGCTGAAGGAAACTGACATACCTCACGAATTCCGAACTACAGTAGTTCCCAAAATTCTAAGCCTTGAGGACTTAGAAGATATAGGGAAAGAAATCGAAGGGTCGGAAAACTATTATCTCCAACAGTTCAGCCCTGAAAATACTCTAGAACAGGAGTTTGAAGAAGTAGAACCCTATTCTGAAGAAGAACTCAAAGAAATCCAGAAAAAATTAAAAGAAAAATACAATCTTCAACCATGTGAAATTAGAAATCTCTAGTTCAGCATGTTTTCTACTCTTACTTACTCTCAAGAAGTATTGACGCCGGGGCTGGGATTTGAACCCAGATAGCCGTGAGGCAACCGGATCTCGAATCCGGCGCGATAACCTGGTTCTGCCACCCCGGCACGGGCAATTGAGCAATTTGCTAGTTTTATTTTTCCCCATTCAGTTTAATTAGTATTGCACTTTACTAGTTTGTCCACAAAAAACATTTGCAGTTGAATAAACATCTAATCAAAGCCTAACCAATAAAATACAAAGTTCTAAGCTATATCTGATAAGAGCTAGGCGAAATCCGCTAAACTCATCTGTTCTTTGACATCTTTTTCGAACAGAGATACTATCTCTTCTTCTATCAGAGACAATCTTTCTCTCGTATATTTACTAACTCCATAATTCTCGGAAACCCTACTAGCCACTTTTAGATACTTTTCCACGCCTCCCTGAGTAACAGTGAGAATCACATCACTACCACAATTATCACATTCCCCATCTAAAGGAACTCTACGATACTTATCGTTGCAGTTAGGACATCTAAATTTTTGTCTAGAAAAAGCCCTCAAATTACCTCTTAAATCCGGTATGAAGTGGTTCTCAATCAAACGCTCAGCAACATCGCTTTCATCTACAGCCCTAATCTTACAAGCCAAAGAAAGCTGAGAATCAGTTTTGTTGACCATAGAAGTTAAGGATTTATATCTACATTCTTCAGGACCATCGGATATCGAGGAGGGGTTATGATGGTCAGTGAAATCTATCTCCCTATACTCTCTATCAGTTCCTAGCCTATCTTCAACAACATTGATATCTCCATGTAAAGATTTAGAATCTTCATAGGATAACGATGCCTCATAGAATTCTTTTGTGTAAGTGCTTTCAACATCGACATTATGAGCCTCATCATCTATCTCTGAAGGATCTAGTTTGGGAGTTAGTACTAGAGGGGCGTCCATCCTGCCTCCACGTGTTTCGGGAAGATAATGTTCGCTGAAATTGAGCAACGCATCCATCAAAAGCATCACTGCATCTTCATCGCCGTCACAATTTCTTCTCTTAGCCGCATGGAAATAGGGATGAGCATAGCCTACATTCGCCTCGGAAAATCCTATTATCCTGCCGGTTATACCGGCAGAAGTATGAGGGGCCAGCCCTATAACCAGCTCACCTATCAAATCCTCTCTTTCTTCAGCATTATAGTAAGAAGGTAAATCATAAAATTTCTCTAAAAGCTCGTCTACAAACCTAGAAGATTTTAATAGATAATCGATTGCTCTAGGGGGAAGTAAAATGTCTTGAACTTTCAATTCTAGCACTTGATCCACACTTTCCAGGGGATTACCTTCATAATCTTTTTCATAACCCAATTCTTTCAGTCTATCCACCGAAACCCCTATTTCTTGAGGTTTGAAATGAGTTAGCGGCTGATCAGTTGCATCAAACCTAGTGGTGCCGTCTTTGAAAATATAAACATCGTGTTTAGCCCTCAATATCCCCTTCTCCAACGGTTCCGGTATCTTTCTAGCACTCATCATCTTCTTCACCCCTTTCACGATATCCGGAATGGGTTCCTCCAAATTTCCCAATGAGTCATTTAACAAAGATTCAATATCCACCTCCTTCTCCTTATAGAAAATCGTATTCTGACCACAAGACGGACATTCCTCATTTTCAGTGGGACGATTGCAATTAGGGCAGTACCTCACCATTTCAGTCCGGGATCCGCACTCCGGACACTTCCTCAGAACCGTTTCGGTCCCACAATCGGGACATTCACAATAGGCCACCTCGACCTCAACCTCCCCCTTTTCAGAAGCCTTTTCTATATTTCTAGTGCTACCACCGGCCCGACTTATCGGGAAAAGAACATGTACCGGAGGAGAGGTCTTTCTAGGTTTCGTCTTTTCAGGCCTTCCTACCCTAGCACCTATCCTAGTAGGGGCTTTCTTCCGGATTGACAATCCTGAAACCTTCTCCAGTATTTCAATAGGTTTAGAATCGGGATTTTCCTCAACCGCATCCATCAAAGGTTCGGCATCCAACGTGTCCCCCTCTCTCAAACCCAAAACTTCAAGGAGAGAATGGGCAAACTTCCTTATCACCAACTTGTCTTCAACGACCTCGTGTGGAACCTCCAAAATCTCAAGTATTATCTTCAAATCCTCGTCCCGGTCGACCTCTATCCTTTCGACCTCATCTCCCGAACAATACAAATCGCCTTCTGACATCAATTCCCCTAAGTCCTTCAAATCCTCCAATTCGATATCGTGAAAATTGAAAGTGTATTTAGGATGTAGAGGAACTCCTAACTTTCTAGAAATCTTAACAGCGAGCTCAGAAGAAGGTTCCTCATAAGGAGGATTGATAAACGGAGCTATATCCTCTTTCAAGCTATCATCCGGCAACTCCTCCTCAACCTCCTTGGACCACCACTCCTCACAATACCCGGCAGGCATCAAAGGATGATTGTTCTCCAAAAACTCTCCATAACCGAAAAGTATGTCTCCCAGAGATATTATCTCCTCAACCTCATCCCTCAACTCCTCAGCCTGAACCTCAGAAGAGATATTGACAACGGACCCATTTTCCAACTTCACGGTAGGACCCTCAACAGAATCTACCGGAGATATAGCCGTAGCTTTACCGGGCCTCTCCGTTTTAAGCTGGGTACCTGTGGAAACCTGGTCGTTAAGAATCCTCATAGTCGCGGGATGAATTCCAGAAGCGGCCAGTCCTGTATTCCTAGCTCTGCCATATCTTAACCTAAAACCTCCTGGCCTGCTGGGGTAACCAAAAACAGGTCGACCCGCTATGATATCTGAAAGATATTTATCCCCCTTCGGATAATCCCTCTTGTCCTCATCATCTTTCTCCTCCTTAGAACCCTTCGCTTCTTTCAACCAGTCCCATCCGTCAAGATCAAGATTCTCAACATGTTTCATGAGCTTCGGAGCCTTCTGTAGAACTCCTTCCGCAATCGCTAAAACAGCTCCACCTCTAACCCTGTCCGTTTCCACCCTCTCCAATCCCTTGTTTGCGTTGACTTTTTCGGACTCCGTCGGGTCACCAGTTACCTCCACTGGAATATTTCCATAAGTCTTCCTCACTTCTTTCTCGGAGGGAGAGTACTGTAATCCAACCATATCATCATAGATGCTAACTTCTTCAACGGCCCTCTCCACCTCTACATCTTTCGGTTTAAATGGACCTAATCCAAGCTTTCGTTGCACAAAGTCGGTGATCAGCACAGCCAAAGCCGCTGCAGTTCCACCTGCTGATCTTATAGGACCTGCAAAATATATAGCAAGATAGTTTGAACCGTCACGATTGCTCTTTATATCAATTTTAGTTATTCCTTCAATCGGAGCAGCCGCCGCTATTCCTTCTGTTATAATAGCCAAGAAAGTTCTGACAGCTTGCTCTGCAATCTCTTCATCAGGCAAACGGCCGAAATCTTCCTTAACTATTCTCTCAGCTATTTCGAAAGCTATCTCCTCTCGAGACATCTTGCCTTCCAATTCTCGAATAGACTCGGTAACACCTTCCGGACCTACAAGCTTTTCAACCCTAGCTGCAAGGTCCTCGGCTTGAGGAATTTCCACCTCTTTCTTCGGATCTAATCCTTTTTCTCTGGCTTTTCCAGCCTTTTCGTAGGCTTTATCCATCTCGTCCTTGATAGATCTAAAATATTCCTCTATTTTACCACTCTCCGAGTGAGTTCTTCCAGATTTTCAAAGATAAAATCCGGTTCTTTATCCGTTCCTTCCACCTTTTGAATACTATCTTCATCCTCAACGCCAGATTTTAACAACACAGTAGTCATCTCCAAATCCTTACCTGCCATGACATCAGTCTCTATCCTATCCCCAACTATCACAGTCTTCTCGCTGGATACATCGAAAGTTTCTATCAAACTTTTCAACATATAAGGAGAAGGTTTGCCAATGATTTCATCAGGGTCTTTATCGACAGCCCCTGCAACCGCTCCAATAGAAGCTCCTGCTCCCGGCGCTAATCCTTCCTTTGTAGGATAGGTCGAATCAGGATTGGTACCTATGAATTTCGCACCCGATAAAACAGCTGTCAATGCACCCCATATCTTTTCATAACTCAGACCTCGATCAGTACCAACTACAACATAAGAAGCTTCATCCACATTTTTCCGAGAAACTAAATCAAAACCTGCATTTCTCAATTCCTTCTCTAATCCCTCTTCTCCAATCATATAGCAGATTTTTTTTCCTTCCAACTCATCCAACCGTAAAGCTGTAGCATAGGCAGATGTCATTACCTCGGATTTTTCAATTTCCAATCCAAATCCGGAAAATTTCTCAACATAATCCTCTCTGGTCCTGGTAGAATTATTGGTGAGAAATCCAACTTTTTTCCCATTCTTCTTCAACATTCTAAAAGCTTCTAAGGACCCATCTATAGGATCCCCTTCAATATGAATTACACCATCCATATCTAAAAGAAATGCTTCCTTTTCCAGCAATTCAGATTCCAAATTATGCAAAATTAATCGCCCTCACCTTCTTCGATTCCAAGTCGACTATAGGAACATGACCAGGGGTGGGATTAACACCTTGCCTTTTCATAAATCTAGTTTGATCTTGAAAAGTAGCGGAGTTAACCAATCTCACTCCACGATATTCACAAACCCCATACTTGTGCAGATGACCGCAATGCAGAACATCAGGGACTTCATCAATAGTAAGATAATCCTCCTCTTCAGGGGAAAAAGGAGTTCTTCCGCCCATAGGCTCTCCATAGACAGGAGCCAAATGTCTCTTTACCATCACCTTAGTCATTGGTGGCCTTACATCTTCTCTGTCCAATTCCGGATCCGAAGCTATCAAATCATCGAACCCCATACCATGATACATCAAAAACTTCACACCTTCAATTGAAAGCAGGGCAGGATTACTGACAAGTTTAACATTAATTTTTCTAAGAGGTGAGGCCACATCGGTATATAAGGCGGGTTGAGGTTCTGCAAGCCTAACAGCATCATGGTTTCCAGGACAAGCTATTATCATAATATCATCAGGAACTTTCGATAACAACTCCGCCACCTTTTTGTATTGATCACTAATTCCCTCTATATCCAACTCTTTCTGCTGTCCTGGATAAACACCAATCCCATCTACCAAATCTCCCGCTATAAGAATATACTTCACATTTTCAGCCATCTTCTTCTGTTTTTTATTTCCGGCAGACCCGTTAATCCACTTAATAAACTTATCAAATGCCCCGGGCAAAAATTCAGAACTACCAACATGAAGATCCGACAAGAGAACGACATAACCAGAAGGGTCCGAAGCATTATGACCATTATCCTTATCTCTTGACTTCGAAATAGGAATATCGGGATAAAAAACCTCATTTCCAAAAACTAAAGGGTTCCTATTTCCAGTGTCCAAATCTTGGGGCACATGTGCTTTTACACCTATAACCTCATCAGTAACCATCTTCTCTACACTCTCTACTATTTCTTCATTCCTCTCAGAATCTTTAACATAGATAACAGCCTTGCCCGTAGTATCTTCAATTTCCACAATCCACGCGTCTTTTTTCCGAGTCTCTCTAACCTCATTCACCATCCCTACCAGATTAACTTCCTCATCTTCATGTCTGACAACGTTTTCAAGTTGAGTGAAACTTTGAAAGCCCTCTCTAGAACGTAAAATTTTTTTCAGCTTCTCGAAACGGTCTTTAAACATCTCTACAAAATCCCTCACCTCTCCTTCAGAAGAGCTCTTACCCGTAATATTCTCCAAAACTTCCACTCTACCCTCTTCCTCATCCTCATCTCTGAAAATAACAGACCCTTCACTCAAAACCCTGCTATACTTATCATCCCTGCGAGCTGATTCATCAAGGGCATTTTCTTCTTCCAAATCGACCTCACAGTTCCCGCCCCTCGATCTTTGGGAGGATACAACTTCTTCAGAAGACAAAAGCTCATAAACTTCATCTTCTGTCAAAACAGAAGGACGATCATCTTTTTCTTTCAAATTCCTCAAAACTTTCTCAATATCTTCATTAGAAGAAGAGTCAAAGGTCTCCAACGCGCTAGTGGTTACATGTACACCTAAGTTCAAAAACCTCTTAACAAAATCCTCAGACTCGACCAAATAGGTTCACCCTAACCTCTTTTGCTTACGAACTGGTAATGAATCCAAATCCTGAACATAAACCTCGTCTTGAACTGCAGAACGTACCTGCAAGGGATCAACTTTAAGCTCCACCTCTTTAGTGCGACCATGCCGACCGTTACTAACCACCCTCGCACTGACCACTCCCATCATATCCAATTCCGAAATCAAGCCGCTTACTCTTCTCCTCGATAATACTTCCCATCCTTGTTGCTGACATAAAGAGGAATATACCTCATAAATATCTCCGGTGCTGACCCGACTAGATTTTCTCTCTTGCAAAACTAGAACACTCATAAGAACCAATTTTGACTGATTCGGAAGCGACTCTACTGCCTCTTCCATTCTGTCTCTTTCTATTTTCTTAGAAGCTTTTGTCACATGAGAAGTAGTTACCTTCTCGGACTTTTCCTCCTCCGCTATTTCTCCTGCATTCCTCAACATGTCTAAAGCCTTTCTAGCATCTCCATGTTTTCGAGCTGCATGGGCCGCGCACAACCTTATAACGCCATCTTCAAGAATTCCTTCTGAAAATCCTTTTTCCGACCTTTCTTCTAGAATATCCTCCAACTGAGGAGCATTGTAAGGTGGAAAAACAACTTCCTCCTCGCCTAAACTACTCTTTATTCTCGGATCTAAATCAGAAGCAAATTCTAAATCATTGGAAATTCCTACCACACCCACCTTAGCGTTCGACAAATCGGAATTTAATCTTGACAGAAGGTAAAGAACATCGGATGTTCCTTTTGAAACCAACCTATCTATCTCATCCAAAATAACAATAATGAACTGCTCTCGATAATCTAATAAATCTACCAAAGTATCATAAACCTCATCTGTAGGCCATCCGGTCATTGGAACTTCATCAGGAAAATCGGAAAGATCTATATCGGTTTCTTCAATAAGATCTTCTCTCACATTATTAGCCAAAGTAGCTAGAACCCTATACTTCGTATCAACAACTTCACAATTCAGATAAGAAACTTCAATATCCCTAGAAAGGTCGGAAGCAACTCCCTCCAGTTCCTCCATCAAATACTTTACAGTAGCCGTCTTACCCGTTCCAGTCTTACCATAGATAAACACATTTGATGGAGTCTCTCCTCTAAGCGGAGCCACCCATATCCTGGCTAACTTGTCTATCTGCTCTTGCCTATGTGGCAGATTTTCTGGGACGTATGATGAACGTAGGTATTCCCTATCGTCAAATATTTGCTGTGTTTCTAACAATTCTTCGAATACTCCTCCGGACTTTTCTTTCATGGACACCAGCCTCCTTTTTAGAATCTTTTTCAAATAATGAATCTAATCTACTTCTCCATATGTTAAGAGAACTGCTCAATAAGTTTGACAAAAACCTCTCCTCTGGAGGAATCTCCTTCGGAGTAGAAGAAGAGACAGCCATTTCTGCTATTTTCTTCATCCTCAAACTTATGAGAGAATCTGCCACATCTCTCAACTCTTCCGCCTCCTCCTTTTTCCCTCTCTCTTCAAGCTCTTCGACCTTCTTAGAAATAACTAAATAAAAATTAGGAGAAATTTCTTGAAGTTGAGGAGATTTCTCTTCTCTAATCAAATTCTTTCTAATACCAGTGGCCGAAAAATCTTCCTCAATCGCCACATACCCCCTCTCCTCCAAAACGAAAGCCACCCACGGTCGTATATCAGTCTCTTCCCCCTCTCGATGAGGGCCAATTTCTCTTCCTACAAGTTCCATTTCGGGTAAATCTTGTACAAATTCAACAGAAATTTTCATAATATCACGTTGCCTTCTTAATCATCTTTTCACTCGGAGAGTAGAGCCTGCCATTTTTCTTCTCCTGCTCTATCATCTCTTGAACAAAATCTTCATCAATGCCGTCTGCCTTAGCTTCCTGCTTGACCATATCTACAGGCGCTCCGTCACCCTCAAAATCTTCCGTCAACTCCTCGATTATATTCATTACTCTCTGCAGTTTGTCATGCTGAGACCTATCATGGCCTGTCATCAAAATATCTATGTCCGGCTTACCTGAATCGTCTTCTATACCCATCTGCTTAAGAGTTTCTCTAAACAATTCTATCGCTTTGTTCGCATCTTCAACTGTGACTTTTTCGGAAAGTCGAAGCCTTGCATTACTCTTAGCCAATCTTACTAGGGCCTCCAACTGCCTGGCAGTTATGGGAACTGCTCCTTCTTCTGCAGCCGTTTCTCCTCCAACGGATGTCCTCCATTGGACAAAAAAGTCTTCCAGTTTGCTCTTCGCCTCTTCACCTTCAAATTTAGGATCAACATATTTCTTAGCATAAATAATCAATTTTCTGAGCTCGTCCTTATCCAATTCAGGTTCAACTACTTTATCAGGCCGGCTCTGAAGATCTAGCATATGGTCTGCCAAGTCCCTATCTTGTTCTTCCTTCGGAATATCCCGCAGAATGAAAATAAGATCAAATCTTGAAAGAATCAAAGCAGGTAAATCTATCTGCTCGGGAATGGGATCATACTCATCAAAACGACCTAGTCTGGGATTCGCCGCAGCTAAAATAGCAGTTCTAGTATTAAGCGTCGCGACTATACCGGCCTTAGCAACACTGATAGTCTGCTGCTCCATTGACTCCAAAATAGCTCCTGATTCCTCATCCGACATCTTATCAAACTCATCTATACAAGCCACTCCACCATCTCCAATAGCCAAAGCACCCGCTTCAAGAGTCCATCCTCCTGTTAACTCATCCCGAACAGCCGCTGCCGTCAAACCAGCACCTGTGGCCTTCTTTCCAGAAGCATACACACCTCTGGGAGTCACTTCTTTAGCCCACTTAAGCATTTGACTCTTAGCTGTACCTGGATCACCTGTCAATAGAATATGACTATCCCCACGTATCCTAGACCCATCTGGAAGGTCTACAGCTGGAGAACCAAACAACTGCATTGCAATAGCTTCCTTTATTTTATCATAACCAAAAATACTGGGAGCTACAGAATTAACAACGAGTTCTCTAACATCTTCATTTTCCTTTAATTCTTTAACCCATTCCTCATCTTCTTCTGACAAATCCGTCTCTTCAACACTCTTCTCATTTACAATGATGTGATTTATGTGCAGAACTTTTTTGAACGTAGTTTTCTTCTTATGTCCTTCACTCTCCTGAATAGTTCTTAAAACACCTGTAACAACAACCTCATTACCAGGAGTAGCTTGATCAACCATATCATCTCTCACTATCGCACTTAGATTTCGAGGTACCCTCCCACCTCTCAATGCTTCCGGTAGTTCCTGAATTCTAACACTTTGCCAATCTCTAAATTCTGAACTCTGCTCCTCTAATCTAAAGGGACCTTTCTTACCACAGTCCGGATTTTGACACATTTGAGGTTCTCTAAATTCTTTGCCGGTCTGCATTACTCTGTTTTCTTCCCCACATCTCATGCAGGTGAAAGTCGCTACTTTTATCTCGGGTTTGACATCGCTCGCTCTTGTTAGAATGCCTTTTAATTGAATGAACTCTCCCACATTCTCCGCCCTAACTCCTCTAACTTCCATCGTCTCGTCAAGATTCTTGACTCTAAAGTGAGAGTTAGGAATCCCAGTTATATCTTCCAATATCTCATTTGCATTTTCCAAAAAATCGGAAGGATCATCTAGTAGACCTGTAGCTAAGTCCGTGTCTTCCTCGACAATCCGATCATAATCCAAGATTAGAGATTTTTCTCCCTCTGAAGAGAGTTTCATCAATCTATCTTGAATCTCTTTGCTATGGAGAAACTCCTCTAGTCTCTCCTCTAATTCTTCTTCCAAATTCTTATGCCTCCGAGAGCGAAACATAGGTTC
>CAZKND010000035.1:1916-13264 GCA_964554215.1 Hadarchaeota archaeon (SeqCode) | reverse complement strand
CTTCCCACTCGAGAGTAGCGTCGCTTGGGAAAATACCTTCGAAGAGAGGTCTTCCGGTAAGGGGACCGCCATACTCCCCCATGGTATTACCCGACCAGACCGGTTTTCCATTCCTCCTCACGAAAACGATTCCATCACCGTCGACATTTACACAGTAAACCTTACCATCATAATCCACCCATTCATCTGTAGTTTCCTCGTTATGATTAACATGAACTCTAGGCGTCTGGCAAATATTGATCTGATAACCGTCTTTAGATTCGCTGAACGAGACAATCGCTCCGAATCCACACTTCAGAGCTATCTCCTGAACATCATCAGCCAACTGTTCGGAATTCGTAAAGTATCTGAAGTTGTTCCTGTTTCCGTCGGGGCGGTGCTCCCAACCGTCGCCAGCGATCAGAGAGAAAAGCAATTTCTCCAACAGGTCTTTGTCCAGTTTTTTGATTTCTTTAGGGATATACTTCTCATCCGATTTGCCCAAATCTTCAAGATAACTCGCCAACTGTTTTGACCCGATGCTGAACCTGTAGCAGTCCTCGTCCTTGTTCTTGTTCAAGTTTGCATCCAGGGACCCGCTTATAGATAGCAGTACCTGTTCCAATTCTTCGATGCTTTCCGAATCTTCGTGCTGTTTTATGACCGTGCTGTAATTGTTCGGCCTGTCACTTCTCTGTTTGACATGTCCCTCTGAGATGTACCATCCTAAGAATTTCAACCAAGTTTCCATCGGGATGTCCACGTCTCTGGAATCGTCGTCAACTGCCGGCAAGGTGAAGAAATCCTTTTCTTCTCCATCCCATTCAAATCCGGTGTCGTAAACTCTTCTCTCTCCATCGACATCGTCAGTCGATTCGAGCCTAAGTTCCTTATAATCCTGATTGCTTCTTTTCTGGGTGAAAATCCGATGGTTCGGAGTGACACAGAAATCTAGCCTGGTATTTTCCTGAAGATACATCTCACCTTCATAATCATATTCATGAATCGAGTTCGGCTTTTGAAAAACGACATTTCTATCATCTTCATTCCTAGTTGCGACTTTATCGTCTTCATCAAGATCCTGGAAAAGTTTCCAACCATCCTCCGTTAAAATCTCAGTCTCATCATCATAACAACCCAGTTTAACTAGCGAAGCTTCCGGACAGACATCCTTCATGGACCAGAGCAAACCCAAAGTACCTAACACATTGTTTCTCTGAACCTCGATAGCATGGTCCGCATCCACCATGGAATAAGGTGCAGAGGGAACTTCAGCATAATGAACAATAGATTCCGGTTGAAAATCTTCAAGATAAGCCTTCAGCTCTTTTCTGTTCGTGTAATCCATCTGTTGAAAATCTAAGTCTACATCCAGAACTTCTTTCGCGGCGTCGATTCTTTCATCGATTGGGTAAATAGGAACGATACTATGAGCACCTTTTTCCTCCGAAGCACCTCTTCTGGTGAAATCGTCCAACCCGGCCACGTTGAAACCGTGATTTGCAAGTTTCAAAGACAAAGTCCATCCGAGATAACCGTCCATACCTAAAATCAGGACTCTCATGTCCTTCAACTGATAACCGTACTCGCCCTTTTCCCATTCTGGGCATTGTTCGAAAGTGATGGTAGGTTGAAAATGACCTAGTTCGGGTCTGCGTTTACATTCTATCAGGACTTCTTTATCTTCTGAACCTATCCTAGCTTCTTCTTTCGACTGTCCGCAAGCCCTGAAGTCTACATTCCCTTCAAGTTTTGCTGCTGGACAGTTCCAACATGTTTTTTCTGCATTGTGCAACTTGTTCGACATTATGATTTCACCTTTTCTCTTTGCATGGTCGGAACGAAGTCTTCAACTGTAGGGTTATTTGGAATTGAGACATTTTTACCTTTTCCGTAGATAAAAGCTTCTCTGTTATGCATGCCTGTCAGAGGGCTCTCTTCGTAAGGTTCGTCCGTTATCTTGCCTCTCAGGTTGAACCCTGACTCTGGCACGAGTGTTAGGTCCGGGGCCTTGTCGATCTGATCTCCTCTGTAGATCTCATCTTTTTCGTGGACGTTTTTGATCACTTTTTCACCTTCTATCTCCAAGTTTTGGAAAATTTCTTTGAGCTCTGAAATGGTTTCTTCTCTTTCTTCTGCTTTTACGCTTCCTCGGGGGTAATCGTCTTCTCCGTTGAGGTATATCCTGCCGTGTTCCAGCGCGAAGGCTTTCGTCCCTTCCTCTATCTTGTTATACTTGTCCTTGTCTTCGTCATCGCTCAGTTTCAGGTAACCTTCTCTTTTCAGGTACGCGTTTAGGTTGACGTTGTATTTGGTTCTCTCCATCCCATGGTCGGACAACATTATGAGAGAGTCGTCTTCTCCGAGTTTTTGATCTATCTCTCCGATTACCTCGTCTAACCGTTCGAAAAATTTGAGAAATTTGTCATGATGCTCGTTTTCAGGGTCTTCGTAGGCGTCCCAAAGGAAGTGTTCCAACCTATCCGAACCGGTGAAGACCAGCATGAATGTGTTCCAATTATACTCGTCCCATAGGTACCTGTAAGCTTCGATCCTGGCTTCGAGGGTCTCTTCTAGTTCTTTGAACAGCAATCTTTCGGATTTGTGGCCTTTTTCTGAGTCGACATCGATTTTGTAGCCCATCTCCTCCAGTTTTTCCAGTAGGGATTGGGGATATACGGCTTTCTCCATGTTTGGCGATACGAATCCGGATATGTGGCAACCGTTCATCTCCTGAGCGGGATATGTGGTGGGGACGTTCAGTATCACGTATGTGTCGTCGCTGTCCTGCCAGAAGGCAGGTTCTTTGAATGAGTGAAAATTTGAGAATGAAAGTGTGTAAGTTCCTTGGATGATGTCGGTAAAACCATAGATTCCGTGTTCTCCGGGATTTTTACCTGTGATTATCGTTCCCCATGAGGTTGAGGAGATGGCTGGTATCGATGATTCCATTTTTTTGAAGGATCCTTCTTCTCTAAGTTTAGCGAAGTTGGGCATAACTCCTTCATCTGATAGTTCTTCGATAAGGGTGTAGGGGACTCCGTCTATCCCTATTACTACATTTTTTCCTTCGTTACTCATTTGGACCAATTGGTGTAGTTGTAAGACATCTATTTAAGCATTTCGAAAAGTTACTCAATAACTGAGTAAATAAATAGAAAACATTTAAACACTTTTAAACAAACCACAGAACAGAGCCCCATGACAAAAATAACGGAAGAACAGATAAACACCCTCAAAAAACTCGGACTCAAAGAGTATCACGCGAAAGCATTATCCCACCTGATGGAATTAGGTGAAACCACCGCTCCAGAACTGAGTCAATCCAGCAACGTTCCGAAACCACGGATCTACGAGACGCTTAACGACCTAGCAGACCGTGGCTTGATAGAAAAGAATCCTGGCAGGCCTACGAAATACAAACCAAGATCACCGGATGAAATCATAGACAGGATGATTCATAACAAGAAAAAGAGCCTCCAAGACGAGATAAATCAATTAGAACAGACCGGAAAAGAATTCAAGGAAAATTTTCAACCGATATACGAAAAAGGGTCGAAAGAAACACGAAAAACCCTGTTAAAAACAGTCTCAGTGGGGGAACCTTCCGAAAAAGAGACCGAACTGATGTATCAAAACGCCGAACAAGAGATCAACGTGACGACGAAATCCATGGAATGGTTGCCCGGGATAAAGGAAACCCTCAGCGAGGCGATAGAGAGAGGTGTAGAAGTGAAGATATTGTTTTTATCTCAGGATTATCTGGAGGATGAAAACGTTGAGATACAGAACGAAAACATACAAACTTTGAAAGAAGAATTTCCGGAAGTAAAGATAAAATATAGTGAATTCTTACTACCCTTGAGGGGGTCGATGGTGGACCCGAGCTATGATTATACTTCGGGAAAAGCAATATTCCTCGTAGAAGAGAAAGACGTTCCCCTCACTTTGAGAGACGCAGCAGTCACCGAAAACCCAAGTCTCGTCGCTGGAATGAAAAGGTACTTTGATTTGATATGGGAACACGAGTCAAGACCGATAAAAAATTGAAGGAAATGAAAAAATGTGTGGAATAACCGGATATTACGGAACAAAAAAAGCATCAAACTACATATTAGATTCATTAAAAAGACTGGAATATAGAGGATATGACTCCACCGGAGTAGCTACTCTCAATGACTCTCAAATAGAGATAAGAAAAGATGCCGGAGAAATCGATGAAATCAATCAAAAATATAACCTGACAGATATGGAAGGAAAAATTGCGATGGGTCACGTGAGATGGGCGACCCATGGAGATGTCACACAGGCGAATGCTCACCCTCATACATCTTGCGATAACAGGTTCGCAGTCGTTCACAACGGTATAATAGAGAACTGGAAAGAGTTCAAAGAAGAACTTTCAGAGCACGAATTTACTTCCAATACAGATTCCGAAGTTATACCCCATTTCGTAGAAGAGAAGGTCAAAGAAGGCAGTGTAGAGGAAGCTATTCAAGAATTCCTGGAGAAAGCCGAAGGCAGTTTCGCAGCAGTCCTTATGGACGCCGAATCGAAAAAGATGTACGCTTTCAAAAGAGGATCCCCTCTCGCATTAGGGGTGGGTAAAGATGAAACATATTTAGGATCCGACCTCTACGCTTTCTCAACAGAAACTGACGAAGCGATTTTCTTTGAAGACGATGAATATGCAGTGATAGAAGGAGGAAAGTACGAATTCAAAAACTCGAAAGGTGAAACGAAAGAGAAAGAACCTCGAGAGTTTGACTGGAACCAAAAACCTTCCGAAATGGGAGAATTTGATCACTACATGAGAAAGGAGATCCAAGATATTCCCAACTCCATAAAACGATTAGAAACCTCTTTGAACAATAGTCAAAAGAAAAACCTAGAAAGATTGGTAGAAGAGATAGAAAAACACGATAAGATCTTGTTTACAGCTTCTGGAACCAGTTATCACGCTTCTCTCTTAGGGGTATATTTCCTACAAAAGCTGAACTTGAACGCTCAAACTCTGATAGCTTCCGAGTTCAAGAATTTTGAAAGAGCGGATGAAAACACTCTAGTTATACCAATTTCCCAATCAGGAGAAACTAAAGATGTGCTGGAAGCCATAGAATATTCGAAAAAGAAAGGAGCTAAGATAGCTTCCATCGTTAATGTTCCCCACTCTACAATAGAAAGAGAAGCGGACATAAACCTTCGAGTGAAAGCCGGACAAGAAATATGTGTGGCCGCCACCAAAACATTCGCGAATCAACTTTACCTCCTCCAAAAGATAACCCAAAAGCTCGGAGGAGAGGTCCAACTTCAAGACCTACCTGACGAAATTAGAAAAACCATAGAGACAAACGAGCCGAAAATCAAAGAACTGGCAAAAAAACTCGCGAATAAGGATGATATTTACCTAATCGGTCGGGGAATAACCTATCCGATTGCAAGAGAGATGGCTCTAAAACTGAAAGAGATCTCATACATCCATGCTGAGGGTATGATGGGTGGAGAACTGAAACACGGAACTCTAGCCCTCATAGAAGATGGAACCCCTGTAATCTCCCTCATACCGGAAAAAGACTCTGAAATACTTTCAAACATTGAAGAAGTGGAGGCCAGAGGGGCCGAGTCGATAGAGATTTCACCATTCCACGGAGACTTTGAATTTCCTCACCACGATTCTGCATTTGCATTCTATTCTACAGTGCTTGGATTTTTGTTAGCCTACTGGATTGGTAGAGAGAAGGGATTACCAATCGACAAGCCTAGAAACCTTGCGAAAAGCGTGACGGTAAAGTGAAAATTTAGACATTGGAGAGATAAAGATGGAAACTGAGAAAAAATACATAGAAAATCAGCAAAACGAAGAGATAGCCGCAGTGATTCACAAGCCAGAGAAGGAGCAGAAAGGAGTTTTACTTTTACAGCACGGACTTTTCTCGGACAAGGAAGGAAGTTGGGAAAGAAGGGCTGAGACCTTCGCCAAAAGGGGTTTCAAAGCGATTCGATTTGACAGAAGAGGATACGGGGAGTCCGACAGAGAATTTCAAGAGTTCAACCTTACCACTGGGATAGAAGATACGGAAACTATACTGGACCATCAGGAAGGGAAAGGGGAAGAAAACTTTGGGATATACGGGTCGAGCTTCGGTGGACTGATTGGGATACATGCGGCGGCTCAAGATTCCAGAATATCAACACTGGGTTTGAGGGCGCCGGCCACGTTCACATCAAATATTTTCTCCGATATAGAGAAGACGGTTCGTAAAAAAGGAAAGATAAGTTTGGAGGATGAGATGGAGGGAGCTTTCATGGACGAATCATTTTTCGAAGCTTTAGAGAAATATGATGCGATAGAATCGGCCGAAGAGATAGATATTCCGACCATAATATTTCACGGCACCAAAGATGAGGTAGTTCCTATCGAGGATTCAAAAAAATTTTATCAACTTTTAGAAGTTGAAAAGGAGATTCGCGAGATTTCCGGAGAGGGGCATGTCTTTTCCCCTGAGAAGGATGAGAAAGTTCTGAAAATGGCCGCTGATTGGTTCACTGAGACTATTTCTTGAGAAGTTAATGATAGCCTGGGTAGTCCCTGTTTATTATCTTGTTCAGTTTCTTTGAGAGTTCGTTTCTCATCTCTTTCTGTTTTTCGGAAATGTAATCGAGTGGATTATCTGCGGAATATGGGCCTAGAGCAGCGACTTCTCCAGGTTCATTGAGAGGTTTTATTGGGCTTGGTTCTTTTTCCATTGCGGTTTGTTTTATGTCTTTCTCGGTTTCTTTGAGTTCTTCTTTGAACTCTTCTTCTGATTCGTAATCTTCAGGATGCGGTATATTTTCGAGGAATTCTTCGACTTCACTTTTCTCAAATCTTCTAAATCCGAATTCCGGTAGGTTTTCCTTGAGCTGATCTTCTTCTATCTTCAGTTTAGTTCCGATTCCTACTGGATTGGGTGTGTAGATAGAGTCTAGTTTCAGAAAAAAAGCCTCGTCGTTGTGAAGTATGTATGCTTCGTAAAAATCGTTCGAATTTGGGGGTGGAGAGATCCAGAAGCTCCAATTCTTTGGGTTTTCCTGGTATTCTTCGTAAAAATCTTTCATTATCTCGTCTATCTTTTTCTTTTTCATCTGATCATCTCCTTCCCGTTGTATCCTCTTGTTTTTATTATCCCTTTTCAAGATAGGTTTTATTGGAAGATGAAAGTCCTCATGCTATGTGGGGCATGTTATGTCGGAATCGGATTCAAATTTGCGACAGGTCGGAAAAGCGGTAGGGGTCGGCACAGGTTTAGCTTTGAGCGTTGTAGTAGGAGGTTTCATCGGTTATAAATTGGGCCAGTTGGCGGGTCTGGAGATTCTAGGATTGGTTCTCGGTTTGATGGGTGGATTGGTAGGGGGTCTGAGGTCCATATTGAAGACCTTTTCTAATGAATAGGGACAGAATTTTCCGCAAGAACCGTTAAACCCATAAATTAAACTTGATTATGAGTATCTGAGAGTTTGGAGGTGAAGTGCAAATGAGTGATAAGAAAGTTTCGATACCTGAATCCCTTTACGAAAAAATAGAATCCAGGAGTGAAGGAACCGGATTTGAGTCGGTTTCGGAGTACGTGACCTTTGTTCTAAGAGAAGTGATCGAAGACGAAGAGGAAGAAGAGGAGGAAGAAGATTTCTCCGAGGAAGACGAAGAGAAGGTCAAAGAAAGACTAAAAGCCCTGGGATATATGGATTAAAAGGAGATAAGATGAGCAAAGAACTTTGTTTCGTAACCGTAATCGGAGAAGACCAGAAAGGGATAATTTCGAAAATGTCCGATTCTGTATACGAGAAAAACATCAATATAGAAGATATCAGTCAGAAAGTTATCGAAGGCTATTTCGTAATGAGCATGCTTTTGGATATCCAGGATTCGGATCATAATCTTGAAGAGATAGAGGAAGATTTGCAGGAAATAGGTGAGGAGATGAACCTTCAGGTGGAACTGCAGCACGAAAAAATCTTCAAATCAATGCACAGGGTCTGAAAATGTCCTTTACAGTAGATGAAATATACGAAACGGCCAGCATGACGCTTCACAAAGGACTAGATATCAGGACTGTCACTCTTGGAATAAACCTCAAAGACTGTGTCGATTCGGACTTCGAACAGTTCAAGCAAAATGTTTATGAAAAAGTCAATTCGGGTTCCGAAAGACTCACTTCTAAAACGGAAGAAATCGAGACAAAATACGGAATTCCTATCATCAATGAAAGGATTTCTATAACCCCAGTCTCACTTATCATGGAATCCCATTCTTCAAAAGAAAAATTCATCGAACTTGCTAAGGTTTTAGATGAAGCTGTTGGAGATGCCGGTGTGGATTTCATCGGAGGTTTCGGCGCTCTGGTCCAGAAAGGAGCTACCGAAACGGATAAAGTGCTTATTGAGTCGTTACCGGAAGTCCTCTCCCAGACCGATAGAGTTTGCGCATTCGTAAACGTAGGTGAACATGAGATCGGGATTAATATGGACGCAGTCAACAAGATCGGGTACACGGTCAAAGAGATAGCGGAGAAGACGGAGAAGAGTATAGGTTGCGCCAAGTTCGTCACCTTTGTCAATTCTCCGGAAGATAATCCGTTCATGGCGGGGGCTTATCATGGAATAGGTGAACCTGAGTATTCTTTGAATATAGGTATAAGCGGACCTGGAGTTATCAGAAGTGTCGTTGAAGAGAATAAGGATTGTGATCTGACAGAGCTTTCAGAGGTCATAAAGCGGACGGCTTTCAAGACGACCAGGGCTGGAAAACTTGTAGGTAGGGAACTGGCCGATGAGCTGGACGTTCCGTTCGGGATTGTAGATATTTCTTTGGCCCCGTCTCCGATGGAGAACGATTCTGTGGCTAGGATTGTAGAGGCTATGGGGCTTGAGAGTATGGGTACTCATGGTTCGACTTTGGCTGTAGCACTTCTTATGGATGCGATTAAGAGGGGTGGAGCTATGGCGAGTGAGAATGTCGGTGGTTTGAGCGGCACTTTTCTACCGGTGAGTGAGGATATGGGTATGGTTGAGGCGGTCAAGGATGGTTCACTTTCTTTGGAGAAGTTGGAGGCTTTGACTTCTGTGTGTTCGGTGGGTTTGGACATGTTCGCTATTCCTGGAGATACGCCTGCGAGTAAGATCAGCGCCATCATAGGTGACGAGTTGGCTATAGGTATCATCAATAATAAGACGGAAAGTGTGAGGGTTATTCCGGCTATCGGTAAGGAGCCTGGCGATGTAATTGAGTTTGATGGACTTATGGGTGAGGCTCCGGTTATGGATATAGACGACAATTCTTCGGAAGGTTTGACGTCTCGAGGCGGTAGGTTCCCGAATCCTTTGCAGAGTTTGAAAAATTAAATGGTTGAACAACCTGTTTTGACATTTGTTTGTGGATTTATTGCCAAATCACCATTTGAGATATCTCCTATTTTTGTAGCGATTCAGCTTTTTTCCATTCGATTTCGATTATTTCTTTTTTTGGACGCTGAGAAGCGATAATTTTAAATGTATATTTTTCTTAATTAAGAAGGAATTCTAAAAAAACGGAGAAATTTGAATGGTATCTGTAGAGGCTATAATATTCACTCTGATTGGAGCGAGCATGTACGGGATCGGAACCCCGATGTTCAAGCAAGCTTCGGAACATATCGGAGAGATTTCTTACGATTTGATTAAGGAAGATGTTACTGGTTTTCTCAAATCTTTCCTTGGAAATAGGTACTTCCTTGGAGGAGTCGTGTTCGGAATTTTTGGATGGGTAATATGGACTGTAGGATTGAATATGGGTGACGTCACTATCATTGGCCCTATGAGTGCGATATCTTATGTCATAACGCCTTTCTATTCACGATTCTTTATGGACGAGAAGCTGACTCAACGAGAGATGTTGGGTATTGGTATTGCTTTGGTAGCGATTGCCATCCTAGGAGGGGCTTAGAATGAGTGAGACTAGTCTTTGGGACGACTTCAAGTCGGGTGAGATAGCACATTTCGGAAAAATATGTGCTTTGATAAACGCAGCTTTTGGAGGTCTATCTCCGGTCCTTTTGAAGAAGGGTATGGGAGAGATGGCTGGATCTGTTTCTGAATATCTCTCAGGATTTTCTTCTCTATTATTGAACCCTTATTTCATAATTGGTATACTTCTGGTCATAATAGGAACTGCTATCTTTATGGTTGGACTTAGCCATGGTAAGGCCAGTGTTCTATTCGCTCTGTTTGGAGCTGGAGCACAGTTCTTTACTTTCTTAGGTGGGTGGCTGATTTTAGGTGAGAATATTTTCACTATCCGTAAGTTAGTAGGAGCCTCTTTAGTTGTGGTGGCTATCTATCTGCTTGGTCCCAGTGGAGAAGAAGGTGTTGACGAGGAAATATTAACTGATGAAGAAGAGGACGAAGAGTAAAATTAACTCTTAACACTTCTTAGTATTTTTCTGAAAATATTGGATTGTTAGATCTTTTTGATTTTTCCATTATGTTTAAAAGGGATTAGTCTAATTAAATATAATTAGATTTAAAAACTGAGTAGGAAGAAAATGACTGCAGACGAAAACGGAGAGAGTAAGACGGACTTTACCACCGTATCAATCCCCGTCCCGCTCTTCGAACAACTGAAGAAACAGATAGACGATACAGGATTTACGTCGGTTTCGAGCTACGTAGGATACATCCTACGCGAAATAATCTCCGAAAAGGGAGAAGCCCCGTTCACACATGAAGATGAAGAAAAAATAAGAAAAAAACTCAAAAATTTAGGATATCTGAAGTGAGAAAAATGGAAGAATCTGATCAATTAACACATCTCGATAAAATCGAAAGTGAAGCCATTCACATCATCAGAGAAGCTTATAGAAAATACAACAAACCTGCAATGCTTTGGTCTGCAGGTAAGGACAGTACAACTCTCGCTTATCTTGTCAAAAAAGCATTTCTAGGGAAAGCTCCAGTTCCTGCAATTTATCTAGACACAGGTTATCACTTCCAAAAAATGTACGAGTTCAGAGACAAGTTAGCCGATGATTGGGATCTAAACCTCGTCATTGCGAAAAATGATGAAGCCGATGAGAAAAACATCACTCCTGAAGATAAGATAAAATGTTGCGGAATGCGGAAAACGGAAGCCCTAAAGAACATAATGGCTGAAGAAGGATTTGACGCACTCTTCTTAGGAATAAGAAGGGATGAGCACGGAGTCAGAGCCAAAGAGAGAACCTTTAGCCCACGTGATGAGGACTTCCAATGGGATTATAAAGATCAACCTCCAGAACTTTGGGACCAGTATAAATCGGAAAGAGAAGCAGGTCAACACTTGAGAGTACACCCAATGCTATCTTGGACTGAGCTGG
>CAZKND010000035.1:0-1906 GCA_964554215.1 Hadarchaeota archaeon (SeqCode) | reverse complement strand
ACGTATGGAAATACATCAAGAGGGAGGACCTACCAGTTAACCCACTTTACTTCGCGGAAGATGGGGAGAGGTTCAGAAGTCTCGGATGCAAACCGTGCACAGACCCAGTAGATAGTGACGTAGACAGTGTACAGGGTATGATTGAAGAGATTCAGTCCAGTGACAAAGGTGAAAGAAGTGGAAGAGCTCAGGATAAGGAAGAAGCAAACGCGATGCAGAAGTTGAGATCATTGGGCTATATGATGATATTTTGATAATAAAAGGGATTTTATTTCAAAATTTTTGTGGTATGTGGTCTAAAAAGGAAGAAAAGTATTTAAGAAAAAATTATTCGAAAGAGAGTGCCGAGATGATTGCTAAAAGTCTTGATAAAACGAGAAATTCTATCTACCAGAAGGCAAGTTCTATGGGTTTAAATTCTGGAAGAAGTGGGTTGGGAGATAGATGGAGTTCCTCTGAAATTGAGAAATTAGAGAAACTATTTCCAACTACCGAGAACTCTGAGTTGGTGGATATTATAGGTAGGACAGAAAGTTCGATTAAAAATAAGGCAGATGACTTGGGTATTTCTAAGAAAAAGAAACTTTGTGAAAACGAGAAGATTGAATCAAGAGAACTTTTTAAAGAAGGTTTGTCTGTTGAGGAGATATCAGAAAAAATGAATTTGAGTTCGTCTCTTGTATTCAATTTTCTTTGCAATGAAAAAAGGTTGAAAATTATGTATAAAGAACAAGGTCTATCGCAGAAAGAGATTGGGGAGCGTTTCAGCAGGAATCAATCGGTTATATCGGAAAAAATGAGCGAGTTTGGCATCGATACTTGTAGGTCGGAGCCATGGAGCGAGAAAGAAGAAAAATTTCTTCGCGAAAACTACTTAGAGATGTCAAAGGAAGATTTAGTTTCGGAACTTTCTAAAAGGACATGGAATGCAATAAAATCCAAAGCTTTAGAATTGGGATTAGCTCGGGACGCTTCTGAGTATAAAAATAGTGAAGAAGTTAAAGATAGATTACGAAGTTTATCAGAAAGCCGGACTATAAAAGTTAATTTTGAGAAGACCGATTTAGTTTCGTATGTGTTAGGGGTTGTTGATGGGGATGGATATCATGATGGAAGGTATACTATCGGTTTAGAAGTTAATTCGAAAAAATTTGCTGATAAGTTTCAAGGTTCTTTGGAGGGCCTTGGCCTTAATCCTGGTAGAGGGAAGAGGGAGGATAGAGGTAAGGAAAAGGTGTGGGCTTCCTCTGTTAAATTTATTGAATGGTATGAGAGGTTAGATAGGGATGAAAAGAGAGATTGGCTACTTCAAAATGGGGACTGTTGGAAATATATAGAGGGGAGATATGAGTCGGATGGTAATATTCATCCTTCTGGATCTCCGCGGATTACTTCTATGGAAAAACAAGAATTAGAATTTATGTTTGATGTCCTCTCAAGTTTGAATGTTGAATGTAATATCCAAAAAAATAATATTTGGGTTTGTAAAGAAGACGCGGAAAAATTTTTTATTAATATCGACCCTGTAATAAAGAGGAATGATGGATAAAGAAAGAGGTTAAAAAAATGGATGATGAAGTTTTAAGATTTGTTTTGAGCGGTCATGTCGACCACGGTAAGAGCACCCTAATTGGAAGGTTATTCTATGACACAGAATCTTTGCCCGAAGGCAGGTACGAGGAGATAAAGACGGCTTGCGACGCTATGGGTAAAGAGTTCAAGTTCGGATACGTCATGGATCATCTCAAAGAAGAAAGAACACAGGGAGTGACTATAGACACTGCGCAAACATTTTTTGATACTGAAAAGAGGAGTTACAACATCATAGATGCTCCAGGACATGTAGAATTTGTGAAAAACATGATAACCGGAGCCAGCCAGGCGGAAGCCGCTGTTTTGATAGACG
>CAZKND010000034.1:0-13264 GCA_964554215.1 Hadarchaeota archaeon (SeqCode) | reverse complement strand
AGAAAAATCGAAGATTCCGGAGGGGCGCCCGTTCAAGGTGAAAGTTGATGTCAGAGGGCAGAAGGTCGAGTCTCTATTCTTTACAGTCAGTGATAAATAAGCTTCCCGAAGTAAAGTCCCCAAAACGGCATGTTTCTTTTAAAGAGAAATTTATTTGGTCTGCAGTGGCTCTGATAATCTACTTGGTAATGATGCAGATCCCTCTGCACGGGATGGCTGGGACCCAGGCGGATTTCTTTGGCCATATGCAGTATGTTTTGGCTAGCCAGATGGGTACCCTGATGCAGTTAGGTATTGGGCCGATAGTTACCTCCGGTATTATGATGCAACTTTTGACCGGGGCTGATCTTATTAATCTCGATCTGAATCGTCCTGATGATAAAGCTTTGTTCACAGGGACTCAGAAGTTGTTGACAATTCTGGTTGCTTTTCTGCAAGGGTCTGCGTTTGTTTTTGGAGGAGTTGTTCAGGCTCCTACTTTTGGGATAAAATTATGGTTAGTTTTGCAGCTTGTTATTGGGTCGATGGTGGTTTTGTTTTTGGATGAGATGGTTTCCAAATTTGGATTTGGAAGTGGTATTAGTCTGTTCATCGCAGGATCGGTCTCTGCGCAGATATTTTATCAGGCTTTCAGTCCCTTGTCAGCGGAAGGGCTTGCTGGAATGAGTGGAGCTATCCCTAATTTCATTTCAGCTTTGGCGGAAGGAACTCCCAGTGCTATCGGTGATGCTGTTATTCGGGCGAATGCGCCTGATATGTTGGGTGTAGTTGGTGCGATTGTGGTGTTTTTGATTGTTATATATGCTGTTAATATGCGTGTTGAGATTCCTCTATCTTATTCGGAGTATGGAGGCATGAGGGGTAAGTACCCGATTAAGTTTTTCTATACTTCAGTTATTCCGGTAATCTTATCTCAGGTTGTTCTTACCAACTTCAAGATATTGGGAGGGCTGATCGGAGGTTCTTTCGATGAATTTGTCAGCAGTTGGTTGTCACCTCCTCAGGGAGTCCAGTCGGTTGCGAGTGAACCTTTACAGGCTTTGTTCTATCTGGTGATCGTTGTCCTTCTATGTATGGGCTTTTCTTGGCTGTGGGCCAAGATGACCGGTATGGGCCCTAGCGATGTTGCTGACCAATTGAAGAATTCGGGGATGTCGATTCCTGGATTTAGGAAGGATACGAGGATAATGGAGAAGATGTTGGCCCGTTACATAAAACCTGTTGCTCTGCTTGGTGGTGCGACTGTGGGTTTGTTGTCTGTCGGAGCTGACTTTTTGGGAGCTTTGAGCAGTGGAACTGGTATTTTGCTCGCTGCTAGTATTATTCATAGGCTTTATGAGGAAATTGCTCAGGAACAGTTGGCGGAGATGTTCCCTTCGGCGAGAAGGTTGTTGGGGGACGAGTGAAGGTTCTATTTTCCCGTTGGTTTAAAAAACCAAAATCTGTTATTGGTTAAGGAAGAGGAGTTCAAAGATGAAAAAATATTACCTGATAATATCGGTGGTCGTTTTAGGCTTTCTCGCTGTTGGAGCGACGGCGGGAGTGGTTGAAGGTCAGACTGATGAAGTGGAAAATGAGAAACGGGACTTTAGGGACCTTTTGAGCACAGTTGATGGAGTTATTCGATCGGTTCATTTGAACAATGGAGTTTCTGAGAATCAGGTTCTTCGCTTGGAAAATGAGTATAAACAGTTTTTTTCGGAGGAATTGAACGATGAGATTTTTAGAATTGGAGAAAATGTGGATAATAAGATTGTAAGATTGAATGAGGGAGTGGTTCCTACTTATTTAGAGAATTTTTCGGAGGAGGATTATTCTTTCTCTGAAAGTGCCGAAATTTTAACGGTTGTTGAAAATGAGCGGTGGGTATTGAAAGACCCTAAGGAGAATTATAATCATGTTTTAGTGAAGGAAAATCGTGAAATAGTTGTTTACGATAGGAGAATCTCTCCAAGTTATATGGGCAAATCCGATGAGACGATGGTAAAAGAAGCCAAGGAGCTCAGGAAAAGTATCAAGGCGAAGGCAGGTGAGGAGAAAGGAATAAAACTATCTTTTATCTATGAGCATTCTGTTCTGGTTATTCTGGGAGTGTCCCTAAGTCTCTCGATAATAGTTAGCCTTGTGAGTAGGACTGTGGTGGATTGGGAGAAAGTTAACAGGGTTCAAGATAAGCAGAAGGAACTTCAAGATAAGCTCAAAGAAGCTAGAAAAGCAAACGATACTAAAAAGGCTCATAAAATTCAAGAGAAACAGCAAGAATTCATGCAACAGCACATGGGGACCATGTTTTCCCCTATGAAAACGATGATAATAATTTTGATACCTTTCATAATAGTTTTCCAGCTCCTTAGTTCGACTTATGGGGGTTGGGCCGTTGCCTGGTTGCCATTTAGGCTTCCTTGGCCGGATATAGGATTCCTCATGTTTGACAGATTTTTTAAGGGGCCAGTTGCTTCTTTAGGGTTTTTTGGCTGGTACATGTTGTCTTACTTTGGATTTTCGCAAGTTATGAGGAAGATACTTGTTCCAAATCAGTAATATTTTTGATGGTGAAGGATTAGTATAGATTGTTAGGTATAGATGGATAAGGTGAAAAAATGAGTGATTCGCGAAAATGGAAATTGGTAATTTTGGTGTCTTTGGTTGTAATGATAGGTATTGGTTCTTTCGCTTGGGCCAATAGAGATGTCAGTGGCAGGGAGAGGGATTACAAAGAGTTGATAGGTGATTTGAATACTTCTCTTAGATCTTTGCGAAATGGTCAAGATCCTTCAAGTTCTCTGAACTCTGCAGAGGGAAAATATGGGGATCTATTTGGAGATAATGTAGGTAATAATTTGAGTGACAGTATTTCGGATTCATTTGACAGTTTGATTAGCGATGGGAACTCTGCTGATACTAGTCTGATGATTTCTTTGAGGGGGTTTATTTCAAGTGCCGGTGATCAGTCCGGTTTGAGCTTACCTTTGGCTTACAGGTTTTCTTCCCTGATTATTCTCGTTATGAGTAGTCTCGGTGCTTTTGTTTCGACGATTCTCTGCAAGGTGTTTGTGGATTGGGACATGTTGGAAGATGCTAAGAATAGGGTGGAAGAAATAAGAGAGGATATAGAGAATTTGAGGAAAAAGAAGGGTAAAAAAGCTCATAAAATGGATTTGAAAGATGAAAAGATGAGTGAGGTGAGAGGAAAGCTTTGGGACGCTTCTATTAAACAGGCCTCGATTTACTTAGCTTTTCTGGTGATTTTAATTCCAATTTTCAAGTTCACTTTTGGAGAATGGACTATAGTTTGGTTTCCGTTTGATTGGTTCACAGCGAGTGGTGTCCAAAGTTGGTTGGGCGTTTCAATGAGGTATATGGGTTGGCATATACTGACATTTCTAGGATTCTCTTATCTATGGCGAAAGATATTTCTTTCTAAGGAAGAAAAAATGATTCAGTGAAATCATGGTTACAGTGGCGATTAGTGGATTGCATGGTGCGGGAAAAACTGCTGCTGCAGAAGCTTTGGCAGAAAAGCTAGATTTGAGACATGTATCTGGCGGTTCGGTTTTTAGGCAGATGGCGGAAGAGAAGGATATGTCTTTGTCAGAGTTCTCCAGTTATGTTGAAGAACATCCGGAGATAGACAGGGAGATCGATGAAAGGACGAAGAAAGAGGCTGAGAAAGATGATGTTATGCTGGATGCAAGACTTGCAGGGTGGATGGCGGAAGATGCAGATTTTAAGATTCTTTTGACCGCTCCTCTGGAAGTTAGGATTGAGAGGATAGCCAGGAGAGAAGATCGGTCTTACGAAGAGGTTAAAGAGGAGACGATTGCGAGAGAGAAGAGTGAGAAAAAGAGATACAAAGAGATTTATGACATAGATGTTGATGACCGTTCTAATTTTGATTTGATATTGAATACGGGGAAGTTTAATGAGGAAGAGATGATTCAATTATTGGAACAGGCGGTTAGGTTTGTGTCTGATTAGATCATGATTATGTAAGGTGACGAGATTGAATGAATTGCCAGCAGATGAAAAAAGAGAAGTTTTGATAAAGGCGAGCGACTATACGGATTCGGATTACGGTTGCGATCCTGAGTCAAGGCCTATGGAGAAGCATCTGGAGTTAGGAGTGATAAATCTGGATAAGGTTCAGGGCCCTACATCTCATGAGGTTGTAAGTTGGGTTAAGAGAATATTGCGAGTTAAGAAAGCGGGTCATGGAGGGACTTTGGATCCGAAAGTTAGTGGAATCTTGCCGATAGCTTTGCAAGGTGCGACTAAGCTTACGCAGACTTTATTGCCTGCAGGTAAGGAATATGTCACTTTTATGCACGTACATGAAGATTTCGATTTGGAGGAGTTGGAAGAAGTTTTTGAAGATTTTCGAGGGACTATAACTCAAACACCTCCGGTGAGGGCGGCGGTTAAGCGGAGGCCTAGAGAAAGAGATATTTACTATCTGGATCTCATTGAAAGGTCGGGCAATGATGTTCTCTTTAAAGTTGGTTGTGAGGCTGGAACGTATATCAGAAAACTTTGCCACGATATAGGTCAGGCTCTTGGAACGGGTGCACATATGGCTGGTTTGAGGCGGACTAGGACAGGGCCTTTTGGGGAGGATGACACCATGTCGAATATGCATGATTTGGTTGATGCTTATCGTTTTTGGAAGGATGATGGTGTTGAGGAGCCTCTTAGGGATGTGGTTTTGCCCGCTGAGAGGATGGTTGAGCATTTGCCCAAGATAGTTGTGAGGGATAGTGCGGTTGATGCTTTGTGTCGAGGTGCGGATCTGGCTGCGCCTGGAGTTCTGTCTGTTGAGACTGGTATAGAGTCGGGGACATTGGTGGCGGAGATGTCTTTGAAGGGTGAGTTGATTGCGTTAGCTAATTCTAATATGACTTCTGAAGAGATTGTCGAGGCTGAAAACGGCGTTGTTGCAGGTCCGGAGAGAGTCGTCATGGAGCCGGGGACCTATCCGAAAGAGTGGTCGGGCTGAGACTAGCTTTTGTGAGTTTAAATTGGTTTAAGATTTTGAAAGGAAATCTAAATATTAAGAGGAAGTTTCAATAATAACGGAAAAGGTCGGAGAATTGTGCCGGGGTGGCAGAATCTGGTATTGCGCCAGCTTGGAGAGCTGGTGGCCGTTTATGGCCTCCTGGGTTCGAATCCCAGCCCCGGCGTCTCATTTTTCCTGATTTGATGGATATTCTAAAGTTAGGATAAGCTACTGAGATTTTGGTTTAAGGATTATTATTGAAAAGTATTTATCTCTCTCGCTATTTGGGATTTTATTTCGAATTGTAAACATTTTTATCCTTTTTCTAAAACAATGAGATAGGAGATAGGTGATATCTTGTTGAGAAAAATAGCGTGGGAGTTTGTTATTTTGTTGATTGCTGTGGGGATGGGGATAATGTATATCTATTACAGTATCAAACACAGGTAAATTAGGAATATAGGAGGTTGTTGAAAATTAATAATTTCACTGCAAAGGTAGAAGTTCGTTTGAAACCTGGACATGTTGATTCGGAAGGCCTCACTGTCAAAAACTCTTTATCCGATATGGATTATCAGGTCGAGGAAGTATCGACCGCCAAAGTTTATGAAATAAGTTTTGAAGCAGATTCTCTTGAAGATGCGAAAGAACAGGTTGAGGAAATGTGTAAAAAATTGCTTGCTAATCCGGTAAAAGACGATTATAAAGTTGAGGTGGAGAAATCTGAGTGACTCTCAAATCCTTTCAAAAAAAGATGATTTACCTTTCGAATTTTCAGAAATAGATTTTTCGGACGCTGATTCTGCAGATTTAAAGAAGATTAGCGAAGAATTGAGCCTATCTTTGGATATTCAAGATATGGAGAGTTGTCAAGACTACTTTGGAGATCAGGATAGGGCCGCTACGGACGTAGAGATGCAAACCATCGCTCAGACATGGTCCGAGCATTGCTATCACCGGACTTTCAAGGGCGATATTCTTTATGATGGTGAAGAAGTGAGGCTAATTGAAGATTATATCAAGAAAGCTACCGATGAGATTTCACCTTCCTGGGCTGTCTCCGTATTTGAGGACAATGCAGGGATAGTTGAGTTTGATGAGGAAAGGTCGATAGCTGCGAAGGTCGAAACCCATAATCATCCTTCTGCTATAGACCCGTTCGGTGGAGCTGCTACTGGCATTGGTGGAGTGATAAGGGATATATTGGGTGTTTGGGCGAAGCCTATCGGAAATACCGATGTTCTATGTTTTGGCCCTTTAGATATGGATTATGACGAACTGGAGCCAGGAATCAATCATCCAGGATATCTTTTTCAGGGAGTTGTGGAGGGAATTGGGCACTATGGAAACAATATGGGAATACCGACTGTGAATGGTTCTATTTGTTTTGATGAAAGTTATGTTGGGAATGTGGTGGTGTATTGTGGTTGTATAGGCACTATGCCTACGGACTCTTACGTCAAGAATCCCGAACCTGGTGATATTGGGATTTTAGCTGGTGGTAAGACCGGGAAGGATGGTATCCATGGTGTGAACTTTGCTTCTGAGGAACTTTCCGAAGATTCTGAGGAGTCCAATAGACCTGCTGTTCAGATTCCTAATCCTATTGAGGAGGAAAAGGTAAAGAGGGCTGTTTTGAAGATCAGGGAGGAAGGTTTGGGTAAGGCCATAACGGATTTAGGTGGTGGAGGGCTTTCGTCCGCTTTAGGGGAGATGGCCGATGATGGAGATTGCGGGATTCAAGTCGATCTGGATAATGTTCCCTTAAAACATTCGAACATGTCTCCGTGGGAGATCTGGATATCAGAATCTCAGGAAAGAATGTTTTTGGTTGTGAGTGAGGAGAATTTGGACCAGGTTCTTGAGATATTTGAAGAGGAACGTGTGGAGGCTAACCCTGTAGCTGAGTTCACTGATGATGATAAGTTGAAAGTTCACTATAGAGAGGAGAAGTTGACGGATTTGGATATTGATTTTCTGTTTAACCCTCCGAGGATAAAGAGGGAGGCCGAGTGGAATGAACCTGAAATTGAAACTCCAGATTTTCCAGAGCCCGAAAATCTTGAGGATGTTTTGAAAGATGTCTTGTCTTCTCCGAATGTTTCCAGTAAGGAGTCGGTCATTCGGACTTATGATCATGAGGTTCAGGGAAATACTGTTTTGAAGCCGTTGCAAGGTAAGAAGAGTGGACCGAATGATGCTTCTGTTTTGAAGCCGTATTCTGATTCGGATAAAGGTGTTGTCATATCTTCCGGGATAAAGCCGAAGTATGGGAAGATAGATCCGTATTGGATGACAGCCTCGGCGATAGAAGAAGCCATCAGGAATAATGTGGCGGCAGGTGGTAGGAGAATTTCTTTGTTAGACAACTTCACTTGGGGTAATCCTGAGAAGTCGGAAGAGTTAGGTAAGTTGGTTAGGTCTTCTAAGGCTTGTTATGATTTCGCTACCAGTTTTGAAACTCCATTCATCTCGGGAAAAGACAGCTTGTATAATGAGTCGCCGATGGGATCTGTGACTCCAACTTTGTTGATTACTGCGGTTGGTCTGATTCCTGACGTAAAAGATACTGTTTCTATGGAGCTTAAGGATCAAGGAAATCTTGTTTATCTGCTCGGCACTACAGATGAGGAATTAGGTGGGTCGGAATACTATCAAGCTATGGATTATCTAGGCGAGTCAGTACCCAAAGTCGATGAACAAGAGAGCAACGAAATATTTGACACGGTGACCGAATCAATAGACAAAGGTGTTCTTGAATCTTGTCACGACCTCTCGGACGGAGGTTTGGGTGTCGCGGCTGCAGAAATGGCTTTTTCCAGTGATTTTGGTTTGGAGATGGATTTGAGTGAGGTTGTCGGCGGAGCGGAAAGGAATGATTATTTGCTCTTTTCAGAATCCAATGGACGGTTTTTGGTTGAAGTGACGCCAGAGAATAAAGAAGAGTTCGAGAGTTTGGCGGAAGATATCCCTTGCTCTCAAGTTGGAAAAGTTTTGGAAAATGACAGGTTTTCTGTTAAAGGAGTGAAAGGTGATGAAGTAATAGATGCTGAGCTTTCAGAATTGGGAAAAACTTGGAAGGAGGGGTTGGACTCTGGATAATATTGAAGTTTGCATTTTGAGGGCTGGAGGAACGAACTGTGACGTTGAGACGAAGGAAGCATTCGACGTTTTTGAAGATGTTAGTGCGGAAGTAGTAAGGGTTAACCAGTTCGACGATGCGGATGAGATTTTGGATTATGATTGTCTCGTTATCCCTGGCGGTTTCTCTTTCGGAGATCATATCAGGGCGGGGACCGTGTTGGCCAATGAGCTTAAGACGGATTTGGGTGAGGATTTGAAGAAGTTTGTAGAGGGCGGAGGTTACATATTAGGGATATGCAACGGTTTTCAGGTTTTGGTTGAACTGGGTTTGCTTCCAGGTGTGGAAGGTATAAGTGAGGTTCCGAAAGCATCTCTTGCGATAAATGAGTCCGCGAAGTATGAATGTAGGTGGGTGAATTTGAAGAAGGATGCTGGCGACAACTGTGTTTTCACTAAAAATATCGATCAAGATCAGTTCTATATTCCGGTCGCTCATAAAGAAGGTCGTTTCATCCTGGAAGACGGTGAAGAGGGGGAACTTTTCGAAAAGTTAGTTGAGAACGATCAAATAGTACTCCGATATTGCGATGAAGACGGTGAATATGCGGATGGCGAGTATCCCGCGAATCCGAACGGAGCTCTTAAGGATATAGCCGGTATTTGCGATCCTTCAGGGAGGATATTTGGCCTGATGCCGCATCCAGAAAGAGCTTACTATACTTTGCAGTTGCCTGATTGGACGAGTAAGGATGAGGATCAAAAGTATTCCGATGGCAGATTGATCTTCGAGTCATTGATAGAAGAGATTAGAGCCTAACAGGGATGTCTCTCTCGGCTAGGTATTCTTTCACTTTTTTTATCGAGTACTCATCGTAATGGAAAATGCTGGCTGCTAGCGCGGCGGAAGCTTCTGTTTCTTTGAATACTTCGTAGATGTGTTCTGGGTTTCCACAACCGCCTGAAGCTATCACAGGTATGGAAACTTCTTCGCTTATCTTTTTGGTCAGTGGGATGTCATATCCTTCGGTCTGTCCGTCCATATCCATACTGGTAAGAAGGATTTCTCCGGCCCCTCTTTCTTCTACTTCTTTGGCCCATTTTATCGCATCTTTCCCGGTGAATTTACTCCCTCCGTAGATGGAAGGTTCGTACCAAGCTTTTCCTTCGGGAGTTTCGATGGTTATCTTATCTTTTTCTTTTTCATTGTCTAGGACTCTTCTTTTTGCGTCGATTGCCACGATTGTGGCTTGGCTTCCGAATCTTCCTGAGATTTTTTCTATCAGTTTTGGATTTTGTAGGGCGGCGGTGTTTATGCTGATTTTATCTGCTCCGGAGTTGAATATTTTCCTAGCGCTCTCGATAGAGTCTATTCCACCCCCTACTGAAAGAGGAACGAATACGTTTTCGGAAGTGGTTTCTACGATGTGGCTCATAGTTTCTCTTTTTTGCTTTGAAGCGGTGATGTCTAGAAAGACTATCTCGTCTGCTCCTTCTTCGTAGTATTTTTTGGCCATTTTAGCTGGTTCGCCGGCTTCTTTCAAATTTTCAAATTCTACCCCTTTCACGACTCGGCCTTCTGGCACTCCTAAATCGCAGTCGAGACATGGTATGATTCTTTTTGATAACATTTTCACAACTCCAGAAAGTTCTTTAGGATTTTAAGTCCTACTTCTCCGCTTTTTTCGGGATGAAATTGGGTACCGTAAATATTATCTTTATGAACGCTTACTTTGATTTCTTCACCGTACTCTGAAACTGCGGTAGTTATTTCCTCTTTGGGATTTGCGTGGTAGGAATGAACGAAGTAGACGTAGCCATCATCAATATCTTCGAATAGGGGAGAGTTGTTATCTTTGATTTTTAGAGTGTTCCATCCGATATGTGGTAAGTCTAATTCTGTATCAATTTTCACTATTTCTCCTTTGAGCATTCCTAATCCTTCTACTGAAGGCGCTTCCTCTGATTTTTCAAAGAAAGCCTGTAACCCGAGACAGATCCCCAAAATGGGTACTTTTTCTTCCATCCTCTCTTCGATTTTCGAACGGAACGGTTCCAAATTTTCCATGGCTTGGCCAAAAGCTCCTACTCCGGGGATTATTATTTTTTCTCCGTTTAGATTATCCGGCTTCTCCACTATCTCTGTCTCTGCTTCTAGATATGAAAGGGCGTTGTCGATGCTCTTTATATTCCCCATTTGATAATCTAATATCGAAACTGTCATTTTTTTCTCCTGAGCATGTCGATAAGAAAGATCTTTATTCCCATTCTATTGTGGCCGGAGGTTTGTGAGTTATGTCGTAAACCACTCTGGTTACTTCGGGGACTTCGTTAGTTATTCTCGTTGAGATCTTTTCCAAAAGGTTGTAAGGTATTTTGCCGAAGGAAGCTGTCATAGCTTCTTTACTCTTCACGGCTCTCAGAGCTATAGTGTTCCCATAATCTCTCGAATCTCCTTTTACCCCGGTGGTTTGGCTTTCCATCAGAACGGCGAAGTATTGCCAGTATTCTTTGTCTAAACCTGCGTCTTCTATCTCCTCTGTAAATATATGGTCAGCATCTTTCAGTATATCCAGCTTTTCTTTCGTGATGTCGCCAATCATCCTAACGGCCAATCCTGGACCAGGATATGGTTGCCTGTGAACTATATTGTCAGGTAGTCCTTTTTTACTGGCTATATCTCTAACTTCGTCCTTGTAAAGGTCTCTCAGCGGTTCTATTACCCCTTTGAAGTCTAATTTTGAAGGTAAGCCACCCACATTGTGATGACTTTTTATTAAGTCTGCTTGGTCTTCTGATCCTGATTCTATCCAGTCGGGATAGATTGTTCCTTGAATTAGATATTCTGCATCGTATTCTTTAGCCACTTCTTCGAAGACTCTGATGAATTCCTCTCCGATTATTTTACGTTTCTTTTCCGGGTCGGTTACATTTTCTATCTTTTTGAGAAATCTGTCCCTTTCTTCTCGGAAAATGAAGTCCATTTCAAAATTTTCAAATATTTCGGATATCTTTTCCGGTTCTTTTTTCCGCATAAACCCGTGGTCGACAAAAACTGCCTTTAATTGGTTTCCTATTGCTTTGGAGGCTAGTAGTGCAGCTGTGCTTGAGTCCACCCCTCCACTCATGGCTATTAGACAATTGCTATCTCCGACCTTTTCTTTTATCTCTTCTATTTTGTTTTCGGCGAAATCTTCCATTTTCCAATTCTTATTGCAATTGCAGATGTCGAAGAGGAAGTTTTCAAATATTTTGTCTCCATGCTCGGTATGTGTCACTTCGGGATGCCATTGGATTCCGTAGATATCTTTTTGTCTATGTTCAAAAGCAGCTACGGGGCAGTTGTCCGTGCTTGCTAGCACTTTGAAGTCTGATGGTAATCTTTTCACGGCATCTCCATGGCTTGTCCAACCTTTATCTCCATCTTCAACGTCTTTCAAAAGTTCGCCTTTTTTCTTTATCTTAGGGACTATTATCCCGTATTCTTCTGTTTTGGCTGAAGTTACTTCTCCACCTATCGTATTTGCTATCAGCTGATGCCCATAACATATTCCTAATATCGGAACTCCGTAATCTAGTAATTCTTTATTGATTTTAGGGGCATTTTCTTCGAAAACGCTAGAGGGTCCTCCGGAAAGTACTATTCCTTTGATCTCGTGATCCTCTTCGAATTCCTTTAAGTCTTCTAGAGAAATGTCGCAGGGAACTACTTTTGAATAAACGTTTTTTTCCCTGATTCTCCGCCCAATGAGATGGGCGTATTGTCCGCCAAAGTTTAGAACTAAGATTGTGTCCATAAGTCTCGTTTTCCTTTTCTCTTTAGGGTTCTTAATAGTTAATTCTGATACTTGTAGTTTGTGAATATTTAGAATTTTGAAAGTGATTTTTTAGTGGACTATTAGTTTCAGACGTTTAATTGAACTGAATATACTTGAAAATTTTGCTAATTATAATTGTAAGATATTTTTAGTAGATAGAATTAATTATTAGATGTCGGGAGTTTTCTGCATGAAGAGTAAGGATGAAGTTGAGAAGTTGATTTACGAAATCCTATCTGTTCTTGAGGAAAATAAACGGGATGGGCCGATGGGGGCGACTGCTATTGCTAGAGAACTTGAAGAAAAAGGATTCGATATTGGTGATAGGGCTGTCAGGTATCACCTTAAGCACCTTGACGAGAAGGGTTTTACAGAAAAGGTTGGTCCTAGGAAAGGTAGGACTATTACGGAAGCTGGGGAGGAGGAATTAAGCACTGAGTTGGTGGGGGAGAGAGTAGGTTTTATGTACGGGAAGATGAAGGAGCTCGTATACAAGATGACTTTTGATCTTCGAAATAATGATGATACTATAATAGGGAATGTTTCTATTTTGGATAAGAATGATTTGAATGATGCGTTGAAGATTATGAGAGATGTAGTTGAGGATGGATGGGCTCCAAGTTCTTATGTTGATATAATTGAGGAGGGAAAAGGGATTGGAAGCGATGAGGTTCCTGAAGGTAAGGTTGGGGTTGTGACTGTTTGTAGTGTCTCTATTGATGGGGTTTTGGAGAATAATGGTGTTCCAGTTACTCCTAAGTTTGGGGGTGTTTTGGAGGTTGACCAAGGCGAACCTAGGAGATTTACGGATGCTATATCATATAAAGGAACATCTATCGATCCTCTTGAAATATTTGCTTCTAAGAGGATGACGTCATATCTTGATGTGTTGGAAAGTGGTAGTGGTCTTATACTTGCTAATGTTAGAGAGATACCGGTACCTTCTAGATCTAAGGCTTTAGATGTCATTGAGGATTCAAGGTCTTTAGGTCTCGCAGGTGTTTTGAAAGTTGGACGCCCTGGTGGTGATTTGTATGGTCTTCCTGTGGGGGTTAATCGAGTTGGTATAGCTATTGCCGGTGGGATAAATTCTGCGGTTGCTGTGGAGGAATCGGGAATTGAAGTTGAGTCTAGGGCTATGGAAGGTGTTTTTAAGTTTTCAGAGATGGCTTTGATAGACGATTATCTTTAGATGAACATATTTTAGCCTTTTTTGCAATCAAATTGATTATAATATTTTACAATTTGTTAAATTTTTATTATATTTAATACTAATTTGTAAAAATTTATAAGGAAAAAGGTTTCCTATTACTTACCAGAGGAGAATAATGGAATCATATTCAGAGAAAAAGAGGAGTTCTTGTGGTCTAGC
>CAZKND010000033.1:0-13333 GCA_964554215.1 Hadarchaeota archaeon (SeqCode) | reverse complement strand
AGACTCGACCTTCTGCCCTCTGACATCAACTTTCACCTTTAACAGGCGCCCCTCCAGAATCTTCAATTTTCTCCTTCGCCGACTCGGAAAAGTCCTCAGCTATCACTTTCAAAGGCTTACTTACCTTTCCACTTCCCAAAACTTTGTCAAAACCTAATTCAGAAACATCAATAACAATTTGATCTCCATCTTCCTCAGCCAAACCTTCCTCCAACAACTCTTCCGAATACTCATCCAACTCTCCAACATTAATGATCTCATCATCATCTTCTAGTTTAGAAGGAGGTTTGAAACCATGTTTCCCGAAATATCGAGGATTTTCCTTCATAGTTTCCAAATAATGATACTTATCGCTTCCAGCCGAACCCTTTCCTCCCTTATTTCCAGAATGACGATTTTTACGATGACTACCTCGGCCCTGAGTTCTAGAACCTCGCTTACTCCTCGACTTTTTATTCTTTCTAGACAAAACCATCACCTCAAATCATTCTCATAATCAAATCGTTGATTTTCTCCCCTCGAAAACCTTTCGCTCCGCCATTCTCAAAAGAACGATTTACCGAATTATAACCCTTTTTAGGAGGGTGCAATCTAAATACAGGTTTTAAACTATCAATGTCAGAAAGGTCCAAATCATCTTCATAAACAGCCTCCACAACATCCTTCACAGAATCAAATGAAGTCCTTTCCTCAACACTATCATCACTAACTTCCTCTCCACCTTCAAACTCTCCCCTTTCAAGAAGCAACCTTTCAAAAACTTCAGAATCCAAATCTCCCCAAGTAACCGCCTCTTTACACCTGTCCAACATGCCTCTATAAGTAGATTCATCACTTACAACAGAGCACTGATTCACCCTATCCAAATTCAGCATCTTTAGAGTATCTCGAACTTCTTTTTTTAGGTCAGGCTCTCCACGAATCCTAACTACTGCTAATTTATTCACTCTCACCACCAACCTTACCAGAAACAACATTTTTCGAAGCCGAACCACTAAAAGCCATCTTTGTGGTCTGTTTCAACGCATCATACGTCGCCAAACCAAAGTTGATTGTAGTACGTGTCTGTCCATCAGCTTTTGTCCAAATGTCCTCAATCCCTGCTAACTCGAGAACTTTTCGAGGAATTTCAGAAGCCGCTATCCCCAATCCACGCGGAGCAGGTTTCAAATTAACACTGACACTTCCTTCTTGTCCTGTAACTTCACAAGGCACAGTATGAGGCCTTCCACAACCACACTCCCAGCTCCCACACCCTCTACGAATTTGGATAACGTTGAGTTTAGCAGAATTAATAGCCTTCTGAATAGATGGAGCCACTTCACCAGCACTGGTATGTGCCATTCCGATTATTCCATCTCTATTTCCAACTACCGCTGTTACCCTAAAGCTCATCCTTCTTCCAGATCTGTGCATACGCTGAACGAGATTAACGTTCAAAATTTCATCCTCTAAGTCCGGAACCAACTCATCAACTATCTCAACTTCTCTAGGTCTCTTTCCTCTCTCTAATATCTCCGAAAGGCTTGTTATCTCTCCTTCTTTCACTTTTCTACCCAATTCAGTCCTAGGGATCCATTGGTCTTCAACATCTTCCGCTTCTTTCATTTTCATCCACCATACTGCTTTTTAATAGCATCTTTAACTTCATTAAAGTGCTCCGGAAGGTCCTCCGGTTCTAAATCTTTCTCCAAATATTTGGAGAACTGTTTCTCATACTCCTCTCCATCTAACTGTTCACCATAAGCTGCAATATGTTCTCCACTACATCTACTATCTTCAGGCAAAACTCTCTCGTTATGTGGAACTCTCAAACCCGCATCAATAGCTCCTTTGAGAACAGCGAAAACTTTAGCTTGAGGAGAAGCAACAAACCGATCTATATCCAAAACGCATTCCTCCACACCCTCCTCCTGAGCTCTAAAACCACACAACAATCCAACCAAGTATGCAGAAGGTGTATTAGCCGTGTATCCCTTCCAATCCCATTCGGATAATTCCTTTGAAAATGCTGAAGTGATAATTTCATCGCCATCCTCACCTGGACTGGCAATCTGAGCTCTAACATGTTTTAGAGATATTCTAGCAATCAACCTAGGTTTTCCGGATCTCAAAAGTCCTCTTCTATAATCATAATCTGTCCTACCTTCTCTCTCCCTTCTATAAGGAACTCGTCTATGTGGACCATATTTTACCATCTTATTCACCCTCCAAAATATTTCTCTCTTCCAGATACGTTTCTAGATGAGACTTACTTCGAAAAGCCCCACCTTTAACCTTATTGTACAACTCTCTATATAAGCTAGAATCTATTACGTCTTCATCTCTCAGCTCTTTCAATTTCCGACGGAGTGCTCTTACATTTCCCATCCACTCTTCTTTCTCCGACTTTCTACCTTCCTTTGAACCTTTCCGCGTACCAGGACCACTCTGCTTTCCTTTTTTCCTCTGTTCATCTCTCTTACGAGCTCTAGACCTACTTACGGATCTTTTAGTCTCAGACTTAATAGCCCCATCATCAATGAGTCTCCTTATATCATCCTTAGTGATAGCTGTAGATATTTCATCAATCCGATCTGGATCCATCCAAACCTTATTTTCACCTACATCCATTATTTCAGCTGCTATCCTCTTCTGCATCTTCAGTTTCATCTTTCTCCCTCCTATCATTCAATACTTTGATATCATTTTCATCAGCAAATTCTAGAATGTCTTCTCTTTTCCTGCCGCCAACGTTAGATGCTATCCTAATAGCATGGGTCTCAGAATCGACATCCTCGGCATCAGAAACGTTATGGACTAACACTTCCCTGTATCCTGAAGGATGTATACCTCTCTCAGAATCAGGCTTCTTGTAACCAATCTTAACCAAGTCCGGTTTATCTTTTTTCTCCAGCCTTGCTTTACTATCTCCACCTTTCGGCTTTCTCCAAGTATCATCTACCCTCTTATATTCCGAACCTTGCGTCTTGAATTTCTTCTTACCCATTATGGTGCCTCCACTATGTAAATCCCATCTTGAAAGACTCTAGGATCACGATTCTCAACAGTAGCTGTCTGCTCAATATTCGCAGCTGTTTGCCCGACTTCTTCCTTATTAGGTCCACTCACAAAAATTTCTTCACCATCAATCTCAACATCCGTGTCCCCCACTATTTCAGCCCGCCTTGGCTCTTCCTCACCTATAAAATTCTCAATAACTAGCTCCCTATCTGTAGTATCTATAGAAATTGGAAAATGAGAATAAAAGACTTTCAACTTGCTTGTGAAACCATCCGTGACCCCCTTACACAAGTTCTGAACATGAGACACAACTGTACCAACTGAAGCTCTACTTTCTTTTCTAGAAGTATCAGAACTCACAATCAAATCACCGGACTCCTCCTCAATTTTTATCCCTTGCATATCAAACTCTTTCGAAAGCTCACCATTCGGTCCAGAAACGGTAACGACTCCATTATCAAGAGAAACTTCCAACTCATCAGGTATCTCGACTTTTTCTCTTATTCCTTTATCCAACATTTTTATCCCTTTCAAATCCTTATTCAACTATAACTTTTTTCTTAAACCTTAACATGAAAAATAAAATTTTTATCAGTAAAAGAAAGCTAGTAAACGGCCTCCTTTCCCTTTCTCTTTAGCTTCTTTATGTGAAATTACACCATCCGGAGTCGAAACAGCCAATACCCCAAATCCTTCCGCAGGAAGATACCTCTTCTCCCACTTTTCGAAATCACCATGCTCCACAGAAAACCTCGGCTTTATAACTCCACAATCATTGATATTTCCAGCCATATTCACATCAAATCTCCCGCCTTTACCATCATCAATGTAATCAAAACTATCTACATATCCTTCCTCCTCCATAACCTCCAAAATACTTCCTATCAAATTCGAAGCTGGACTAATCTCTAACTCACTCTTCCTTATTTCACCATGGTTCTTGATAGTTGAAAGTGCGTTAGCTAAAGTATCATCACTCATCTTATCACCTTACTCATGTTTCTCAAACCCAATTTTAGGAGCCATTTCTCTGAAACACCTTCTGCACAGATGAAGATTATATTGTTTAAACACAGCTCCACGCGACCCACACCTCTCACATACAGGTCTTTCTTTAACTTCTTCCTTCTCTGCCAATTAGACCACCTCAACATCTAATTCTTCTTCCACAAAATCAATAGCCTCTTCTTTATCAATTCTATGTGAATTTGAAATTTTCTTAGGTTTCCTCTTTCTACGTTTTATTCTAAATCCTGGACGTACCAAATTGACGTTGACATCCATACCATAAATTCCTAGACTTGGATCATACTCCATCCCGGAAATTTCTATATGTTCATCAATACCAAAAGAGAAATTGCCTGTGCGATCAAAAGAGGACTCATCCAACTCATAACCCTTAATTTCTAACAATTTATCAAGAATATTTTCCGCCTTCTCATCTCGAAGAGTTACCTTACAACCTAAAGGCGTACCTTCCCTAACTTCTAACGTTTGATTTGTTTGCACCGCATAAGTCCGAACAGGCTCTTGTCCAGCAATATCTTCTAAAACTCCCTCGGCCTTCGAGAGTTCTCTACCTCCTTCACCAATACCCATATTCAAAACAACTTTTCCTATCTCAATATCCTTCATAGTATTCATCTTAATCATCCTCCGGAAGAGAAATTATCGGTTCATCTTCCCCAACTACGAAAACATATTCCTCAGGGGATTGAAACTCTTCATCATCTATTGAAATCCTAAACTGATCTGAAGAAGAACCCTCTATCTCCAAGCACTCTTCGATCTCACCAACTGAACCAACATTAGTTCCGCCCGTGATAAGAGCAATATTACCCTCTTCACATTTAACATGCTTCTCAACTTCAAGTTCTGGTAAAGAAAGCTTCAAAGTATCGCCAATATCAACATCTTCAAAATCTCCAATTATTGTCTTCCCATCATGGAACGAAATCTGCAATTTTCCTCCCTTATAGGGATGTTTTCCCACAACTTTCCCTAACTTGAAATCGTTCTCCTCATCGTCTATCTCATCAACTAAAATATATCCTTTCTGATCGTAAAACACTCTCCAACTTTCCCCATTCTCACTCAACTTAATTACATCCATAAGGCCAACAGGATAATTAGGATTCCTCCTTACCTTGCCATCAACAGAAACTGTCCCTTCACCCAAAATTTTTTCAGCCTCTTTCCGAGTCCGAGCTAGCTCTAAATTATCTCGCAAAGCTACCGACAAAGGAACAGAATCTACTCCTTTATGAGGACCGGGCGAAGTAGTTACGGCCCATTTATCCTCTTTACTCGGAGCTTTCCGTACTTTCGGTGCGTTCATCCTCTTCAGATGGTTCTTCTCTCCTTTTTTCGACATTTTCTGACCTCCTTTCTATTATCTTATTTCTTTTATCATCATCTTCAAGATCAATTACTTCTACATTTGACGGATGTACCGGATTCGAAACCTCAGTTTCATCAGCTGTCGCCACATCCACTCCCTCCACCAATATACGCTGATTATCAGTATCAACCTCTGTTATTTCCCCTTCTAAACCCTTAAAATCCCCTCGTTTTACTCGAACTTCATCACCAGCTCTAAGGGAAATTGACCTAAAATCATAATTGTCTCTTATCTCAGGTCCAAGACGAGCTGAAATCGATTTCATTTTCCTATGAAGATCTTTTTCACCATTATCCATCATAATCACCTAAACAATTATTGTAGAAATCCCCGCTACCTGTGGCCACCTTTCAGCTGCCTCTCTGGCTATAGGGCCTGTAACCTCGGATCCTTGAGGTTCGCCCTCTGAGTTAACAAGCACAGAAGCATTATCTTCAAATTTTACTCTCATACCATTCAATCTACGATATTCCTTAGTTTGCCTTATGACAATCCCGTGAACTACTTGTTTACGAAGTTCCGGTTTACCCTTTTTGACAGAAGCTACAAACATATCCCCAACCCCCGCCTTAGCCATCCTCCTACGAGTACCCTTATATCCTACTACAGATATCAAACCCAATTCCTTAGCACCACTGTTATCGGCACACTCAAGACGAGCCCCCTGAGACAACGTTTTCGTTGGGACTACTGGAGGAGAACCGGATTTCGAGCTAGGCATTTTGTTCACCCTCCGCTTGCTTCTTCTCTAAAACGACAAAAGATTTTTGTTTGCTAAGTTTTCTACATTCCCCAATCTTAACTTCATCTCCTTCACTCGCTCCAATACATGGAGGATTATGAGCCTGTATTCGAGATGATCTCCTTTCATATCTCTCAAATTTAGGAACTTTCTCAGAATAATATCTCTCGATTATAACAGTATTGTCCATCTTGTCACTCACAATCTTGCCTTCAAAAGTCCTTCCTCTAACCTTAAGATTGCCATGATGCGGACATTTCTTATCTTCACATTCTTCCTCTGGTTTCTTAATATTCGAACTTACCATATTTTCACCTTAGTTTCTTTACCCTATCTTCAGGCCGGGCTTCTAATTCTTTTCCCTTCACTTTTACTTCTTCTCCTTTTGGAGTCGTTATTGACATCTTTATACCTCTTTTGGGAACTTTTTTTAATCCTTCCTCGTCTTTCAAAGTTATCATATTCTTAGTTTCATCCATAATAACACCATCCTTACCTATTAAAGAGGGCTCAGAACTGTCCAAAATCTTCATCTCTAGTCCAATCAACTCGTGCTGGAAGAGATTTTCCTTAGTAATGGTCATAAGGACCCTACTCCACATCTATCATAGATGAGGAAAATCCCATATCAACCAGCAGATCTTTCACCTTTGACTTGTGGTTTCCCTGCAACTCAATTCTTCCTTCCTTGACCGTTCCACCACATGCGAGATTTTTCTTCAGTTTACTGGCAATATCTTCCTTATCCACCTCTTCCTCCGCCAATCCCTTAACGATAGTAACGGACTTGCCAAAAGACCTCTCCTGGGTGAAAACCCTAATACGCTGTTGTTCCTGAGCAATTTCCTCGCAAGCACATATCTCTTTGGGAAGGCCACAAGTTGGACATATTTCTGGCATTAGCTCTTATCTACCTCCTTATTCTCGATTTCTTCTTTCATTATAGTTAATATCCTAGCGATAGTCCTCTTCAACTCTTGAACTCGGCCGGGATTATCTAAAGATCCACCTGCCGCAGCAACCGCTCGTTCCCTAGCCAACTCGGACCTAAGTTCAGAAACTTCCGCCACCATCTCTTCCATATTCATATCACGAATTTCATCAGGTTTCAGAATAGCCATCACAACCACCTCACAATTATTCTCCATCCTCGGGTTCTTCTACTTCTTCGACCTCTTCGGTATACTCTTCGGCTTTCTCCTCAATCTTTTCCTCTAAATTCTCCTCTTCATCGTCCTCACCCGGAAGAATTGTTCCTGGAGGCATAATACTAACCTTAACGCCAACCGTTCCAGCAGGAAGCTCAGCGACACCCTGGCCAACATCAACATGTTCTGAAGCTGCATTTCCCGCTTTCTTCAAATACCCTTCATAAAATCTTTCTTCTCTTGCAAAATCTCCAGTCAACTTACCTGAAATCAATATCTCCGCACCTCTAGCTCCGGCTTCAATTATTTCTTCGAGAGCTCCATAACCTACCTTTCGGAAATATACACCTCTGGTAAGAAGAAAAGCTACTCTGTTAGCCATGATAGAAGCATTAAACTCGGGGACCTCAATTTCTTCAACTTCCACCTGAGGATTCTCTATACCAAACTGATTATCCAACTTATCAGTCAAATCCTGTATACTACGCCCACCTCGACCAATAACCACACCAGGTCTTTCAGCATAAATAGTAACTCTAGATCCCATAGGAGTCTCACGTATTTCCATTCCACCATATCCTGCTTCTTCCAGCTCCTCTTCTAAATATTCCTCAAGTCTTGCTCGGTCGAGACCTTTCTGAATGAAAACTTCCTTCATAGACATATTAATCTCCTCTCACAACTATTTCCACATTCGTAGTAGGAGTTTGGGAAGGAGACGCTCTCCCAAACGCTCTAGGTTGAATACCTGGAAATTCTATACCTTCCTTAGCACTCGAATGTATAATCCTAAGATTTTCCATCATCAAACCTTCATATTCAGCATTAGCTTCAACGTTCTCCAGAACTTCCAAAATCTTTTTCGCAGCTTTCACTGGATACCCACCTGCTTTTATATCATCACCTTTCTTATGACCTCTTTTTCCATCATGGCGGGTATATGGTACAGGTTTATCCTTATTAATCACATCTTCAAGAAATTCCTTCGCGTCTATCAATTTCATTCCTTTAATTTCCTTACAAATCTCCACAGAATCCTTTGGGGATATATGAAACTCTTTCCCATAAGCTTTAGCACACTTCTCCTCATCCACCTCAGTAGAATATTCATGCTCTGGCATAATATCACTTCAACGGTACATATAGTGAACTTCTAGTCGCTCCTATTCCAGGAGTGCTATGTTCCACTTTCTTTCTAGTAAGTGCAAACTCGCCTAATCTATGACCTATCATCTCGGGCTCAACCTCCACCGATACAAACTCCTGTCCATCATAGACTCCGAAACGCAATCCTACCATCTTAGGCAAAATAATCATATCCCTACAATGAGTTCGAATGAATTCTTCCTTAGGATTCTCCATCTCATTTACTTCTCTAACTCTCTCAAGCAACTTCTTTTGCCTAGGAGGCAATCCTCTATCTAACATCCTCCTTTCTTTGGATGGAAGAAGTTCAGCAAACTCCTCTAAAGACATATCTTGGAGCTCTGATAAACTATATCCTCTAAATTCAAAATCCTGAGGCATCTTTAATCCTTACCTCCCGTTCTCTTAGCGCTGATAAGTCCGATCTTCTGACCTGGAGGGGCATCTCTCGTAACTGTTCTGGCTCTCCCAGCATGTCTACCTCGACCAGAACCGAAAGGATGATCAACAGCATTCATGGCGACACCACAAACGCGAGGATATGGTTTACCTTTTGAATTCCTTTCATGAGCCTTGTTACTGGCTTTCACGAAAGGCTTATCCTTTCTACCCCCACCTGCAACCACTCCAATCGTGGCTCTACACTTAGGATCAAATGATTTGATCTCTCCGGAAGGCAATTGAACACTTGCCTGACCAACGTCATGTGTTATTAGCGTAGCGTTTGTGCCAGAAGCTCTAGCAAACTCTCCGCCTTTTCCTGGTTGGGATTCAATGTTATGAATGTAAGTTCCCTCAGGAATCTCAGAAAGAGGCAACGTATTTCCAGGTTCAATATCGGCCGATATTCCTGCCTCTATCTCATCACCAACCTTTACACCTTCAGGAGCTAATATTCTTCTTTCGCTACCATCTTCATATCTAATAGTAACTACAGGAGCTCTCCTACCGGGTTCTTTTATTATATCGACTACTTCAGCAGTCAAATTGTCCTCATCAGGTAAATCAACCTTGTTCTTCTTTTTCGAAACTCTAGCCCTGTAGTTGGGCGAACCATGACCGATCCTTTGAGCTCTAGTTCTCTTTCCCATTTTAGAACACTCCTAACCTTGCTGCTATCTCATCAGCATTATAGTCCGGTGCCAATTTAACAAATGCTCTTTTTTCAGCGTTTGGGGTGATATGAGTATTAACATCCTCAACTTCAACATCAAACAAGATTTCAACGGCCTCCTTAACCTCTCTCTTATTTGAATCCTCCGCAACTATAAAGACCAACTTATTTTCTTCCTCTATCAATCGAACTGCTTTTTCTGTAATCCTAGGATGGACTATAATCTCATGCGGATTTTTCATTTAGAAAACCTCCTATTAATTTCCTCTAAAGCTGACTCAGTCCAAACTGTAAGTCTTATGGGATCTCCACCTGGAGCTAAGTCTTCGGTGTCAAGTTGATCAATTTGAACAATATCTACACCAGGAATATTTCGAGCCCCTCTCCTGATACCTCTATCTTCAGATATCACTACAAGAGGACCAACTTTTTTCTTGTATTTTCTGCCTCTAGCTGTACCTTTTCCCGATCTAATATTCCGTCCATCTTTTACCCTTTCTACGTCAGTCCAAATCCCCAAATTTTCAAAAACTTTCTTCACTTCTCGCGTCTTATCAATCTCTTCTAACTCATCGCTAACTACAATTGGAACTTCCTCTAAATCATCTACAGAATGTCCTCTAGACAAAACTAATTCTAATTTGTTAGTTGCCGATATAGCCGACCGCAAACCTAAATCTTTTTCCTTCTTATTCATTCCCTCAGCATAATCTTTCTCAGATTTTGGAGGATGAGCCACTCTTCCGCCGACCGTGAAAGGTGCCCAAGCTGCTCTTCCTGCAGCATGGTATCTCCTCCCTTGAATTCTCTTAACCCTAGTTTGACCTGATCCTTTAGGAGGTGTATCAGCAGTGTTCTTCATGCCAGCTCTTGAATCAGCCCCCTTAGGCTGAACATTAGAACTCTGAAAAGACAATACGGATTTTTTGATTACATCTGGCCTTACATTCTGATCAAAAACCTGAGAAACATCTATTTCTCCTTCCTCTTCACCTTCCAATGAACTCACTGGTATCTTACTCATATCTAATTACCCCCTTGCTGAGAACTGGTATCTACATATGTAATATCAGGCGGAGTAGTAGGTAATTCGGTTTTCTGACGCATTGGTTTTCTCATAAATATCATTCTTTTAGTAGAACCTGGAACGGAACCCTTTATCATAACATAATCATTCTCTATTTCTCCAAATCTAAGAAAACCTCCATCAGGCGTAACCTTTTCCCCATCTTCGTCAACTTTCAAAATCCGCTTGTTGTACTCCATCCTTTGATGATAACCTTCCTGACCTGAAGTTGGCACGGAACTCATAATCCTATTTGGATTCCAGGGCCCCAAAACACCTGTATGTCTCCTGGCTTGCTGAACCTTTCTAGGCTGTATCTTCACACCCCACCTCTGAACTGGACCTTCAAAGCCTTTACCTTTAGTAATCGCAAAAACATCGGAGTAATTCCCTTCATCGAACACCTCGGAAAATCTAACCTCCTCTCCAAGTATATCTTTTGAATAATCCCACTTATCCTCAATAGAATCTCCTCCTAACCTCAATTCCATCACTTTAGGTTTTTTCTTAGGAACTGAACTCAGTCGAGGCTGAGTATTAAACAGGATGACCACATCCTCCACCTTACCACTGTCCATAAACTGTTGAGCATTTTCAAAAGCTTCCTCCTGATCGTATTCATCCGGAAGCTTAACAGTCTTACTTAAATCTTCACTGAAATCTTCAGCCCAAACCTCAGTGAGAGCTTTCTCCCCTTCGTAATCCTCACCGTAAACTCTTATTCCACAAATTCGAATCGGAGGTACTTCCAAAATAGTCACAGGAACATTGATCTCTTGACCCTCAGTACGTCTGCCTGGATGATCATCTACCATAAAGATATGAGTCATCCCAGCCTTGTATCCAGGAAAACCTAAAAGACCTACTTCCCCCTCCTCTGGCCAAGACCTTATTCTAGGCTTTTCGTCTGAAGCTTGCTTTTTCGGGGCATGAGCTAGCGAACCCCTTCGCGGATGAGTTTTTTCTGGCATATTTTCACATTCTCCTTACTTGTACGTTCAAAACCGCAAGCGTTGCGGCGAGAGCTTCTTCGGACCGAACGGTTTCAGAACCCTGATCGGGAATGGTATTTATTATTTCATCAAACAGGACGTCGGTGTCGACAGCCTGTTCCTCGCAAATACCGTATATTCCTTCGTACGGACCTCCGAAGGTTACCGCCAAATTTTTTGCGGCCTCGTTCGACTTTATTCCCTCTACGGCCTCATATAAATTTTGCCCGTATCGGGAGGTTCCTATACTATAGTCCGGGTTTGCTTTTTTTAAACTATGGGAGATATTTTTTGTTTTTTCTATGTTAAATCCCCAGTATTGAGAAATTTGGTTTTTTCTTACTATTTGAACTTTTCTCCTGTTACCCCCCAATTTTTCCCCTAATCTAACTGTTACGCGAGTACCTTCCTCCAATTCATCATCTAAAACTCCATCCTCCGACAAACCTATATTCAAAATAGAACTTCCGTCTTTACTTTCGATCACAGCAGCTTCTCTAATATCCCCTTCCTCATTCCTCTCATCTCTGAGCGGATGGTGCGGAGTCCTCAAAGGCGGTAAAACACCTACATATCGAAGCTCTTCCTTACGGGGGAACAAATCCTTTCTTAGATACTGAGGAGTTTCCAAATAACGCAACAAATCAACTATGAGCGAAGCCTCCTGATCCGGATTTCCAACTTGGTCAGCATTATCATCATAAATGAACAAGTTGTCAACTCTAAAAATGGACAAATACCTCCCCACCTGACCCAATTTTAAAGTCTTCATCCGAAGATTCGAAGAATCTGCTACAAGCGATACAGGCAAATGAACAGAAAAACTATAATCAGTCATAAGAACCCACAACGAATTATCCTTTAGCAACGCCTATCGGCTTTAAGCGTACACCCAAATCCCCAATACCAGCTTTATCACTAACATCTACCACCGAATCAACATCTTTATAAGCCCCTGGAGCCTCCTCAGCAATCACAGAACCATGAGTAGCTCTAACATAGATTCCATCACGTTCCCAAAGCTCATCCTTCACATCCTCACCCCAAAACTTCCCTTTGGCCCCAGACCTACTCATTACACGGCCAGATCCATGGGCGGTTGACGAAAAAGTTTCTTCCGAACTTTCTTCTGTACCAGTAAGAACATAGCTAGCGGTCCCCATATTCCCGGGTATTATAACAGGCTGACCGATATCTCTATATTTTTTAGGAACTTCAGAATGGCCAGGGGGAAAAGCCCTAGTAGCCCCTTTTCTATGAACACAAACGTCCTGATTACTGCCGTTTATTTTATGTTCTTCAAACTTGGCCACATTATGAGCAACATCATACAAAACTTCCATACCTAAATCTTCAGCCGAATAATCGAAAAGATTAGCAAAAGTTTCTCTAACCCAATGTGTTATCATCTGTCTATTAGCCCATGCAAAATTAGCTGCACAAGACATCTGCTTTAGATAATCTTGACCCTCTTCTGATTTTATTGGAACATTCACAAGCTCTCTATCAGGCAATTCTATATCATAATTTTTAGCGGCCTTTTCCATAGGCCTCAAACTATCGGAACATACCTGATGACCAAAACCCCTAGAACCAGTATGAATCATGACAACCACTTGGTTACTCTGAGAAATGCCCAATTTCTCCGCCGCTTCTTCATCATAGACCTCATCAACATATTGAACCTCAAGAAAATGATTTCCACTGCCAAGCGAACCAAC
>CAZKND010000032.1:9870-13479 GCA_964554215.1 Hadarchaeota archaeon (SeqCode) | reverse complement strand
TACAAATTTTAAAGTCATGTTATCAGTACACAGTTAGATAAGATATTACTTAACCATAACTAAAAACCCAACTAAACATCATGTATCTAGCAAACAAAATAATTTCTTTAAATAAAACTCTAGCAAAAATGTTAGCAAGTAAATAGATAAAAATCCTTTACAACTGACTATCGATCATCTTTTTTGACGTATCTTCCTCTTCTCTCTATCTCCCCAACTCTCTCAACTACCACTTCAGCCTCCTCTCCCATCTCATCCTTATATCCTTCCAGAATTGCTTCGTAAGATTCTGCCGCTACTTCGAAATGAGTGCTTTTTAAGGTCCTGTGCAGTAAATGAATATCCGTACCTCTCGCTTCAGTCGATGAATTGTTTTCCCCTAACCCAAAATCAATGAAATAAATATTTTCATCCTCAGTGAAAATCATATTAGAAGTGGTTAAATCCCCATGGATAATGCCACTATCATGAAGTCGAGCAATCTGTCGGCCAATCCTCCTGCAAATATTTTTTCTCTTGGAAGAATCTAAACCCTCCAAAAGCTCCTTAATCGCCTCGCCTTCAACATATTCCATTATTATCTCCATATCTTTCCTATCAACCCGATAAATTACCGGCGTAGGCACCCCTGCTTTTTTTGCATCTGTCAAAAGTTTAGCTTCATGTACTGTTCGAAAATCTCGGAGATCCTTATCCAACTTATCATTACGGTACTCTTTCGGTATTCTACGTTTAATCAAAACTTCACCTGGCCCATCACAAGAAAAGAATAAATCCGAAAAATCCTTCAGAATTAGATTCGCCTCCGCACCTTTGGCTATTACCTTATCAGTCAAATCAGTCATCCCTCCAAGGAACTCTTATCTCATCCGTCCTCCACCTTTGCTGAATCCTCGTATCTTCGATCCTTTGTCTCTTTCCCGCCTCATGAGCTAAAATTCCATTCCAGGCAATCATAGCACCATTGTCAGCGCAAAACTCCATAGGGGGAACATAGAAATCAGCATCATGTTCGCCACTCATCAAATCCAACATCTCTCTAAGTCTTTGATTAGCCGCAACCCCTCCGACCAACATAACTTCATCTTTCTCCGTATGAGCTACAGCCCGCTCCGTAACCTCTACCAAAGCAGCAAAAGTGTTTTCCTGAATACTGTAAGCTAAATCTTCTAAACTGGCACCGCTCTCGTGTCTCCTCAAAGCCTCAGTCATCAGCCCGGAAAAAGAAAGATCCATCCCTTTAACACTATAGGGCAAATCAATCAAGTTCTCGCTTTTCTTAGCTAATTCCTCCAACCGAGGCCCCCCCGGATGTGGAATTCCAACTCTCCTCGCGAATGTATCTAAACAATTGCCAATTGCCACATCAAGCGTCTCTCCAAAAATTCTGTACCTAGACGAATCATAAGCAATGACCTGAGTATTTCCTCCACTTACATAAAGAGTTACAGGGTCATCTGCATTCTCCGTAAATCGACCAATCTCTATATGGGAAATACAATGATTCACTCCAATAATTGGAACTCCTAACCAAACTGACAAAGCTCTTGCAGATGTCGCCACAGTCCTTAAACAAGAACCTAAACCAGGCCCTTGAGAAAATGAAATCAAATCTATATCTTCAGGCTCTATCTCAGCTTCACTGACCGCTCTGTCCAGCACTTCTTTAGCATTATCGCTATGTGATTGAGCTGCTTCTCTAGGGTGGATACCACCTTCATCTGGTTGGTAAACCTCCTTTTCATTCGCAAGTACATCGCCCTCCGAAGTTACGATTCCAACTCCGAACGTATGAGCCGTACCCTCAAAACCCAAACATATCATTTTTAACCGTTATGAATTTGGATAGCTCATTTTTATATTCCTGTTCTAAGAGCGGATTTCTTTTAACTGAATACATTTATAAGAAAAATGGTGCTCAATGGTTTTCGATAAATTAAAAAATTTCCTACTAGGGGGAGAAGAAGAGGAGACCAAACCAGAAAAAGATGAACAAAAAAAAGAGTCTCTTTCAGTAAAAGAAGTAAAAAAAAGACTAAGAGATGAAAAAAGTAAACCAATCGATCAAATAGAAGAAGACGTTCAACCTCTGTTAAATGAGATTTCGGAACTGCAGGAGAAAATAAGAGACCTGAATCAAAAATTCAAAAATGCAGAACCTGACGAAGAAGTACATCCAAAAATATACAAATCTGCAGAGGAAGCTAGAAAACTATTTTCAAGCAAAATAAAGAGAGCTCTGGAAAAGATGGAAACCCCCAATCAAATTGACTGGGACAAACTGCTTAATTTTAACAGAAAACTACAAGACGCTGTAAATTTATTGAAAAATGCCAAGATTTCACACGGTGAACAGATTTCTGCACTATTCGGAGAAAAAATGAGCAAATTCAACAGATTAGCAAATGATCTCCAGTCTTTATCCAAAGATTTGAACAGCGATCTTCGTGAAACAAAGCTAAAAATAGACGAGTTCGAAGAACTGTTAGAAAAGATTGAGAAACGTGAAGAGCTTCTTTCAGATTTAGAAAAATCAGAGAAAGAACTAGAATCTTTAAAAAATGAAAAAGAATCCATCCAAGAAAATCTAGAAGAAGAGAAAAACTCTCTTCAAAGTCTTAAAAAAAGCGAACGCTATGAAGAGTTAGAAAAAATCGACGATAGGATAGATAAACTCTCTCAGAAAAAGGAAAAAAAGTTGAAGAAAATAGAATCTAAAATTTCAAGCCTCGCCAGACCGCTTAGAAAATTAAGTAAAATGATTGAGAGAGATGAACACATGGTCGACAGCGCTGTACTAGACGGGCTTGACATTTATCTGGATGGCTCTATTAAATCCGCTATCTTTGAAAAAGACGAGGATCTCAAAAAACTGAACGGAACATTGGAAGAGCTAGAAAATGTTCTAGAAGATAAAATGAAGCTAAGCGACAGAGAAAGGGAGAAAAGACTAGATGAAGTAGAAGAGATCTTAGAAAAGCAAACAGTGAAAAATCTAAAAGACGACTACATGGATATCCAAAAAGAGATAGAAGATTTGAAAAAGGAAAAAGAAGAATCATCACTTCTTGAGAAAAAAGAAGGATTGAAGAATAAGGTCGAGGACAAAAAATCTGAGCTGGAAGATGTAGAGTCGAAAGAAGAAGAATTGGATGAAAAAATAAGCAATTTGAAAGATGAAATCGACGAAAAATCGGTTGAGATTAGAGATGAAGCTAAATCTATTTTGGGAGTATGGGTTGAAAACCTCTAAAAACAGTTATAATTCCTATTATTCAAAAAAAACTTAAATCTAGGAGTCTTTCTTAAACTCAGTATAACCACACTTTCCGCAAGACAACCTTTCTCCATGGTCCGCAAGAAAAATACCAGGCCCACATCTCGGACATGATTTCCTTAATCTTTCAACCTTTTCGTCTCCTTCCTCGTACAACTCATATCTCTTGCTCTTATCTCTATCCTTATTGGACGGTTCAGAACCTCCTGACATCTCTACCTCTTCTTCTTCAGCCTCTTCGGTCTCCTCTTCACTTTCTTCTAAATCAATTTCTTCTGACATCTAATCCTCCTCACTTTCTTCTGAATCTTGAGTATCATCATTTGATTCTT
>CAZKND010000032.1:0-9770 GCA_964554215.1 Hadarchaeota archaeon (SeqCode) | reverse complement strand
CAGCCTCTTCTTCTTCAGCCTCTTCTTCTTCAGCCTCTTCTTCTTCAGCCTCTTCTTCTTCAGCCTCTTCCATTTTCTCTTTAGACTCTTCAGTCCTTTCCGTAAGAAAACCTGGCTCAAGCTGCTTTAGCTTTTCTTCAGACTCATAAACCCGAGCACTTCCAGAAGCAATATGCCTACCATGAAGAGTGGCAAGTTTATCTATTACTATCAAGTCTTCCGACTTATCTAACTTTTCCGATAAGGTCTCTATCACTTCTGCTCTTGAAGGTGTAGGAGAGTTCTTATGCTCTACTTCAAATTGAACCTCTTCTCTCTCCATTAACGGGTTATCTTCTCGCTCTTCTAATCTTATTTCCATTGTTAACAGCTAAACGTTAAAATTTCAGTTATTTAACTTTAGTCCCCAATACCCCAACTCAAAAAAATAAAATCTTCTAGTATCGAATTTACTCCCAAAAACTAGGGGAAATTTCCTGCTTTGTTAAATCAGAAACTATATTTTTGAAGGAAATCCTGACTACCCTCGAAAAACTCAACATATCTCTTAAACTCTTTTCTTTTCGACTCATCAACTTCAACCAAAACAACTCCTTCGCCTGGTTGACCATAAGCAACCACAGAACCAGTAGGTGAAAGAAGAACTGCAGGCAAAGTGGCTAAATCTTCTTCTCCCTCCACATATATTTTCAGAGGACAATCCACATCCTCAAAAACATTCCAAAGTTCCTCAGTTATATGCCCTCTAGGATTTTCCACCTCAACAGATTGAGCAGAATATTCCTCAATAATATTTTTCTTATCTTTATTTGTGGGATTCCTCTCTATCAAAAAATCAACTATCAAAACATCTACCTCATAATCATTTCTCAAAAAATCAGCCGAGGTAAAATCCCCCACAGTTACTAACCTTTCATAATCAAGTGAATCCAAATAATCAAACGCAGAAACAGAATCTTCAAATAAAGTCCCTAATGGTCTTTTCAAAAAGTGACGCTTATCTTTCGGCAGTTTCAAATCATCGCACCCTTAGAGCATAACGCCCTGGAGTGTCTATATTCATCCGACTCGCTACCTGAGAATCTTCAGGATCAAGTATTATCACATATCCTCTCCAATCATCTGAAAGAGAGGAATCACCGCATACAGGGCAAGAATCTCCATCAACTATCCTATTACATTTTTCACAAGCTTCCTCAGACAAATTATTCCTCCTCCATTCCTCCTTCTTTTCTTTCTTCTTCTATCCATTCAAATTTGCCTAAACCGTCCTGTCTCATAGTTAAGCCAATTTTTCCACGGTCTCCTTTAGTCATGCTTACAGAAACTATTCGAGTAACTACTCGATCTCCCTCTTTGAGTTTTGCATTAGTCTCCTTACCTATGAGCGCGTTCTTCTTTGAATCATGACTGATATAGTCATCCGTGATTTGAGAAACATGAGCAAGTCCATCCATCGCTCCCAACCTCACAAAAGCACCGAAATCAACTATCTCCACGACTTCACCAGGAGTGATTTCATGGAGCATAGGTTTGTATACTAAAGCTTTGAAAACTGCATTATGAAAACTAGCTGCTTCCCCCATCACTACATTTCCTACATCCACCTTCTCCACATCTATTATTGCTAGAATAACTCCTAAATCATTGTCAAATAAACCCTCATAATTATCTTTTAATATATCTCGAACTACTTCTTCTTTCGAATCATCAAACCGCTCTGGAGGGACTCTAACCGTATCCTTTATCTTTACTACTTCAAACATTATTCACACCAACCAGTTCACTTATCTGACCTTTCATTTATCACTTTACTATTACTTACACGTCTAAATTCCTACCTTCTTTAACAATTCATTCTTTATAAACTTCGTTTTTCTTTCAACCAATTTCTAATTTAACATTTAGGTTTTACTTGATAAATTCCGGAAAGAAATAAGTACTTTTTGCTTAACTCCGTGGACCTGTTCCCTGATCTTCAGCAAAATCTAATTCCGGATCTATACTTTCATGAGTCCTTAATGTTTCAAATAGGTAAGAGGCCAAATTTTCAAATCCCTTCTGTGTCTCAGCTGATATTGAGGGGAACTTGGATGGAGTATACATTTCTATCAAAAGGTCTGCAATATCTATATTCATTTGACTCCTCATACCAAATTCATCAACTTGTCTGAACATTCTAGGGTCTGCCATCATTTTCTCTAGCTCTTCCATTTTCCTTTCTTCAATTAGATCGATCTTGTTCAGGGTCCGAACCATTGGCTGATTCAAAGCATATTGTGTTGCTAAAGAATACAAATACTGGCTCGGGAATGTATTCAGCGGAGCAGTTCCATCAACGAGATAAATACTACCATCAGTAAAGCTACTGAAAATATCAGCCCCTCCCCTGAAAACGAAAGGTTCTAACTGGCCTGGAGAGTCATACAAAACAAAATCTTCATCATACCTAGGCATCTCTATATCCTTAAGGCGGTCAACAGCTTCTAGAGTTGCTCCGTTAGGACCTAATTCCATCTGAGACATTATCTGTTCGAGAGTGAAATATTCTCTGACATCAAAGTCCGGTTCGTACGGAATTTGAACTGCACCAGAATCCAAATTTACATATCTCACGGAATAATTCAATTCTAGATACTGTCCAAAGTTACTCGTAAGGAGACTCTTTCCAGATCCGGCAGGGCCAACTATTAGTATATTCATATTTTTTCCTCGTCTACAGCTTTTACTTATAGCTTTCTTGTAAAGGGTTTATGTAAAATCATTCCTCTTTCATTTTAATTGGTAGGTGGGGAAGTGAAAGATAGCTTTTGGAACAGGGAAAGAGAAGATGAGACCGAGGTCCTCATCGTAGACGGATATGTAGATGAGCCCAGCATGCTGGGAGTGCCTCCTTACATCTCACCCGAACCGAGAATGATAGCAGGGGTCCTAGAAGAAAAGGGATTAGAATGGGAATATATCACAGCAGATGAATACAGAGTCTCTGAACTGCCCGATAGCAAAATAATCTTGGTCCATGGAGGGGTGACGGTCCCCGGAAAATATCTGAGCGGCACTCCTCTATCCAAAAGGGAAGCTAGAGAGATAGGAAGAAAAAACTGCGAAACATATCTAGGGGGGCCGTTAGCAAGATATGAAGATATCGAGGATTTTGACCATATCGTGAAGAAGGATTTATCTGCCTATTTTAACGATTCTCTAAAAAACAATCCTAAAGATAGGTGGGTAGAACCCGAGGAAAAGGAGAGATGGCTGATTGAAGGAGCGAAAATAGTAAGAAAACATCCTATGTATCCCGACCCGCTGATTGCAGAGATGAGTATGTATCGAGGATGTCCGAGATACTTTACCGGTGGTTGTGATTTCTGCTCCGAACCTAAATATGGAAAACCAAATTTCAGAGAACAGGAAGATATAGTAAGAGAGGTAGAAACCCTATATGATTTAGGAGTGAAGCACTTCAGGTTGGGAGGGCAATCTTGCACTCTCAGCTACAAAGCCAAAGAAGTAGGTAAGAGAGAGGTCCCCATTCCTCAACCGGCGGAGATAAGAGAACTTTTTCAAAAAATCTGGAATTCCTGTCCCGACATCGAAGTTCTTCATCTTGACAATGCTAATCCTGCAGTAATAGCTAGCTATCCGAAAAAATCCAAAAACATTCTCGAGACTTTAGTCAAATACACTACCGCGGGAAACATCCTCGCACTGGGATTAGAATCTGCCGATCCTCAAGTAATAGAGAAAAATAATCTAAATGCTAATCCCAAGATGACTAGAAAGGCTGTCGAAATAATAAACGAAGTAGGTAGAGAAAGGGGAAAAAATGGAATGCCTAAACTGCTACCTGGGATAAACTTTCTAGCAGGTCTAAAAGGCGAGAGAGAAGAAACCTTTGATAAAAACTTCAGATTTTTGAAAAGCCTGTTAGATGAGGATCTATGGTTAAGGAGAATAAACATCAGACAAGTATTATCCAATGAAGAAGATTTTTACTTGGAAAATAAATCTAAATTCGAAAAGTTCAAAGAAAAAACGAGGGTAGAAATCGACAAACCTCTTCTAGAGAAAATGTTCCCAAAAGGAACAGTCCTCAAAAATGTATTCATGGAAAAGAGGGACGGAAACAAAACTTTTGGTAGACAAGTAGGAACCTATCCACTCCTGATCGGTGTCGAATATCCTCTTGATTTAAACAACTACTATAATATCATGGTTACAGATCATGGATATAGAAGTATAACCGGAATCCACCATCCTCTAAAAGTTCCCAAAGCTAGCTTTGAAGAATTGAAAGCAGTGCCTGGAATAGGCAGCAAACGAGCTGCGAAGATATTTAGAGAACGCCCGAAAAGCAAAGAAGAATTCTTACATTTGTTCCAAAACAAGAACACCGGAAACGAATTATTGAAATACCTTACATTTGACTAGTTTTCTATTCCAAAACACTGGTTTTCAACTTTTTTACTCACTTAAACATCCAAGTCAAAAGCTTCTTGAATCTCCTTATACCTATTTCTCAAAGTTACCTCTGTAACACCAGCGGCCTCAGCAACTTCACTTTGAGTCCTACCTTTCCCTTCCAGCTTACTCGCCAAATATATCGCTCCTGCTGCAATTCCTGAAGGACCTTTTCCAACCGTCAAACGCTCATCCTGAGCTTTCTTAATCAAACTTATCGCCCTAGTTTTTACTTCCCCAGACATATCCAAATCACTGCTAAATCTAGCAACATAATTTACAGGGTCAGCTGGTGGCAAGTTTATATCCAATTCCCTCGCCATATATCTATAGTTTTTGCAAAACTCGTTCTTATCCATATAACTAACTTCTGCAAACTCTTCTAGGGTTCTCGGCACCTGCATTTTTCTAGAAGCTATATATAGGGCCGCGGTAGCCATACCTTCTATAGAATGACCCCGAATCAAATCCTCATCAACTGCTTCTCTGTATATTTTCGAAGAGACGTCACGAACATTCTTAGGCAGTCCTAGTTGAGATGACATCCTCTGTATCTCTGAAAAAGCAAGCGATAAGTTCCGATCTTTCTGTTCATTCATCTTCGTGCTTTTCTGCCACTTTCGCATCCGATATATCTTCGAACGTTTTTCCGGAGAAATAGATTTACCCTTACTATCCTTATTTTTCCAGTCAATCTGTGTGGACAATCCTTTATCGTGGATGGTTTCTTTCATTGGGGGTCCACCTCTCGACCTACTTTCCTTCTCTTTTTGATCGTAAGCTCTCCATTCTGGACCTCTGTCCTTAATTTTATCTTTAATCACCCGTCCACAATTATTACAGATTATAGTGTTCTGTTCATAATCCCTTATCTGAACACTTTCCTCACAGCTGGGACATTCCAATTCTTTCTTATCTTCCCCTGAAATAGGGGCTCTTTCTTTCATTTTTGATTCAGACATATTTTTACCTCCAAGCGGGTGGCTACGTCAACTAAGTCCATATCTTAATCAGTCCATAGATTGTTAGGAACTGATTATTTCTCCAACGGGGTACCAGAAATATTGGGGTAAATGACAACTTTAATTATTTTACCCACTTGTATGTGATTATATGTATCTAACTTCTCCCTTATAAAGATTTGTGTTTTAGAGTAATTCGCAAAATATACCCATTTAATCAATTACCACCAACTAAAATTTTAAAATCCATAACACAGGTAAGAATACTTGATTATAATGGAAATATACTTTATCTGCACCGGAAATAGTTTCAGAAGCCCAACAGCCGAAGCCTTAGCAAAAAAATACAAACCTGAGATAAATACGAAGTCTGCAGGTATAAAACCCGCTGGAAAAATAGCCAGTAATGCAATAGAACTCCTAAAGAAAGAAGATAGTGAAAAATTCGTAAAAACAAAGCCGGAAAAAATTAGCGAAAAATACCTAGAAAAATCGGACCAAGTAATAGTTATGGAAAAAGAACACAAAGAACATTTATTGGAAAATTTTGACATCCGCCCTGAAAAAGTGAAAAACTGGGACATCGAGGATCCAATAAATCCTGACGTATCGCCCGAAGAAGCATTTCAAAGTATAAAGAGCAAAATCAAGGAAATAAATCAATAAAACTACTTTCCACCAACAGAGTAAACAACAGTAGAACCCTTAGAAACCCCTAAAGAATTGCTAACAGGAGTACATTTTGCCCTCAAAAGATAAACTAGCTTATCAAAAAACAAATCCTCGTATTCCGATAAAATCTCATAATTACCCTGGCCCTTACTCAAGATCAAATCAGCCTCTTCAGAAAAAGCACTAATCTTCTTCGGACACTTAGACGGATTAAAACCAGTTGAACGACCTGATGGTAAAATTTCTCCAACTTCTTGAAAATCCAAAGACTTTGCCATCTCAACTGTAATATCATCCTGCACAGGTGCAGATCTGGCTCCAATCTTAACAGTTACTCCGTTATTCGTCTCCTTTATCATTTCGATGAGCAACTTATCCATTATCGCCTCCCCAGGATTGTCAAGGAGATAGAGAATCTCATCACTCGATAAAATTTTTGACGTTACCAAATCGACATCATCAACCGCTAACCCACTATTCAAATTCTCTTTAAACTCTTCTTCAACAGTCTCAAAATCCAGAGAATGCTCTGAAACACTAAAATCAAACGAATTACCAACTGCAGCCACTTTAACGGCCCTTCTTAACCTATCTTCCTCACCAGTCCCCTCACGAATATATTCTTTTGCAATGGATTCTAACTTTCTAGCATTGTCATTCATCTTTTCCTTTACCTCGGAGTAAGGATCTGGATTAGAAGTCACATTCCTTATCACTTTATTTCTCTCTGTACCTAACTCAGCGGGAGGTATCTCCTCTGAAGATTTAGAATGAATTCTATTCAAAGCGGAACGGAGAGCTTCTAGTTTTACATCCTCGTCATCAGTAGACATTTCAACCTGTTCGTAAGCCCCTTCAACTTCACAAGGAATGCATCGCGGTTTCAACTCCATTTACACTCTCACCTTACCTATTTTATTTACCAATTATTACTAGTTTTTTTGATAAACTTGAAGATTCTAAAACAAAGACCCCTCTAATCAACGGTTTAAATCCAATTCAGACAGGCTAAAATATAAAAATTTATCTTATATGCCTACAATTATCAATTGTATGACAAACCCATTTCAAAAAATACCTGAAGTCTATAAGAAAAGTGTAGAGAAGATCAGTTCCCATCCAAACGAAGAAAAAGAAGAGGAATATGTCGAAAACGCCAGGAAATTTATCGACTTAGTAAGAAAAAGCGAAAGAGTAATCTGGGCTGGTACAGGAAGACAAGAAGAGATGGCTAATTTTGCGACTAGGCTGATTAAAGCCAACGATAAACAAACTTTTTGTTCAAGTGATTCCTCAATTCCCTACGAATACGGAACAGAAGACATGGTTGTAGCCCTTTCATCCTCAGGGGAAACCGATAGAACGATACATTATGCTGAATCTGCCTACAAACCAATATCTAAATCCACACCTGTTGTAGCTATAACTAATAATGAAAACTCCACTCTCGGAAAAATATCAGATAAAACAAACGGATTTATAGTCAAAATACCGGGAAAAAGCAAAAATGATCGGACGGAATACCAGGAAAGACAGTTCACCGGACACCATGAACCACTCACACTTGGGGGAACACTTGGAGAACTATATTCTCTAGAGTTCATCATTGATGCAATAGGAAGCGCTGTAACCGCAAAACCAGTGATGGAATTTCACGACGAGTTTTGGGGAGAAGTAAAAGATTTTGATCCCTCACCGAAACAATTTCAAAAACTTTATGAAATGTTTCCAGAACCGGTAAACTATCTAGACAGAGGAGAAGAGAAAACACTTCCCAACAAAATTGTTATAGGCGGTCTAGAACTCTCAGGGGTAATAGCTAGAGCCCTTTCAATCAGACTCTCCCACTGCGCAGGGAAAAACGAAGAGAGACTCATAAATTATTACAAGGACGCAGGGAACGTTGCAGCTAGAGAAGGAGACTTGACAATAATATTCTCAGGATCCGGCCAAAAATTCTGGAAGAAAACCTTGGAACCTATAAAAGAAGTAGGAGGTAACATTTTTGCAGTTACAAGTTTCCCAGAATCACCCCTAGGACAAATATCAGACGCTTACCTGGAAATACCCGGACGTAAAAGAATAAGAGATCGGAACAAACTCGAAGACCCTCCAAAAAACCCCATGCAATCCCTGTACGAAATTAGGTCATTCATAGCCATGGAAGCATTCATTCACTCACTAGTTGAAAAAGAGAAAATATCTTTGAAGGCCGTAGAAAACAAACACTCACAATTGACCTAAACACCCAGAGAAATCCAGAACTCAATTTTAATTTATACAACGAGAATGAAAAATCAATCCTACCGACATGCCAGGTGTAAATCATAATGAGCGGAAAAGAGGATGCATTTAATATTAGAAAATGTAAGGAGAAAGATTTAGAAGAAATAAAGAGAATTGAACTCAAAAACTTTCCTTCTCCCTGGCCTCTAGCATCATTCAAACATATACTTGACAAAGACTCCGTAATATTCCTTGTAGCAACTATGAATGACGAAGTACTAGGATATTTAATCTCAAAAATGGAACGAGATATAAAAATTCTAAAACTCAAGGCTAAGAAGAAAGCTCATCTACTAAAAATAGCAGTGAGAAAAGATTCAAGACGTATAGGTATAGGATCAGCGCTAATGAATACCTGGAGAGGTCATCTCAAAAAAGAAAACGTCAAAGAGATTAAACTAGAAGTTAGAGTTCAAAACGAAGGAGCCAAAAAATTCTATCGGAAAAGGGACTTTGAGGAGAAAAAACTAATAGAAGGATATTATCCTGACGGCGCTAACGCAATAGTGATGAAAAAAGAGGTTTAACAGCCACAAGAAACCTAAACAGAAAGGATAACATTACCTCTCAACACAAAAACCTTTGAAAATTTAAAAATTTTTATCTAAGAAATAATTAACTAAATTTGAGGTGTAAAAATTGGATTTCGACCCAAAAAATTACTACAAGCTAATCGCTCCTAGACCTACAGTTTGTGTATCCACTATCGACGAAAATGATATTTCCAATGTGGCACCTTATAGTTTTGCCACTCCCCTATCATTCAATCCACCTTTACTAGGAATATCTGTAGGAAAAGGGAAGGATACAATTCAAAACGCTAAAAAATCAGGAGATTTCGTCGTCGCCCCTTTAACTAAAAACTGGATGAAAAAGGGAATAAAATCAGAAATCTCAGTGGAAAGCGACATTAGTGAATTTGAAGAAGTCGAATTGACGGAATCCGAATCAGGAGATGTAAAATCTCCAAGCGTTAAAGAAGCACCCATTAATATAGAATGCGTCTACGAAAAAGACATCGAAACAGGTGACCATCAGCTATTAGTCGGCAAAGTGGTAAACATCTCGACAAAAGAAAACGCTGTCAAAGACAATCGAATTAATCTGGAAAAACTAGGTTCAGTAGGACATATAACCGGAGAAGAATTTAGCATAACTAACAATTCAGTTCTCATAGATAGGAAATAAAAATCTACTATACCCTATTTCCCTTTGCTTTTAGCAACTTATACTGAAAAGTGCTGTTAAGTAAAACTCAAAATAGATAAAAAACCTGGAAATTGTCACCAATACCTTACAGTATAGGGACGAACAACAGCGAAACCATTGCCATGAGCTTAATCAAAATATTAAGCGCAGGCCCTGAAGTATCTTTGAACGGATCTCCAA
>CAZKND010000031.1:0-14759 GCA_964554215.1 Hadarchaeota archaeon (SeqCode) | reverse complement strand
TAATTTTTCTTTTTACCGGTTAGTTTTTCTCGTTTTTTTACTTAACTTTTTATTTTGAAAGTTTTGGAAAATTGGAAAAAATTTAATTTTTTAACCGACCGCGAGAATTAAAAAAGGGACTTTAAGATGAGGTTTGGTGTGGAATTTGTTCCGGAAGACCCGGTTGAAGAGATTGTTAGTAGGGCAAAATTAGCAGATGAGCAGAGTTTTGATAATATTTGGATAACAGATCATTACAATAACAGGAACGTCTACATAGTTTTATCTAGAATTGCTGAAGAAACGGATCAAATCACTCTAGGACCAGGAGTGACGAATCCTTATACAGTCAATCCGGCAGAAACCGCTTCTGCGATAGCAACGTTGGATAATATTTCCGGGGGAAGAGCTGTTTTAGGTATAGGGCCTGGTGACAAGACCACCTTGAATTCTCTAGGAATAGAATGGGATAAACCCCTTACGAGGACTAGGGAGGCTATAGAGGTTATAGAACAGCTTTTGGCAGGGGAAGAAGTGGAGTGTGAAAATATGGATAAACATGATTTTAGAAGGGCGAAGTTGAATTTCGAGTTTGAGGGAAATATTCCTATTTATATCGGGGCTCAGGGTCCGAATATGTTGAAGATGTCAGGTGAGAAAGGCGATGGTGTTTTAATCAACGCTTCTCATCCGGATGATTTTCGTTTTGCCGTAGATCAGATAAAGAAAGGCGTTGAAGAGGCGAGGAGAGATATGGATGAGGTTGATGTTACGGCGTATACCAGTTTTTCGGTTGCAGAGGAGACTGATGATGCGAAAGAGGCTGTCATTCCACCTGTTGCTTTCATCGCTGCTAGTGTGAATGAAAAAATTTTGGAGAGGCATGAAATATCTTTAGAAAAAGCGGGTGAGGTACAAAAATATCTAGATAGGGGGGATTATGGTGAGGCTTTTGCTTCGGTGACTGACCGGATGATTGAGTCATTTGCTCTTTATGGTAATCCTGAGGAATGTATTGAGAAGATAGAGGAGTTGAAAGATGTGGGGGTTACACAGATTGTTTCAGGGTCCCCGATAGGTCCTGATAAGGATGAGGCTATACGGATGATTAGTGAAAAAATTATACCTTCATTTTAGGATTTTCTGAATGTTAACTCGATCTATAATGATTGAAAGTAGAAGAGGTGTATCAAATTAGAGGTTTAGGTGTTGATCCTGGAACTAGAAGTTTTGATTTATGCGGTGTTGAGGATGGCGAAGTCTTTTTTGAAGAGGTTTTGAGTTCTGAAAAACTTGCTGAGAATCCTTCACTGCTGGTTGAAACTATTGAGGAAGTTGAAGATTTGGATTTGATAGTCGGTCCATCGGGTTATGGGGTCGAGATAACCCATCTGGAGGATATAGACTTGGATATTTTGGAGGATTGGTTTTTGACATATATCCTCTTGTTGAAAAAATCGGATTTAAAATCAGCTATGGAGGAAGGAGATCCAGGGATTAGAGTATATTCTGCGATGACGAAGTCTGCTTTGGAAATGAAGAAAAAAGGCTTACCTGTTTGTTACATACCCGGTGTGATTAACTTGCCTACGGTTCCAAAATATAGAAAACTGAACAATTTGGATATGGGCACAGTTGATAAGCTTTCTAGCGCTGTTTTGGCTGTCCGAAACCAGTCGGAAAGGTTTGATATTCCTTATTCGGAAACGTCTTTTGTTCTGGTTGAGTTGGGCGGTGGGTATAATGCTGCTGTGGCTGTGAAAGATGGTAAGATAGTGGATGGTATTGGCGGAACGATGCAAGGTGTTGGATTTTTGAGTTCTGGTGAAATTGATATGGAGATGATTCAGCTGGGGAGGGAGTGGGAAAAGACCGATATTTTCAAGGGGGGAATAGCTTCTATGATTCAAAGTACTTCGATTGAAGAATTTCTGTCCAATTCGGAAGGTGATGAAAGTTATAATCAGGCTTGGAACAGGATGATAGAGGACATAGAAAAGATGGTAGCCTCCTTGACCGTTTCTGTACCCGATCCTGATAAGATATTGTTATCAGGTCGACTACCTAGATTTGAAAAGGTTGAAACGGTTTTGAAGGATAGATTGAGTAAATTTGCTCCGGTGGAAAAATCGAATTCCCATATGGGAACTGAGAAGACTAAAGAAGCTGCTCAAGGTTATGGTATTATAGCTGAAGGTTTAGCGGGCGGATACTTCTCAGACTTAATAGAGAATATGGAGATAAATAATGCTGAAGGTACTTCATTGGACTATATCCAACATCCTACTGGAAAAAGAGCTGTTGAAGAAATAAAAAATGATATTCCGTTTCGTCAATAAAATTAATTGCGCAGTGAGAAGGTGAGAATTTGAGATTAAAGATAAAAACTCCGGCTAGATTACATTTTGGTCTTCTTAATCCGACCTTAGACCCTCCGGAGAAGTATGGTGGTTTCGGTTTGGCATTGAAGGATATGGGGTTTGAGATGGAGGTTGAGAAGAGCGATGGATTGAAGATTAATTCCGAATGTGGTCAGGACGCGAGGATTGAAGAAGTGGTAGAGAGACTAACTGATGTTTACGATATTTCTCCGGATTTTGAAATCAATGTAACGAAAGCCATCCCTCCTCATATCGGTTTAGGTTCTACGACCCAACTTACTTTGGCTTTAGGTCGAGCTATGACTGTTCTTTCGGATAGGGGTAAGCCTCCTATCAAGATAGCTAAGGATTTGTCTCGGGGAAAAAGGTCGGGCATTGGATCTTATGCTTTTGATAGGGGAGGTTTTTTGGTAGAAGGCGGTGGGGAAAGGGATGAGTTCCCACAGCTTTTATTTCGCCGTAAATTCCCGGAGAATTGGCGTTTTCTGCTTTTGACGCCTGATGTGGAAACAGGGCCAAAGGAGGAAGTGGAGGATAAGTTTTTTGAAGATTTGAGTTCCGATTCAGATATCGCTGGGAGAATATGCTCTGAACTGGTTTTGGAAACGCTCCCTGCTCTGGTAAATCACGATATAGAAAGATTTGGTCAGTCTTTGACAGGGATAGATGAGTTGGCTGGAAGCGCTTTTTCTTCCACGCAGGGCGGCAAGTTCAAAGATGAGGTCATGGGTCTGATAAAGAGCAAATTATTGGATTGTGGGGCTTATGGAGTTGGACAGAGTTCTTGGGGGCCCACTATCTATGCTTTGACGGGTGGTTTGAATAGATCTGAAGATATTCGTGATGAGATGGTTGAGTTTTTTGATGATGAGGGGTTTTCTGGACAGATTTCTATTGAAAAAGCGGATAATTCAGGTGCTTTTCTAGAAGTTATCGATTGATGCATATTTTTTCACTGTTTCGGTGTTGTCTTTATTTAACGGCAGGAGGTATTCATCGGGTTTTCCTAGGAGTAGTCTTTTGAATTTTCCGTTCTTTGTGTTTACTTCTTCTAGTCGTCCTTTTGCAACTATTTTGTCCCCTTCTTTTGCTTGTTCGGTGAATCTGCCTCTGTAACTGGTCAGTTTTTCCACTTCTGTTGAGTTTTTCTCGAGCGTGTAATGGTTGGGTGTGAATATTGCGTCATCGTCTTTTTTTATTTTGCCTATCATTGTTCGTTTTCCTTGTTTGGTGAACGATCTGTTCTCTATGTTTTCTTTGTTGTTTTTCACTAGTCTGAAGAAGTAGTCAGTGTTTTTGAATAGTCCGTGTAGTACTTTTTTCTTTTCTATTTTTGAGAATATTTTGGTCGGTATCTCGGTTTTTTCCCATCTGAACCTAGCCATCCTCAAAGAATCTTCATTACTATAATAAGACAAATTGGGCTTGGTGTCTTTCAAATTTTTTAGAACAGAATATATCTTCTTACCCTCTTTTTCCCCATATCCTATCATATCGATGTCGGAGTTTTCCTTCTGAACCCCTGCGAGTACCGAACCGGTTATCCCCAAACTTTCTTGGTCGACGCCAGAATCTATTAATATTTCAGCAAACTCCACAACCTTTTTCTCTATTTCTGAAGCAGAAGACTTCTCCATCAACTCTCTCAACTTCTCACTCGATCTGTAAACTTTTTTACCCTCGTCTTTCTCCACGAACTGTATCTTTCTCTGTAACCTATCTGAAAATCTAACATATTTCGGGAAGTTTTTTTCCAGGTAATCGAACTTTTCACCTATAGAGTAAATCTTCGTGTACCTCTTTCCCTCTTTCTCCCGATCTCCCGAATCGCTCGGGACATATCTCAAAAAAGCAATGGCGCCTTTTCCCGAAGGCTGCAGACCCTTGACATGGAAAATAAGTCCTTCCTCAGTCTCCAGGAGGTCACCTTCTTTCGGCCTGCGCATCGTTTCACCCGCTCAAAATAGCGGTTCCTCTTGAACATAACTCCTATCGGTCCTGATAGCGATTTCGGCTTTCTCCAGCTCCCCCCCTAAATAAAGAGCATGGCTTAACTCGCTCACCAGTTCCCGCTCAGATATCTCGTTAATTATGTCTTGAGCCTCTTTTCCCTTGATTATCAAATTTTCCCCTTGAGGGTTGTGATAAACGGCGACGATTTTTCCCTCGTCTGTGTAGATGTTGAAGTATCCTTTCTCATCCTTCTGGAAATCAGGCTCGGAAGAACCTTCTACCACTTTACACTCGTTCTCCAAACTATTGTCATAAGAGCGGCCCCTAATCCTCTTTTCTTTGTGCCTCAAAAGGTCCAATCCCAAATCCTTAGGTACGCTCCCCCTTTCATCTGCCAGCATCATCATATCTCTAGCCTGAACGACTTCCTCGATATTTCCTCGCGTCTTATCGCTACCCTCGACAGCCAATATTAGGTCGACCCCCAGTTCGAAAGCGCTTCCTACCAGGACTGACGTCATGCCTATCGAATCAGCATCGAAAAGTTCGACCACGTTGCCAATACCCATGAACAGCGAAACATCTCTTTCTCTATTTAAATCTCTAAAAGCCGTGAGAGATTCGGTAAAGCCTTTCCCGACAGGTTCCAAAATCGGGTCCGCCAAAATCCACCTGTAATCCTTACTTTTCACATCATTCAATATCTCTTCCAGATACTCTACCCTCTCCCCCGGATCAGAAGGATAGAAACCCTTCTCAGAATCTCGCGGAATCAAAACCGCAGGGATGTCAAGGCCCTCAAAATAGTCGATGTTAGAACTATCCAAGCTTATCACGAGATCAACCCCTGCCTCTACAGCGGTTTCTATCTCAGCTCTGTCGGTGCTATCAATGCTTACAGGGATGTCAAAATTATCCTTTACCAGGGAGACGAGTCGAGGAATCTCCTGAGAATTGTCCTCTTCGGCAGTCATACCGATATCCAAAATCTCGGCACCACTTTCGATATAGTGTCGACAAGTCTTCAAAAACTCTTCATCCGAAAGACAAGGAGCGTCCACGACTTCAGCCACTACTCGCGGAGGAAAATCTTTTCCAGCCAGAACAGAATTGGGCCCCTCTCCGATCTCGAAATTGTTCGGGTCAGAATTTCCTTCATAACCTTCACGAGCTTCCGAGATTAGTTTCTCCACACGCTCTGTTGCACTGTTCTCTAAAAACTCATCTGCAGGGTCCTCCTTTGAAAGATCAAGCTCCTCGAAGTTTTCTAAAATAATTGGAATATCAGCGGCAAATTTAGGGCCCCTTATCACCTCAGTATCCAGCTCTTCTCGTGCATTTTTTAGATTGAGTTCTGCCATACCGGGAATTATAACGGTTGAAACTTCTTCTAAATCCTCTTTTGACAGATAATTAGTGAGTATATCCAGATTTATGAAAGAAGCTATGGGTACGGGTAAAACCACTATTTCAGTCTCGATATCAGAATCTCTAGAATATTTCCTAACGTCATCTTCTGCTCTTTTCCCTGTTACGAGCAAAATTTTTGAATCATTTTTCATGAAAAACCTCAAAATAATTATTTTTCTTTGGTAAGTGATGAACTATTTTCTCTAATTTCGGAGATGAGTCTTAACTCTTCGCTTTCAGGCCCTATCTTCTCACATTTATTCTTGAGAGAATCAAGCTTTTCTAGGTATTTCTCTGCAATTTCTGTATTCTCATTTTTCTCAGCTTCTCTTATTCGTGTCCCCACAATTGCGGCTTCGATTAGATAAAGATCCGTTCTTTTTAGGGGATGTGGTTCTATATCCTTTTTAATATGTACTTTCTTTACTGTTCCAGTTATTTTTACAAGCTGAGATTTGCCTATTTTGTCATTTACAATCTTTTTTTCCGATTCATCGACTTTGAATTCGATTGAAGCTACAGAATCTTTCAGATAGGGACAGTTAATCTCTTCTGATTCTAAAAAATGGGGAGTTGGGTCTTTTTGTAAGAATTCTGACAGACCATATTCCAACAAAGTTTTTGCATCCGAAAAAATGTTCACAGTTCCTTCTTCAGATTCCAGAATATTGTCGTAGGTCTTTGTATTTTTATAAATTTTTAGCTTGATTTTTTCTTTTCCTTTCTTTTTGACTCCTATGACTGCGTTGTGTTCTTTATTATCTTTCGAAAGAGTGGTTAGAACCGTTTCTGAGGGTGTTTTATCTTTCAGTCCTGTTTTGTTTAGATCTTTCAATATTATCCCAGTATTGTTTATTCATCCAGAATAATTATGATTAGTATGTATTTTATTCTCTAGACAGTTCTTCTAGAGTAGTTTCTCTACAAGCATAGGCATTGTGTGGATGGATACTTTCCAAACTTTCAGCTTCGACCTTTATTTTCGTATCTTCTGGAAAGTTTTCCTCTTGAAGCTTATGGAAACAGTTGTTTAGCGTATTTCTGATAATATCTTCAATAAACTTAGGTTGTTGATAGGCTTTTTTAATCAATTCGTACTCGTCCTCTCTCTTCAGAAGGGTTGTTACGGGAGCGGAGAAAGCTTTTCTGGCAGAATCTACCAGCCAGTCCAGACGGACTAATTTTTCGCTGGTGGTGACTTCCAATGAGACGTTTACCCGTTGTGTGTGGCTTGGAGTTTTCTCTTTAGGTGTATCCTCTTTTTCTGAAAAAGTATCTTGCGCGCAAGGACATACACTCATTCCAGGAATGTTAATTTTTACGCTCTTAGCATTTTTAGAATCTCTAGACATCGAGACAGATATTTCAGCGTCAGCAGCTTCGGTAGTTTTTGTACCGGTGAAATTTTCTTCATAATGATGTCGTGTTTTTGCAATCAACTCGGCCTTTGTTGCATATGAATGTTTCTCCATCAATCTGGTACAAATATCTTCTAGTACACCTTCTAGAGATGAAGACTCTTCTTTTTTAGCCTCTTCAATTGACTCCATGAATGCTTCTATGTCTCTAGACATGTGTTTTCCGCGCTTATCTTTAGGCAAATCTACGTAGGCATCGAGTTCAACGTCGTAAGAAAATTTTCCCTCTGGAGTAGTGGTGGTTATCTTTTTCTTTACCTGTTTCACACCTACTCTGTCAATTTTCAAAGAGATTTCAGGTTCACTTTCTTGGACTTCGTTAAGTTCACTCATCTAAATTCTCCTCTGAAATTTTATAGATTGCATAAGAATCATTTCCCTCGTAAAGTTTAACGCTCACGGGCATTTCTATTCTTTGGAATATCTCTTTGGCTATCTGTTTAGCCATATTTTCGGTAGTTGCTGCTTTTCCCTTGATTGGTTTTATTTTGAGGTTGAATGGGCCTTCTGAGTTTATTTCATCAACTTTTTCTTCAGGAACGATAAATCGGTGATCCCATCTTTCTAGAACTTCTTTTATTTCTTTCTTCATCACTCCGAAATCTAAAACCATCCCTTTCTCTTCCTGGCTCACTTCCCCTTCTATCTCCACATCTAAATTGAAAGTATGACCATGAATGTTAGAGCACTTATCCGTGATTCCTTCAGTGTAGTGTGCAGAGTCGATTTCGAAATTTTCGATTCCTATTTTCAATTTATCAATCTCCTCTTTCGTTTAAATTTCAGAGTTCCAGCTATAAGGATTTGTTTCTAAAATCGGTGCTATTGAGCAATTGATTAATTGTTTTAAAAAGCTATATCAATTAGTTCTAGTAAGTTTCTTCTAACAAGTCTATGAAGTCTTTTTCGACGTATTTAGGGTTGTATAGAGTTTTTCAACAATCGATATTTTTTATTTAGAAGTCCTAGTAAGGGATGATGAGAATATGTCTAATCTTAATGAGGATGCAGCGAAAATTTTTGATTCTATGGTAAGAAACAGGAAGGATTTAGGAATTGATTTGATCGATTTTGAGAATGGTGCAGAATTGTTGGATTTTGGGATAAACGCTAAAGGTGGATTAGAGGCTGGTAAGCTTTTTGCGAAAGCGTGTTTAGGTGGTGAGGGCACGATTAATTTTTCTATGAATGATCGGCCTGAAGTTAATGTGGTGGTAGATGACCCTGATGTCCACTGTCTCGGAGCTCAATACGCAGGTTGGTTCATAGAGAAGGAAGATTTTTCTTGCATGGCCTCAGGGCCTGGACGGGCTCTAGCTGAAAAAGAAGAATTGTTTCAAGAATTGGAAATATCTGAAGAGTCCGATATTGCTGTGTTATGTTTAGAGTCGAACCAAATCCCTTCGAAGAAAGTTTTGAATTATATAGCTGAAGAATGTGGAGTGGAGCTTGAAGATCTGAAGATTCTCGTTGCTCCGACATCCAGTATTGTGGGAAGTGTTCAAATCTCTTCTCGTGTTGTTGAGGCAGCTATTCACAAATTACATATTTTGGATTTTGAGGTCGAGGATGTTGTTTCAGGGATAGGTAAAGCTCCGATAGCTCCTGTAGCGGATGATTTTCTAGAGGCGATGGGTAGGACTAACGATTGTACTTTGTATGGTGGTGAAGTTACACTTTATTTGGATTCAGAAGATCGATTGATTGATGAGATTATAGAAGAAATCCCTTCTTCTGCTTCTGAGGATTATGGTTTACCTTTCAGGGAGATTTTTGAGAAATATGATAAGGATTTTTTGGAAATTGATAGAGAACTTTTTTCTCCGGCGCGAGTGATTTTGAATAATGTAAATTCAGGAAGCGTATTTGAGGCTGGAGAGGTAAATGAAAAGATTTTAGAGAAATCCTTTAATCATTGATTTTAGTTTATATCTTTTGACCTGATAAGAGATATAGAAAGATAGCTGTTGCTGTTATATCCGCGGTTGTGCCCGGGTTAAGCTTTCCTTTCTCTTTTTGGAGTTCTTCGTCGAATTTTTGGATTTTTTCCTTTCCTTCTGAAGTCGTTAATCCACCTGCTTTGAGCGTTTCTTCGGCTTTTTTGGATACTTCTTGAGCTTTTTCCATTCCTTTCTCGACGGCTTTTTCCATTTTTTTGCTGTTCTTCAGCCCATGTTTTCTTGCTATGAATGTATCCGGATTTTCGGCGAGTATTTTTAGAAATGTGTGGACTGTCGCTATGTTCACGTCTTCTTGTTCTTCTAACATCTGTTCGAATATTTTAGACCCTTCTGAGCACGTTTGGATTTTGCTCGTCAGCTCTTTGGAGATATTGTCGTATTCGGCCGATACTTCCATCCAGTCGTAAAGGTTCATCTCTTCTTCGGACAATTTCTCCTTTGTTTGAGGGTTGAGGATGCTCAGTTCTGATTTTTCTAGCTGCCCCAACCAACTTTCTCCGTTCTCTTCGAGGTCAATGGTCTGTCGTATTGCTTCGTAGGTCTTGAGGCTGTCTTGGACTGTGGTGGATTTTATTATTTGGTCGAAGTTTTTTCGAAGTAGGTCCAGTTTGAATGTTTGGTCTTCTTTGAGAGTTTTTCCGGCCGCTATCGAGATTGGTGTGAATAGTAGTATCGTTCCTAGATGTGTATTTCCGCCTTTGTGGGAGTTTTGAGTGTTTTCTATCCCTTCTTGTATCAGTGTCCCGAGTTCACTGTTTGAGGGTTTTATTTTACCTTCGTTGATTTTTATCCCTTTTTTCGCTGCTTTTCTCATGGTTTTTCCGAGGGCCAAGCTGCTTGCGAGGAAGTGTTCGTACTTTGTGTCGGGGAAGTCCTGGTTTCGGTGGACGTTTCCGGGTTTGGGGGTGCCGCTGACTTCTAGAAGTGCGGCCAGTTGTGCTGATTTTTCTATTCTGTCAACTATGTCTTCCATGTTTCCATGGTAAGTTTGGGTGTTCTAAATAACTATTTAATTGTTTCAGCTCATTGAGGGGTTTAAAATCTTTATGAGATAGAATTATCTAAGTGTTATATGTATGGAGGTCTTTCATGGTTAGATTTGATGATGTTGGTAGTCTTCCTCTGCCTGATGATGTGGACCGTGAGGAGTTCAGCGATTCTTTTGCCGATTTGGAAGAGGATTCTTTGGAACTTTATCGGGATTTGATGGAGTTGAAGCTGGAGTCCGGTTTGGATGTCCCTTGTTATCCTCAGTTGAGAGATATGAACGATCAATATTTGTCCGTTCTTAACGATAATGAGGTTTTGGAGGAGCCGTATCTCGTTGAGAAATCTTCAGCGATGCTTCCGGAGTTCGAAGCTTTGGATAGGATGGATCTGGACCTTCCACCTTTGAAGATCTGCATCACGGGACCTTTGGAGATAACTATTTCTGAATTCGACGGAGTTGTTTATGAAGATGTCATGATGAACATTGCTAAGAGTTTGAAGAGGTTCGTCGATTCTGCCCGTTCGTTCGACAGTTTCGATGTAGAGGTCGTCAGCGTCGATGAGCCGAGTCTGGGTACGAACCCTGATTTGAATTTGGACCCTGAGACTTTGTTGGAGGCTTGGGATGTCGTTGGCGAGGGTAGTGATGAGGTTCAGATACATCTGCATTCTCCGTTGTATTATGAAACCGTTTGCAGGTCCGAAAACATAGACATCATAGATATCGCGACAGCTTCCACCCCTGAATATTTGCAGGATATCGACCCGGAAACGTTGGAGGAGAACGGTAAGCGTTTACGCATCGGTGTTTCGAGGACAGATGTGCTATCATTGGCTTCGGAGTTCAATGAGTCCGAAGACGTTAACGTGTGGAAGGAAGGGTCGGATTGGAACGACTTTTTGGATGAGGTCGAGAGCCCGTCGGAGATAGAGGGCAGGATAGATAAGGCTTATCAGAGGTTCGGCAATCTGATTGAGTATATGGGCCCGGACTGTGGGTTGAGCGGATCTAAAAGATTAGATTTGGCCAGGACCATTCTTGAGAATACGGGAGAGGCTATGGATTCTTATTTCTAATTCTTCAAAGTTTTAATTAACAATATTTCAAGGTTTGATTGTATGTGTGCGGAAAATTCAGGTCCCAGGCCTCTTTTCGATAAGGTTCAGGTGAGGCGAGCTTTGGAATTGATCGATGAGAAGGGCCCTATCGGTCGTAAGAAGTTGGTCGATTTTCTTGATGTTGGTGAGGGTAGCGTTAGGACTATTTTGGAAAGGTTGAAAGATAAAGGATTTATCTCTTCCAGTTCTAGAGGCCATGAGATAACTGATGAGGGCCGGGAAAGTTTGGAGGGGGGAATGGAATTTTTGCAGATAGATGCAGGTGGTTTAACTGTTGGCGATGTCGATATCGCGACCTTGGTAAAAGATGTTTCTAACCTTGTGGATAAGGGTATTGAGCAGAGGGATGAGGCCATTAAGGTCGGTGCAGAGGGAGCTACTGTTTTGGTTTATGAGGATGGTGACTTGGCTTTGCCCGATGGGCTTGGCGATGTTGAGAGGGATGTGAGTTCTGAATTGTTGGATAATTTTGAACTTTCGGATGGCGATGTGGTGATTATAGGCACTGGTGGTAGTGTTTTGGATGCGGAACGTGGTGCTTTGGCTGCTGCTGAGTCTCTCATGTGATTTTTAGGAAGATTTTTTAAACCTGGATGCACCATCCAAGGTTGGATATACTATCCAGGTGTTGATTTCAAAATGTGGGAAGAAAGAGGTAAGGTAAGAACATCCTATGTAGCGGTGATTTTCGTAATAGTAGCTGTTACTTTTACAGTGGTAGGTCACAGCATAGCATCAACGGGATATTCTCAAGCTCAAGTGGAGGATTATCTGAAAACCGCTTCCGAGAATGAAGTGAAAGATATACTGAGCGTTGTGCCTGAAGACATTTTGAAGGGACAGGTGGAGAAGAAATATCCTCTTTTAGTAGAAGATGATTTGGGTAGAAAAGTTATCATAGAGGAAAAACCAGAAAATATCGTTTCCCTTTCACCTTCCGTAACCGAGACTTTGTTTGCTTTAGGTTTGGAAAATCGGATTATAGGAGTTTCTGAAGCTTGTGATTATCCGCCTAGAGTTGTTGAGATGAGGGAAAACGGGGAGATGAAGACTGTAGCTCCTTATGCAGGAACGGTTAAGACCGAAAAAGTCTTGGAATTAAATCCCAGCTTGGTTATTGGAGCTGCGGGAACTCCTAGGGATTCTATTGAAGAGATGGTGAAGGTGGGAATTACTTTTGTAGGTGTGGAGGGCGAAAATATAGAGTCGGTTAAGGAGAGTATTGAGCTCCTAGGTGATATCACGGGAACATCGGAGGAAGCTCAGAAGATAACAGAAAATATTCAAGATAAGATCGATGATGTCGTAGAAAAAACTGAAACTATTGCAAGAGAGAACAGGCCTAAGGTTTACTACGAGGTCTGGGAGCTCTGGACCGTCGGACCCGGGACATTTGGACATGAAATAATCGAAAAAGCCGGTGGAATCAATATAGCTGAGAACAGTGAAGAAAAATATCCAAAGATGAAAGAGGAGACTATCGTTGGAAAAGATCCGGACTTTTTCATAACGGGAACTGATGCTCGGACAACCGCAAGGTCCGTAAAAAAGGATTATCCCGGAATAACTGCGGTAGAAGAAAATCAGGTCATCTTACTAGATGAGGAGATGAGAGATGTTTTCAGCAGGCCGGGGCCGAGGATTCCTGTGGCGGTCCAAGAACTCGCTAAGATTCTACATCCTGAATTGGAAAATTCTTTTTAACGTTTGATTAGGTGTCAAGAGCAGGATGTTTTATCTCTAAAAGCATTGTTTTCCGGGGTCATGTAGTTTGAACTATTAGAGGGATTCATAGTGGGTAAAAATTTGGAAGAATCGGTTGATAACGGGTCGAATAATTGGAAATTGGTAATAATCGGATTAGTTCTGGCGTTAATTTTCACTATATTCATATCTTCTGTGATTGGCCCTGTTTGGATTCCCTTATCGGAGGTCGGTGGGATAATTTTGGACAAGATTCCACTTTTAAGCCGCTTGGTATCCGGTCCATTCCCTGAAGTTTCGGAAACCATAGTTATGAATCTCAGGTTGCCTAGGATAATCACAGGGGCACTGGTCGGTGCGGCTTTAGGCGTGGCTGGAGCGGCCGTTCAAGGCATCTTTCGGAATCCGATGGCGGAGCCTTACACTGTTGGAGTCTCTTCTGGCGCAGCTCTAGGTGCTGTAACGGTGATTTTTTTCGGACTCACCATCGCAGGGTCATACACGCTTCCTATAGTGAGTTTCTTGTTCGCTCTAGGCACGATCCTGACCGTTTACAAGATAGCCAAGGTCGACGGGAAGATACCGGTAGGGATACTCCTACTATCAGGTATCGCGGTGAGCCTGTTCCTGCAGGCGATAGTTTCGACATTCATGTATATGGCAGGGGAAGAATTGCAACGAATGGTTTTTTGGATAATGGGAGGATTGTGGGGTAGGAATTGGACCCACGTCCAGATGATTTTACCTCCGATACTTCTCGGAACCGTAGGCATATTCTCCTTCTCCAAAGACCTGGACGCGATGTTGCTGGGTGAAGAATCCGCACAACATCTCGGAGTAAGGGTTGAAAGGACCAAAAAATACCTACTGATACTGGCTTCAGTGGTGACGGCCGCGGCGGTAGCGGTCAGCGGGGTCATCGGGTTTGTCGGACTCATAATACCTCACATCATGAGGATCCTCGTAGGGCCCAGACACCGGATACTGTTCCCCGCATCTGCCTTCGGGGGCGCGATATTTCTGGTGTGGGCCGACAACCTCGCAAGGATTTTGCCCACGGTAGGAGAATTGCCTGTGGGTATCATAACGGCCCTAGCAGGCGGCCCGTTCTTCATCTACCTCTTGAGAAAGAAAAAATACTCATACTAGGTCAAAAAGATGTCCAAAAATATTTTGAAAATCCGAAAAATGGCGGCCGGTTACGGCGAAAAAGACGTGCTCAAAGACATAGACCTCACAGTAAAGGAGAAAGAACTGCACGGAGTTATAGGACCGAACGCTTCCGGAAAATCCACCTTGATAAGAGCTGTCGACCGAGTAATAGAGCCGAGCCGAGGAACCATCCAGCTCGAGCAAGCGGACATGAGCCGAATGTCTAAGAAAGAGATAGCTAAAAAGGTCAGCGTGGTCCCGCAAAAGTTCTCCACGAACTACTCGTTCTCGGTCCGAGATATCATAAAATTGGGGAGGACGCCGCATCTAGGTCCTCTGGAGGTCGAACAAGAGAAAGATCTGGAGGTCGTGGAGGATGTGATGGAGGTGACGGACACTCGGAAGCTCGCGGACAGGCCCTTCAATGAGCTTTCGGGAGGGGAGAGACAGAGGGTGGTTATAGCGAAAGCTCTGGCCCAGCAGCCGACCCTTTTGCTTTTGGACGAGCCGATAAACCATCTCGATATCAACAAGCAGCAAGAGATTCTGAATCTGATGAAGGATTTGACCGAGGAGGGAGAAAAGACGATAATATCCACATTCCACGATCTAAACAAGGCCGCTAGATACTGTGATTCACTCACTCTTCTACACGGGGGAAGGATACATTCTAGAGGTACTCCAAAAGAAGT
>CAZKND010000030.1:0-15633 GCA_964554215.1 Hadarchaeota archaeon (SeqCode) | reverse complement strand
GTCGAACAAGAACCATTTGAGAAATCTTGATCACATCCTAATTTTTTTTTTGGAAAGACACCTGACTCCTTCAATGGGTGAAAGTTTGAAACTGTTACCTGGAAAAAAAAGTGTAGATTTTTTGAAAAATCTGATTTACTCGGATACACAAATTTCGGAAACCGGCGTGGACTTGACAGTTGATAAAATCTACAAATTTGAAGGAAACGGAGAGATAGACTTTGGAGGCGGTGAAAGAGAAGATGCAAAAATATCTGAAATAAGCCCAACCCTCAGAGATCAAGACGACGATTACGGTTGGTGGGATTTAAATTCCGGAACATATCTCATCGAGTACAACGAAGAATTAGAGAAGGGAAAAAATTGCATCATCCAGCCTCTAGAAAAACTTTACAGAAACTCCACAACTCATCCAACAATAGTTTCAAGCGAAATTACAAAAATACCTATCAAAGTAGGTAAACCCGGTATTTCAATAAAGGAAAACTCCAGAGTTTCAAGACTAATTATTCTCGAAGATTAAAATTAGAAGGGATTAAATTTGGATAAATCTTCGCGACTTCCAGATTTCCATAAACTCGATCCAGAAGAGAGATTGGATTTTGTAAAGGAGTTTTCTAAACTCTCAGAGAAGGAAGCTGAACTGATCGCGAAGAGCGGAGGATTGACTCTGGAAAAAGCCGATGATATGGTCGAAAACACTATAGGAACACAGGAACTCCCCCTGGGTATAGCCACGAACTTTAAGATAAACGGAAAAGACCGGTTGATTCCAATGTGTACCGAAGAACCATCCGTAATAGCAGCGGCTTCAAACGGTGCGAAGATGGCTAGAGAGATGGGCGGATTCGAAACAGAGAGTTCCAAACCCCACATGATAGGGCAAATCCAAGTCACAAAGCTTGAAGACCTGAATAGAGCGGAAAGACAGATCGAAGAAAAAGAAGGAAAACTACTAGATTTGGCCAATGAAGAATCTTCACTGAAAAAACGGGGAGGTGGAGCAAAAAAAATAGAAACCAGAACCATCGGAGAGAACTCAGATGAGATGCTTATAATCCACTTAATAGTAGACACGATGGACGCGATGGGAGCAAACGTCGTCAATACTATGGTCGAAAAACTCGGACCTTATATCGAAAACATAACCGGAGGAAAAACATTGCTCAAGATTGTTTCAAACCTAACCGATGAAAGGACATCACGTGCAGAAGCCACATTTTCCAAGAAGGAGCTGGGAGGAGAAAATACTGTAGAGAAAATCGTCAAAGCACAAAAATTTGCGGAAAGCGACCCATATAGAGCTGCAACTCATAACAAAGGGATAATGAACGGTGTTCAAGCCGTAACGCTCGCCACCGGAAACGACACCAGAGCAATCGAAGCAGCAGCGCACTCCTTCGCCGCAAAAAATGGCAATTATCAACCCCTAACAGAATGGGACAAAACGAAAGAGGGGCATTTAAAAGGAAAAATAAGAATCCCAACCCCACTCGGAACCGTTGGAGGAGCTACGGAGAAGAACCCAATAGCTCAAACATGCCAAAAAATACTAGAATTAGATTCTTCACAGGATCTAGGAGAAATAGTAGCAGCTGTAGGACTAGCACAAAACCTAGCTGCTCTCAAGGCCCTCACAACAGAAGGAATACAAAAGGGACACATGAAACTTCATAGAAAAAACAAGAGGGAATAAAATATTGAATTCAGAAAAATTCTACTACAAATAGTCGCTATTTTCCTCAAATAAAATGCAAAATGTTCTATCACAAAAAGGATCAGCTGTCAAACCGCTGCCCATGATTTACAAAAAATTGAAATAGAAAACGTGGCCACTAAAATCAAACTCAAATCATCTCCATAAAAATAACCATCCAAAACAACAGTACGGTAAAAACCACAAAAATACAAACATAAGCTCCACTAATAAAAAATCTCTTATCAAAAGCACACAAGTTAACTAAATGTCTTATTACGGATTAGTTAATATTTGTAGTTGGGATGAATATGGACGAGAAAGCTGAGAAGATTATTAAAAAAATCGAAGAAGAGACCGACAAAAACAAAGAACAGATCCTCGAAGAAATTGAAGAATTACAAGAAAAGCTTGGTGGCTTCGTAACGGAAGAAGGAGCAGCGAATATACTAGCTAAAAACAATGGAGTTTCGATAGAAAGAGACGAACCCGATGTAAACAAACTCATGATTGAAGACATTAGCGAAGGGATGTCCAATATAGACATCGTGGGTAGAGTGACAAGAGCTTTTGAACCTACAGAGTTTCAAAGGAAAGATGGCTCCAAAGGAAAAGTGGCAAATATCGTTCTCAAAGACAAAACAGGAGAGATAAGAACTGTTCTATGGGGGAAAATGACAAAACTGATCACGGAAGGTGAATTAGAAAAGGGAGTGCCAGTCCAATTTGAAAAGGTCTACATTAGAGAAGGTCAAGACGGTTCGAACGAGATCCATGTAAACGCTCGTACAGAAGTAGAACCTTATCCTGACGACGAAAGAGCCGAAGATTTACCGCCTGTTTCTGAGAAGAAAACAAAATTAGGCGAACTTGACCCAGAATCTGAATATGTTGACGTGGTTGGGAGAGTGACGTCTGTTTCTGAACCTAAAGAATTTGAAAGAGGCGACAAATCCAGGGGAAAAGTAGCTAATATCAGGATTATGGACGATACAGGAAGATGTCGAGTTTCTCTATGGGATGACAAAGCTGAAGAAGCTAAAGATCTTGAAGAAGGGGACTCAGTCCTCATCGAGAATGCCACAGTCAAAGAAGGATTCAAAGATTCAACAGAACTTAGTGTAAACAGGCGGAGTAGAATTGTACAGAATCCAAAAACCGAAGAAGCAAACCAACTTCCTAAATTCGAAAAAAAGATGTTGAAAATAGAAGATATAGAGCCAGATTTACCAACTTTAGACTTAGCAGCAAGAGTTCAAAGAACTACATCGCCTAACGAATTCAATAGGGATGACGGAAGTTCAGGAAGAGTTATGAACGTGATTCTAGGTGATGAAACAGGAACAATTAGAGCTTCTTTTTGGGATGATATGGTAGATGTTGGTAAAAAATTATCTTCAGGTGACATTCTCCTCATCGAAAATGCTACTAGTTCAAAGGGAATGAGAGATCAGCCAGAAATTCGGGTCAACCAGAGAGCAAACTTGGAAATCAATCCGGAAAACCTAGAAATCGAAGAGCCTGAAACTGAAATGGTTGGAATATCCAATATAGAGCCAGGATTAGATTCGATAGAGATTGTAGGTAGAATCGTAGACAAATCCGAGATAAACGAATTCGAAAAAGAGAACGATGAGACTGGAAAAGTAGGATCGATAACCATCGGAGACGAATCCGGAACGATTAGAGTTACACTTTGGGAAGAAAAATCAGAAATTTTAGAAGAATTAGAAAAGGGAGACCCTATCAAAATTAAGAACGCTTACTCAGTCACAGGTAATTATGGTGGTCCTGAATTACAGGTGGAGGATAGAGGTGAGGTAATACAAAATCCAGAAATCGATAGAGAGATACCTCCAGTAGAAGAAATTAATGAAGATGTTTCAGACCTATCAAGAGTTAAGATAGAAGAAGCGGAAGAAGGGTCTCAAATAAAGATTAGAGGAACAGTTGTCAAAATTTTCGAACGAAGACCTATTTTCAATGTCTGTCCCAACTGCGGAAGAAATCTTGGAAAAGAAGACTCGGAAAACCTATGTGAAGAATGCGAAGAAACAGTGGAACCTGACCATCGTGCAGTGGTAAACCTGATAGTCGACGACGGAACCGATAGTATAAGAGTCGTAGCTTTTGCAGAACTGGCTGAAAAGGTGTTAGGAAAAACGGCTGAAGAAATTTCGAACTCCCTTACAGGAGGATTAGAAATATCCGAGATTTATGAAGATATCGACACAGAAGGAAGAGAAATCGTCGCCGGAGGATCCGTACAAAAAGACGATTATTTTGACCAGCTAGAACTAAGAGCCCAAGAAATAGAATTCCCAGACCCCTTAGACGAAACGAAAAAAATCCTAGAAGAATTAGAAACCGAACCTGAAGCGATATAGCGGGAGGAAACGATGGGAGAGAAAAAAAGGATAAAGGATTTGTCGGAACTAGGGGAATCAACAGCAAGAAGATTAAAAGACGAAGGTTTTGAAACAATAGAATCTATCGCCACAGCAAAGACTAAAGATCTCCAAAAAGCCGCAGAAATAGGTGATTCCAAAGCCAAAAAAATAATCGAAGAGGCAAAAACTGAAACGGGGGAAGGAGAGTTCATAACGGCGAAAGAGATTCTTGACGACAGAAAAAATATAGGGTTAATAAAGACCGGAAGCGACGAACTCGACAGTCTTTTCGCAGGAGGAATAGAAACCAGCGCCATCACAGAAATATTCGGTGAATTTGGATCGGGAAAGACACAATTGGCACTTCAACTCAGCGTAAACGTCCAACTGCCAGAAGAAGAAGGGGGATTAGACGGAAAAGCGATTTATATAGACACTGAAAACACTTTCCGACCACAGAGAATAAAGAACATGGCTAGAGATAAGAATATCGACCCTGAAGAAGCTCTTGAAAATATACTCGTTCCTCAACCAGATAATACCGATCAACAATTGATAATGGCCGAGAAAGCAGAGGAATTGGTTCAGGAACAGGATATAAAATTGGTAGTTGTAGACACTGTTACTTCTCTTTTCAGGGCCGAGTTTGTCGGTAGGGACACACTTGCGGAGAGGCAGCAAAAACTTGGACAGCACTTACTAACTCTGCACAGGATTGCCGACAGAAACAACGTCGCAGTACTCGTTACAAACCAGGTTCATGCAAATCCTGACGCTTTTGTTGGTAACTCTAAGCAACCGATAGGGGGCCACGTGCTGGGTCATTCCGCCACGACCCGCATATTCGTCAGAAAATCCAAAGGTTCCAGACGGATTGCGAGAATCGTGGATAGTCCTGAGATACCGGAAGGTGAAGCAGTTTTCAGGATAACCCAGAAGGGGATTAAAGATTAATCATCGGATAATCAAAGTTAATACTCATTCTGTAAATTGATAGGATGGTAGATAAAATGAAAGCTATCGCTTTGGATATCGACGGGACTATTACACATAAGAATAGGCAGTTAGATTTGGAAGCGGTCAGAGCTATCAGAAAGGTAGAAAAACACGGTATACCCGTTGTATTGGCCACCGGAAACATCCTCTGTTATTCAAAAACCACTTCAACGCTGGTGGGGACGTCGGGACCCATCATAGCTGAAGACGGAGGGATAGTTTACGATAAGGAAACAGATAAGGAGCATATTCTAGGAGGATTGGAAGAGGTGGAAAAAGGCATCGAGATTTTGGAAAAAAGATTTCCCAACTTGAAACATTCAAAGACCTCTAAGAAGAGGAAAGCAGGACGAGTCTTGCAGAAGACAGTTGATCCTGAAGTAATCAACCGGGTGTTCCAGGAGCAAGATTTGAACTTGGTCGCTGTCGATTCGGGATTCGCTATCCATATTAAAACTCCGAACGTTTCCAAGGGTAACGCTCTCGATAAAGTGGGAGAAATACTCGACTGCTCGATCTCCGAAATAGTAGTAATGGGAGATGGAAAGAACGATACTGAGATGCTGGAAAAAGCAGAGCACAGTTATGCTCCTTCAAACGCCCACAGAGAGGTTAAAAAAAGCGCCGCTCATGTGACTGAAAATCCTTACGGTAAAGGGGTCAAAGAGATGATAGAAAAAATCACAAACCTTGACTTCTAATCTTCTTCATCGAAAAAGACCTTCTTCGCTAAACTTTTAAATACCTTGGAACTGGGACAATCAGGATTCCTAACCACCACAGGATCACCTACCGAAGCAGACCGCCTGACTTCAGTATCCTCTGGGATAACGCCCAAAACGGAGGTGTCCAACATAGCTTCTATCTCTTCTTCAGGAACGTCAGTATCTGACTGTAAAGCCCTTGAAACCACCACACCCTCTACTTCAGTATCTACCTTATCACAAACCCTTTTGGTTCTCAAAACATCAGTCAGACAATTAACCACTGGAATGCTGACCAATACGCACCTGTCACATGCCTTCAAAACGGTCAAAGTAGCTGTCCCAAGACCTGGAGGAGGATCAACCACCACAGTTCCAAACCTTTCGGAAACTTCTTTCATAAGCTCTTTCAACTTTTGAGGCTTGGCCTTCCTGACATCATCTAAAGAAATGCCTGCAGGGATAACCCTAGTACCACCCGGCCCATCATAAATCACATCATCTATCTCATAATCTCCTGAAAGAACTTCATTCAGAGTAGGACCATCTATATCCAAACCCAAACTCAAAGACAAACTGGCCATCGGAATGTCAGTATCTATCATCAATATTTCTTTACCCAACTGAGATGCTGCAGTTGAAACATTTGCAGTTACCGTACTTTTGCCAACGCCACCTTTACCAGAGGCGAAAACTATCATATTAGACATTTTTATCCCTCATGGATTCTTTCTACCTTTGTAGGTTGGTCAGTATCTTTATCTCTATTAAACCTATACAATGCTCCATTTCCTGCAGATTCCAAACCTCTTTCATGAGTAATTAATATTAATTGTTTAACAATTCTCGGAACTCTCTCCCTTAAAACCTCGGATAAAGTGTCTATTGCTTCCGAATCCAGGTTATGAGTTGGCTCATCAAGCACCAACCAACTTATTCCAGGGGATAAAACAACTGAAAACGATATTCTAAGCGTTAGAACCGCCGAAGTTCTTTCACCACCACTCATCATACCCTCAACTGAGTTCCAACTTCCAGAACTATCCATCAACTGCAATTCATAATCGCTTATGTCCCTTTTTTCCTCAATAGACAATCTTATCCTCTGAAAATCATCATAAGGGTAGACATCATCCCAAATATCATTCATCATCCCGTTTACAGCTTCTATTATCTGCTTGCGGAGGGAGGTCTGGGTCTGAGAGAAGGCTTTCTTCAGTTTTTTCATGGACTTTAAAGATTGATCCATCGCTTCCAACTTCTTCTCTAACTTCTCCAACCGCCTTTTCTTCCCTCTCAAATCTTCCACGCGCTTCTCCTTCTCTTCTATCAATTTTTGAGTCTCGCTAAGTCTAGTCTTGAAACGTTCTTGCTTCTTGAGCAAATCATCTCGCTTACTCTTGGCTTTTTCAACTCTTTCTTCATCATAATCCTTCTTCTTTTCCTCCAATCTCTCCTCCAACTTCTTTCGTTTATCCAGAAAAGTTTCTCTCGTGCTTTTTGATTCCTCCAGTTTTTCAAGCATGTCTATTTTTTCTTTGACCTCTTGATGTCTATCTCTAAGTTCTTCTAACTCTTCTTTAGATTCCGCTATTTCTTCACCAATCTCTTCTTCTTTGTCCGCTATTTCTTCCAAATCTGATTCTTTAGAATTCAGTTTATCTCTATTTTGAGACAATTCCTTTTTTAGAGAATCTAAATCTTCCACCTCGACCTTCAAATCTTCAGCTCTATCCAAAACTCCTTCATAATCAGATATTTTCCCCTCCAACTCCTCAATATCCTCCTTTAAAGAGAATATATCGTCTTCCAACTCCCCTTTATCTTCCTTTCGCTCTTGTATCAAATCAGACTTTAAACCTTCTTGCAAACTTCTGCCGCAGACCGGGCAAGTAGATTCGGCCTCCTCGAGTTCATTGATGGACTCAACTACACTTTCTAACTTAGCTTCTGATTTTGAAAGGGAGTTCTTTTTCTCATCTAAATCCTCTTTCCAATTTTCAAGATTCTGTTCAACATTCTCAAGGTCAATCTGGTCCAATTCCTCCTTTTTTTCCTCCTTCTCCTCGATTTCATTCTCAAGGTCCAAAATATCTTCCTTCAAACCTTCACATTCAGTCTCCAATCTACTTTTCTCCCCTGTCAACTCCCTATAATCCTCTTCCAAAGAATTTTTCCTACTTTCCAATTCCTCCAATTCATCTTCAATTTCTGCTTTTTCATCTTCGAGACACTTTTCCCCGGACAAGACCTCAGAGGTGAGATTTTTCTCAACTTTTTCTATCTGATCATTCAATGAATCTATCCTACCATTAACAGACTCAATATCCCTACGCAACTCCTCAATATCCTCACGAACCTCCTCAAAACTCTCCAACTCAGTGTTCAATTCTTCTAATTCAGGTTTTATTTCTTCTTTCTGTTCCTCCAACTCCTCTTTTTCCGATTTAGTAGACTCTAAATCTTCCTCTAAAGAAGATAAAGAATCTATATCGTCATCTTGACGTAAATCCTCCACCTCCTCAACCCTATCTTCCCTTATTGAATCTAAACGATTAATCAAAGTCGTCGCCTTCTTCCGAGCCTTCTCAAACTTGTTAATTTTCAATATTTCATCGACCTTCTGACGACGTTTTCGGGGAGATAAAGTCAAAAATCGGTCCAACTGATTTTGCTCAGCATAAATCATCCTCTCAAAGAAATCATAATCGACTCTAAGAATAGAGGTAACATCCTCACTCACTTCAGTAGACCTGGGCTTATTCACTAACTCCCCATCTCCTTCAGCCCTCCTCAACTCAGCATAAGTAGTACCTTCCCCTCTCTCCAAAACCCGCTTAACGACATATTCCTGATCATCAGCCCCTACAAACCGAACCTCCACCTCAGCAGAATCTTTCTCAACAGGTCTTTTCATGATGAGGTCATCCAAAGTGATGGTCCTCTCCCTTACAGCCGGAACTGTTCCAAACAGACCATAGGTAATAGCATCCAAAACAGCAGACTTACCACTACCCATAATCCCAACTAAAACATTCGTACCTTCCTCAAACTCCAGCTCAGTCCTCTCATGAGACTTCCAATTCACCAACTTTACCCCTCTAATCAATGTCCTCACCCTCACTCTCAACCAAATTATCAACCCTTTTCAACACTTCCTCCAAGGCCTCATCAACATTCCCACTCGAAAGGAAATCATAGAAATTTCTCGCATCAAAAGTCTCATCATACTCCAATTCATCCAAATTAGACTCTAACAACCGGAGCCCTCTCTCCTCCATCGAAATATTCTCCTCCCTAACATCTTTCAAAAACTCCGACTTTTCCTCCAAATCAGGAGAAACGAGTCCCGACCGACTAATTTTCAGCAAAGACTCATCCTCAAACTCTTCCACAATCCCCCCAAAATCAATGTCATTACGAGAAACACCCCTTTCCAATGTTCCTTCCAAAAGTATTCTAACTAGAGGAGGTCTATCAGAACTGTCACATTCTTCCAACAGATCACTAATCTTATCCCTAACCCTCTTCTCCACCTCAACCGGAGCAGCAGACTCAAACTCACACTCCCCATAATAAAAATCACGCACAGAATCCAATTCTATAAAGTCGAAATTTACTTCTCCAGACTCCACCTCAATCATATAAAATCCCTTCGACTTCTTCGCCTCTATAGGTAAAAGTTGAGTCCTGAAAGTACTTCCAGGAAAAAGAAGAGGCTCTCCAAAAACATCACTCTCTATCCTATAGTGAACATGGCCCGACAGATACAAATCGAACCCTTCAAACAGGTCTGCAGGCTTCAAATCGGACTCGCCTTCCGAAGAAAAGCTGAACTGTCCTAATCCTTGATGAAGAAGAAAAAGATTGATAGCGTCGTCTACCGGCTCAGGATCCCATTCATCGATAAATGTCTTAGCGTACTGCTTCGGGACATAGCCCATCCCATGAACAGCAACCTTTTCATCCTCACCCTCAAAAACCACCCCGTTATGATGTAGCTTAATCAACAAACCTGAAGATTCCAAAGCTTCCACCGAATCCACAAACCCTCTTCCTCTACGTTCATGATTACCGTGAATCGCAACCACAGGGACTCCTCGCAAAGGCAAAACCGTTAGTTCCTCTCGATCTCTACCTATCGCTCTATCCAATCTAACTCCCCGATTATCAGACTCAGCCGCCAAAGAAAGTATTTTCATAGCTTCAGACCATACTTCTTGCTCGGGATTTCTAGAATCAAAAATATCCCCTAAAACAAAAATCACTTGAGCACCCTCTTCCAAAGCAGTTTCAAGAGCTTCCCTCGCCTGTAAAAAAGAATCTTGTTCTCTTTCCGTGCCTTCTTTGGCACCTAAATGAAAATCCGAAACAACGGCTATCTTCAATTTACCACGCTAAAACCTGAGGATGAAATCCTAATCCTAATTATCCTCTAAAATGAAGCAAGTAATGGAAATTAATCCTCAATTTTCTTCTCTAACCAACTCTTGAGGGTTTTTCTGTCCTTGGTTTCTTCCTCTATCTCCAAAACCATCTCGTAATCAACATTATCCATCTGCTCTAACTTCTCTTTCACGCTAGAAACATTCTGATATACTAACTTATGATACTTGATCTCCTCCTCCGACTTCTCAATCTCGGAAAGATCAACATCCCAATCATCTTTGGTCGAACACCGATGATTTATACACATCGTGTAGGGCCTCTTACCCTGCCTGATCACTTTAATCTCCGGCTTGCCACACTCATCACAATACTCGTCCATAGGAATTATCTTACCATTCTGAGGTAAAGGATAAGAATTAGTGCAATCAGGATAATTAGTGCAGCCAGCGAAGCGTTTTCCAGTCCTCTTCGAAACGATAATCTTCAACTGTCCATCTTCACACTCCTCACATTCTCCCATGATTTTCTGATTACGACGCGTCTCTCTGTAAGCCTCCCCAAGAGGTTCACCTATCTCCTCCTCATGCTCCTTGAACTTTTGCAAAATATCTTCCAATTCTCTCTTAGCTTCGTCCAAAACCTCCTCCTTCGTCATATCCCCATTCTTAATCTCCTCCATCTGGTCCTCGAAATAAACCGTAAGATCTTCACTAGCAATCTCCGGTGAATACTCATTCAACGACTCAATAAGCTGCCTACCTATAGCAGTGACCTCTATCCTATCCCCATCAATATAATTCCGATCAAATAGATTCTCAACGATTCCAGCTCTAGTAGCCTTCGTTCCCAGATTCTTATCCTCCATCTCCTTAACAGTAGAGGACCGATTATATCTGGCAGGTGGGTTAGTCTCCCTCTCATGATACAGGAACTCCTCCGGCTCCAACATTTGACCCTCATTCAAATCAGGCAAAATAACCTCATCCGCCGTGCCATAAGGAGCATAATATTCAAGCCAACCAGGCTCCAAAACCTTTCTCCCTCTAAAGAAGAAGGACTCTCCTTCTATATCTAAATCAACTCTCACACTTTGCTTCACGGCTTTTTCCGCAAACGTCGCTAAAAACCTCTTAACAATAAGATCATAAACCCGCCTCCTCGGACCTTCCAAATCCTCCTCCGGACCTTCACCAGTCGGATAAATCGCAGGATGTGCAGGATCCTCAGAATCACCCTCAGTAGGCTCAAGTTTATCTTTCTTCAACAATTTCCTCGACCGGCCCTTGTAACCTCTAATCTCACTCAGTTTTTCAATAATTTCTTCATAACCGATGGATTCAGGTAGTTTTTCCGAACCCGTCCTCGGATAACTAATCAAAGCATCATTATACAGACTCTGAGCCAATTGTTGAGTCCTAGCCGGAGAGTAACCGAACTGGCTATGTGCCTCTGACTGCAAAGCGCTGAGATTAAAAGGTGTAGGCGGCTTATTGGTATACTTCCTACGTTTCAAATTCTCAACTTCAGCCGATTTCCCCTCACATTTATCTCTAATTTCCTTCGCCCTGTCCTCATCCCAAATCTTCTTATCCTCAAACTCTGCCTTGACCTCTTGATCATCAAACTCAAAAAGAAGTTCCAAAACCCAATAAGGATCCGGATCAAACTCTTCAATCTCCATCTCCCTATCTAGCAAAGTTTTCAAAGTAGGGGTCTGAACACGTCCAACAGACAGTTTAACGAAACGATCATGAGCCTTCTCCACGGCAGAAGTCAAGGCCTTCGAAAGATTCATCCCCCAATACCAATCCAAAACATGTCTAGCCATCCCCGAATCTACAAGGCCCTGGTCGAGACTAGGAAGCAAGTTTTCATAAGATTCTCTCAACTCATCTCCAGTAAGCGTGGAAAACTTCATCCTTTTCGCTTTATCAACTGCACCTTCCCCACCCAAATGATCCAAAACTGTATATCCGATTACTGCACCTTCCTGATCATAGTCAGCTGCGTTGATATACTCATCAGCATCCGCTGCCAACTCCTCAATAGCTTCTATGAAAGGTTTAGAATCTCCAGACGTATTATTTGCCTTGTATTTGGGAATCCACTCAATATCATACATGGGGTAATCATCAAAATTCCTAGAATTCGTAATGGTGAAAAGATGGCCCAAAGCAGGTATGACTATTATGTCATCGCCGTCTCGAGAAAATTCATAATATGGTACACCATTCAACTCTTTTTCAACAGCACTGTTTTCGGAAAGCGCTCCAGCTATTTTAGTCGCAGCACTCGGTTTTTCACTGACGATCAATGTTTTGCTCATTTACACACCTTCTCACGCACTATTATAGTAGTAAGTATTTTAAATATTTCGTAAAGAAGAAGTTCAAACAGACAACACTTAACTATAAGCTACTAAAAATAAAAAACTATACAAAAATAGTGATTAAAATGCAAGAAACAATACTTTACGCCGGAGGTTTCGCAGCTTTCATAGTACTAGTGATAATTCTAGAATGGAATAAGATAAAGAGAGTAGACATGAGAAAATTACTTAGCATATTAGTAGTACTATTTTTCATAGGGTCTAGCCTAGCATATCTCTTCCTAATGTAAGAAGATAGACCAATCTACCTCACTTAACAAGGTCAACTGACTAAAAGACCAAAATAGGTGATTAAAAATACAAGGAAAAACTCCAAAAAAGAAAATCTCAGCAAAAAAATCAAAAAAAGAGAAAAAAGACAATCTCAAAACATTCTCAAGAGAAATCGGTCCAAAAATAGACCCAAAAATCCGTCCACTCTGTCTGAAATGCCGAGGGGCCAAAAACCTCTGCGGAAAATCAAAATGCCCAATACTAGCACAATTCTATTCTAACCTTGATGGAAAGCAAAAACAAAAAATGGACACTAATAAAATAGACGGAAACTCACCACCATCCGTATTCATAGGGAGACACAAATATCCAAAAGTCACAGTCGGCCCACTAGTTCCGCCGGAAAAAGGGGACACATCAGTATATTCCACCCCTGAAAAATGGTTCGGCAAAGCAAAAATGGATGACATAATAAATTACCGCGGAAAACTAGCCAGAGGAAAGAAAAGACTATCGACAGGTATAGAGATAAACGATAATCTGAGTAGAGAAACCGAAAAAACGAGACATATAGCTTTATCAAAAAACCCTGCCGAAGCAGAAGTAACTTTCAACAAAAAACTGTCAGAATCCATAAAACTAGACAACAAATCGCAACCTCACGGCCCATCAGCAAAAATGACGAACTTTGAATTAGGATCAATGAGTTCTCACAAAAAATTGGAAAAAATATTCTATGACCATGACCTCAAATCAAAGCCAGGAGTTATGAAGCTATACGAAGCCGGTGTAAATATATCCAAAATTCAAGACCTATTCATGGTTGGAGGTACAGGACAGAAAAATAATCGGAAATTTGTCCCTACACGATGGACCATAACAGCAGTAGATGACATGATAGGAAAAGATCTCCGAGAAAGAGTCAAAACCTACCGACCAATCGATGATTACGAAGTCTACTCGGCCGAATATCTGGACAACCAATGGGTCATAATACTTACACCCACAATATGGCGATACGAACTCATCGAAGCATTCTACCCGGAAACCACTTGGAATCCAAGCAAAGACAAGATTGCCATTTTTGGAGACCACGAATTCCTCGACGGTCGTTCAGAATACGCCTCGATAGGAGGCTGTTATTACTCTGCCAGGCTTGCGGTCTCTGAAAAATTAGAAGAACGAAAGAGACAAGCAGGTGCAATAGTCCTCCGAGAAGCTCATCCGGGGTACATACTTCCGGTGGGCGTCTGGAACGTAAGAGAATCCGTTAGGAACGCGCTGCGAGAAGAACCGAGAAAATTTGAAACTAGAGGAAGAGTTCTCAACCATCTTTCGGAGAAATTGGATCTAAGCTTGAAAGAATGGAAATCAGTCTCAGCCCTATTACTAGAAAAAGAAACTCAACAAAGGATAGACCAATACGTCTAGTGAAAAAATGAAGGTAAACGAAAAAAAGTGTAAGACCATTCTCTCAGAATCCAACCTATATGGAATAGAATACTCGATAAACCCGTATACAGGATGCGAACACGGGTGTAAATATTGCTACGCCACCTACATGAAAAGATTCTCAAACCATAGCGAACCTTGGGGAAAATTCGTCGATGTAAAAGAAAACGTGCAAAAAACTCTCGAAAAAGACCTTGAAAAAAAGGAGAAGGGTAGAATCCTAATCTCCTCAGTTACAGACCCATACCAACCACTAGAAGAAGAATACAAAAAAACAAGAAAAATCCTCAGAACCCTATCTGGAAAAAAATGGGACACCCACATACTTACCAAAAGCGACCTAATCTTGAGAGATTTGGACATATTGACAAATTTCGAAGAAGAAAAAATACACGCAGGGCTGACGATAAACTTCCTTAGAGAAAAAGATAAAGAGATATGGGAGCCAAACGCACCTCCTATAGAAAAAAGAATTAAAGCGCTCAAAAAACTATCAAAAAAACCTCTCCAAACATACGTTCATACAGGGCCCTATCTTGAAGGAATAACGAACCTCAAGGAAATCGTGAGAAAAATCGAAAACCTTGCAGATGAACTACAGATAGAACCAATAAACCTAAAAAATGACAAAAAAATCCTCAATATAATCAAGCGACACTACCCCGAACTGAAAGAGAAATACGGAGAAATAAAAGAGGATCCTTTACCTCATCAAATTAAATTAAAAGAGGAAGTCGATAAAATCAGAAAAAATACAGACCTCAAAATAAAGCTATTTTTAGAATAAATCAAGATTTTTCTATATTTTCTAAATTGTCAACCTCATAAAGATTTAATTTCAAATTTTCACCGGAAGACCCAATAATCTCATCTATATTTTCAAGAAGGTCCTCGTTTTCGACGAGAAGGAGATTCTCCAAAAGCCAATAACGATCTGATTTTACCTCGATATCATGAGAAAACTCCTTTGAAAAGCCTATATTCTCAACCAAAGCATTTTGATATGTATTACTGTAAACTAGGATGTAAGAAGCCCCCTGATTCTCAATTGTTCTCAAAAGTGCTTCCTCGTTTTCAGGAGCACTAAACGGAAACATCCCTGAATTCGAAAATTTAACATTCTCATATCGAGGTAAATCATGTAATTCCATCCCTCGATGGCCAAAATACACCAACTCATTCTCTCCAACTACCTCGTCAATACCATCGTGATAATTATCCGGCCTACCGTTATGAGTAGGTGCAAAACTAACCTGTCCAGCAACTGCTCCCAAAATTAGAACGAGTAACATCGGCAAAACTAAGAATATATCCGTTCCATCCAACTTTTCAATCCACAACTCCGATAAAAACGGCATCAATAGCAAAATAATAAAAAACGCCGGCCTGTCAAAATACCCCATT
>CAZKND010000029.1:10353-16290 GCA_964554215.1 Hadarchaeota archaeon (SeqCode) | reverse complement strand
TTCACTTACACAGAAATCTAAGAAGTACCTAACAACATCAACCATACATGTATCCTCATCCATAGCAACCATACCACCCGAACCCACAATAGATCCTAAATCCTCCAAGTTCTCATAATCAACTTCCACATCAAGATGCTCTTCAGGTATACAACCACCGGACGGACCACCAGTCTGCACAGCTTTAAACTGCCTATCATTCTCCATACCCCCACCTATACCATAGATAATATCTTTCATCTCTGTACCCAAAGGTATCTCAACCAATCCCGAATTTTCTATATTTCCAACAAGGGAGAAAACCTTGGTACCTTTACTCTTCTCCGTACCGATATCGTTAAACCAATCAGCTCCCTTTTCAAAAACAACCGGGATATTAGCCCAAGTCTCAACATTATTCACGTTCGTTGGCTTATCATACAAACCAGAATTTGCAGGGAATGGAGGTCTCGTATCCGGTTCACCTCTCTCACCCTCGATTGAAGCAATGAGTGCAGTCTCCTCACCACAAACTAAAGCTCCAGCTCCTTCCATTATTTTAAGATCAAAAGAAAAGCCAGTACCCATAATATCTTCACCGAGAAGGTTGTAATCCTTCGCCTGTTCTATAGCTTTTTCCAACCTCTCAATAGCAAGCGGATATTCAGCCCTAACGTAGATATAACCCTCAGAAGCTCCCATAGCAAATGCTCCAATTATCATACCCTCTATAACACTATGTGGATCACCTTCCAGAATCGAACGATCCATATAAGCACCTGGATCACCTTCATCTGCATTGCAAATGATATACTTCTGATCACCTTCAGCATCTTTTGCAAACTGCCACTTCTGACCGGTTGGGAATCCTCCACCACCACGACCTCTCAATCCTGAATCTTTGACTTCATCAATAACACCCTGAGGGTCCTCCTCAGTAAGAACTCTCATAGCAGATTTATAACCGCCCCTAGCAACATATTGTTCAATAGATTTTGGATCGATAATACCAGAATTTCTAAGAGCAATCCTAACCTGCTTGTTCAAGAACGGAATTTCATCCAAAGTAGGTATATCCTCATACTGCCACGAATAATCGACTCTACCATTCTCACAAACAGACAATTCGTTGGAAAGTTGCCCTAATACGTATTCCTCAACAGGACGGTCATTAATCAAGTGTTCATTCAGAATACGCTCCAACTTATTCTTATCAACATTAGCATAAGTGACTCGAGGCTTTTTCGGCATTTTGATATCAACAAGAGGCTCGGCATGACACATTCCTATACATCCTACCGAAACAATCTCAGGCTGATTTCTTTCTCCCATCTGTTCCTTAACTTTATCTTTTTGCAAATAATCCTCGGCAAACTCAACCAATTCGTCTGCACCAGCAGCTACACCACAAGTAGAACGTCCGATTATTATCTTAGGATTATAAGATTCTAATTCCCTTTTACCTATCTTGGCCATCTCTTCCAAATCATCAATTTTGCTTATAACCATTCTATCACTTACTCATAATCCTCCAAAATCTCTTCCAATTCTGAAGGTCTAACCCTACTATGGATTTCACCGTCTATATCAACAACCGGCGCCAAACCACAACAGCCTAAACATCTAACCTGATTAAGAGAGAATCTTCTATCCTCCGTTGTTTCTCCAGCTCCTATATTCAAAAGTTCCTGTAACTCCTCCATAATCTCATCAGCACCCTTTACATGGCAACTAGTACCCATACAAACGGAAATCTTGTGCCGACCTGGTGGATTAAGAGTAAATTGAGAATAAAAGCTCGCTATACCATAAAGATCAGTATAACTAGTGCCAATACATTCAGCAAGATACTGCATATGTTCCCCCTTCAACCATCCATACTCATCCTGAGTCTTTTGAAGCAATTCTATCTTCTGAGATTCAGGTTTATCAACAGAATCTATTATCTTTTTCAATTTCCTTTTTTCTTCCCAGGATAACTCCTCAAGCTCATCTTCCGCCACGTTTTCAACCTCACTATCCATCAATGCCCGACCTCCCTTAAATCCTTAATCCAGTCTATTCTAGATTGGACCTCAGAATCATCCGTAGTCGGATAATTACCTCCACCACTCACACAACCTTGCAAACATGGGAAAACATCTACTGGACCATCATCTAAACTTGAATCAGATAATTCATTCTCTAAATTCTCTGTAACCTTGAAATGTTCTCCGTCGAAAGAGACTCCAGGATGTTCAAAATCAGAGGATACAACTTCGCTGTCATAACCCTCTTCTTCAAAATCAACGAAGCCAATATCCAAATCTTTTTCTTTGAAAAGATCTTCCAAATCTTCCGCAGACAACACATGGTCAAAATCATCCAAATCTTTGTGTCCGGTACAAGGGCTTAACAGGCAAACATCATCTTCAATATCGTCTAACAACAAATTCCATGGAGAATTATCCTCCTTAATCTCTAATTCTTCAATACGTTCATCCTCAATGTAATTACGAGCAGGTAAACACCAGCTCGCAAGTACAGGCATATCTTCTTCAGAATCCATCTCTTGAGATTCAGAAATATAATGGTCATACTGAACAATCTTATCAAAACCAATCTTACGAAGAGCCGCAATGACATATTTTTCCGCTTTACTTGGATCCATATCTTCAAGAACAGAGTGTCTCAAAACGAAGGAAGACAAAGCAACCGAATCCAAAGCTATAGTCAAATCTTTCTCCTCTAAATCCTGAGATAGATCCTTAACAGGAGAATCAGTGTACAAAGCATCAACAGGACATACTGACACACATTGACCACATTGTATACAACCATTTGCGTCAAATCCAATATCTTCCGGAGTCGATATTATTGTCTCCCAGCCTTTATCAACTGGACCTAAAGCATCGACACCTAAAACATCCTGACAAACATTAACACATCTTCTACAAAGAATACACTTATTCGAATTATAATTGACCAAGGACCTCTCATCAGGTTCTCTATTTCTCAAGGAGAGAGGGAAACTAATATCTTTATTAGTGTCAAAGGGTTTTTCAACTATTCTCCTAATGAAATGGAAAACTCTCTCACCTCTAACGGGACATCCTCTCAAATAATAATCAACGTCCACTACCTCATCAGCAGCCCTAGGAGAATCGACATCAAATAATTCATTGTCTTCAATCTGCTCTTTAGCGTCTCCATAAACTTCTTCCTGAGATTCTTCAACCGACCAATCCTTCTGCAACTTGTTTACACAACCATTGCAAGCACAATCTCCTAAAGCAACTAAAACCTCAGCATTAGATCTGACCTCTTTCAATCGCTCTTCATCAATCGGTCGCTGAATAGAACCTTCAACAAAAGCAATCTTATAATCGTCAGAATGAGCCTTCGTCACCTCACGGAAACTAACAATCTCTACTAAGTCTAGTAAATCCAATAACTTCTCTTCAAGATTCACTATTTGCAACTGGTCTCCTTCACAACCGGCAAAATCAAAAAATGCCACCTTCGGCTTTTCATCAGTCAAAAATTACATCCTCCTCATATTAATCATCACAGCTAAATTATCTATCTCGTTAAAATTGGGCTTATTGCTTTTTATGGGTTTTGTTCAAAATATACATAGATTTTCAATAATTACAAAAACTTTAAAATAACACTAAATCTACGAACGAAAATCAGGCAGAAAAAACTACTCCAAAAAAATCATAATACTGGATTCAAATAATTAAAATCAGAATAATTCTTCCTTCGCCATCTCAAAAGCTATCTCATAATCAAACAAACCATTATCCCTCTCGTTAGCCAAAGACAAAATCTCGCGCTCAAGCCAACTCTTAAAATCACCCAAAGCCAAACCTCCCAACCCCATTATTCCATCCATAAACTCCTCATTATCCAAACCAGGATCTAAATTCTCAATTCCCGTAGGAGGAGTAGCATTCAAATCAGCCATCACTTTCACACCATTATCAATATCTTCCAAAACGCTCTCAGACACAATTCTTACACCTTCTGGACCAGAAGAAACAACAATATTAGAATCATCTATAGCTTTAGCGACCTCCTCATCATTAGCTGCCCTAACCCCTCGAATATCATACTCACACCCATTAGAAATCTCACCCGCAATCCTCTTAGCCCTATCTTCCACCCTAGAAGTAATCACGACATCTGCCCCCTCACTTGCACACAGTTTAGCTACAATCCTCCCAACCGGCCCCGTACCTGCAAGAACAAGAACATCCTCAGATTCGAAACTGGAATCAAAATTATCCAAAAGAATCTTCTCCAATTTAGCAACAAGCGCACTACCAGTCGTATTAGCGCCTCGAGGATCCACCACAACCGAAGCCTCAAAGGGGGAAAACATAGCCTCTTTAATCTCTTCCAAAGTCCTTTCTACTACTTCCGGACTAGAACCACCAATCAAAAAACTAGTGTGTTTAACACCCTCCGGTCCGCGAGGATAAATTGCATCTCTAACAAGTTTCTCAACATTTTCGACCTTTATATTTTCATAAGGAACAACTTCATCAAATCCAGCATCGTAAGCCGTTAAAATATCAAATGGACTAGCATTCTCATCAGTATCAAAAAATAAAAGAATGTCTTTAAATTCAGTATTTCCTGTAGATGACAAACTGAACTCCCTCCTGAACTGATTTTAAGCGATTTACTGTTAGTTTATAAACATTTAAAATTATTCAAAACGCTAAACCCGATTCACACAACTGAAATTAGAACTAAAACTGAAAAACGTTCAAATCAAAAACCTACTACTTCTGTGCCCCAATCAGACAAATTCATCTGCCTATCTAAATAACCTGTAGTTTTCAAAAGTCTAACCCTCTGCTTAACAATCCTTAGAGGTACTCCTGCCTCCGAAGACGCAACGCTCAAACTTTCATCATTATCTAAACACTCAAGGATAACTCTACCTATATCCCCCACAATAATTTCGTGAGCCAACCTTCTTTTCATAGGAGGATTTACAGTATCAATGGAAGAAAGAATTTCTTTAATTACCTTAGGCGATGGTTCAGATTCATACTTCTCTTTTATCTTATCCTTGGCAGAATTAGAACCCAATCCGGCTTCCCTAACCAGAATTAAATCTTCAGTTACATCTAAAATCCTTTCCAAAGGTCTAGAAGTTCTATCTATAGTAGAGTCTATACTAGCTCTCAAAGTCTCATTAGTCTCACTTAAATCCTGAACTCTATCTTCCAACTCGTGAATTCTTTCAACCAAATCTCTTCTAGATACATCCCAACCTCTAATGTAGGATATCCACAAGATTAGAATTACGATGATTATCACTAAACTAACTTCAATCAACAATTTATTCACCGAAGTGAACTTGGTCTTTTAAGGTTTTATAACTCCCGCTTCAAAATCTAATAGCTTCAGGAGGACAAACCGAAACACAGAGTCCACAACCTGAACAATTCGCTGGGTCTATTCTAGCACTGCCACCTACAATCTTAACCGCATCATATGAACAATGCTTAACACACAACCCACATCCAGTACATTTGGACTTCAAAACATCGGGTTGTTTAGCAGAAGTTCTTATAGGTTCATCCGGCAAATTATTCAACGCCGCTCCACTGATTTCATCAATTGAATCATAGCCTCGGCCATTCATCAAACCTGAAAGGCTATCAGCTATAAGACCGAAAATCTTTGAACCTCTGGTAATAGCAGTTGTACATATCTGGACAGCAGAAGCTCCGGCCATTAAAAACTCTGCAACGTCCTGTTCATCTTTTATTCCGCCAACACCAATAACTGGAATATCCACAGCTCTGGCGATGTCTGCCACACATCTTACAGCAATTGGCTTTATGGCAGGGCCTGACAAATCACCGTATCCATTCTCGCTACCCATAATAGGTCTTTCTGTATTAACATCAATTCTTAAAGCAGGTCCTACAGCATCGATTGCCACTATACCATCTG
>CAZKND010000029.1:0-10253 GCA_964554215.1 Hadarchaeota archaeon (SeqCode) | reverse complement strand
TTAACATCAATTCTTAAAGCAGGTCCTACAGCATCGATTGCCACTATACCATCTGCTCCAGCATCTTCAGCAGCCTTCGCGAATTCGGCTATATCCAACATATCTGCACTGAATTTGACAAAAACTGGGATATCAGTTTCCGATTTCGCCGCCTCTATAGCTTCCACAATAGACTCCGGATTATCACCTTCATAATTAGGTGAGATTTCCAAAGCGTCCACACCAGCTTCAGCTACTTGAGGAGCAATCTCTTCAATATCACTAGCAGAATAACCAATGCTCGCAATCAATGGTAAATCTGCATCTTTTGCCTTCGGCAATTCCTCTTCTACCCACTGATCCAGAGATATTTCAGACCAACTCTCTGCATTAATCAAACTCTCTCCTATTTTTGCTAGATTTGGTCGAGGGACCTCGGCGGGTTCAACACTGATAGTCTTTGAAACCAAGGCTCCTGCTCCCTTATTCGCTATCTCCATCATAGAATCTGCATCTCTAACAATAGGACCTGAAGCGGGTAAAAGCGGATTTCTAAGCTCCAGCCCAGCTAAATTTGTTTCTAATGTAATTTTTTTCACCTCTTTGTATTTTCAAATTTTTTCCAAACATTTTTTGAAGTTTCTTTACACTTATTCATAGCCCTTTTTTCATTCAGTGTTTTTATATTATGGTTTTTCACAACCTCATGACCCCCCACTATTACAGTCTCTACATCCCTTACACCAACGGATTTCACTACATGCTGGACAACATTATCCCTTCTCAAAGAAGTAGGTAAAGAATCAGAATTTATGATAACTAAATCTCCTCTCTTACCCGGTTCTAAAGATCCAATCCTATCATCCCATCCATATAGAGCAGCTCCTTCAATGGTAACAATCCTTAATATCTCCTCAGGAGAAATTGCTTTCAGATCCCCTGTCAAATCTTTCGTAACCCTATCAAGAAATCTCATACTCTCAAAAATGTTTACAGATTCATCATCCACACCCAGTCCAATAGAAATGTCTCTTTGCTTTATCTTATCTATCGGCGCCGCACCTACACCATCTCTCATATTACCTACAGGATCAATAGAAATGCCAGCTCCAGCTTTCCCCACCATCTCTATTTCTTCATCTGAAATATCAACACAATTAGCCAAAACCGTATTTGAAGATAAAATCCCAACATCTCTAAGCCTTTCTACAGTAAACTTTCCAAAATCCTTTAAATTACTGAAAGAGTCCGCACCGGACTTACAAGCAGAGATCACGATGGGTGCATCAAAACGATTTGATACTCTCTTACCATGGCGAAGTAACTCATCAGAAACTACAAAAGAGGGAGCCAAACCAACCATCCCTCCAACTAAAGAGTCTGTAGACCTTTTACCTTTCAAGTTTTCTAGAAAACGAATATTTTCTCTCATACCCTTAGCCCCTTCAGCCCTAGTGTTCCTTTCCGTAGCCTCAAACCCTACTAATGCCCTAATCCCTACGTCTTTAACCGCTTCAGCCACAGCATCCAAGGATTTTCCTATAGAACCTTGACTAGAATGCAAAGCAGGAAGAAACGTAACACCACTCTTCACCAACTTGGAGCAAAAAGCCCTGGTGGCCACCTCAATATCCTTTTTCTTCAACACCTCGTCAAAGGGCCAGATTATTCTCCTTAATCTCTGAATATAATCACGAGGTTTTTCAACCTTCAGAGGGGGTGCTCGAAGTAAAATCCTAGCTGGCCTAGCTAGACCCGAAACCATACCTGGAATTATAATTTTATCCTCGGCATCTATCGTTTTGTCAGCATTTTCTTGGTCTACTTTTCCAACCTTCCTTATTTCACCGTCTTCTATCAAAACAGACCCCCTGATAATTCGGGAATCGGAATCCATTGTGATTATATATCCATCCTTAACCAAAGTCGTAGACAATCGAGACCCCATATTAGAGAAATTACAAAAATGAATAAAGTTTTTGATATGGCAACCGGTCAATTCATGAAAAAAACAAATTAAGGAAAAACAATTATTGTTATTGTGAATCACACTCTTCAGAGGTGTAAAAATGGAAGAAAATTGTATATTTTGTCAAATCGTCCAAGGAAAAATGGATAGTGAAAAAATCCACGAAACGGAAAACGTCATATCATTTCTAGACGCTAACCCACGAGCACCAGGACATTCACTGGTGATACCAAAAAAACACATCAAGATTCTCCAAAATCTTGAAGACGATATAATTGCCGAAACTTTCAAAGTAGCAAAAAAGGTCGAAAAGAGTCTGCAAGAAGTTTTAGACCCAGACGCATTTACTATAGGGATAAACGATGGCGAAGCAGCGGGACAAGAAATTCCACATCTACATGTAAACATTATACCAAGATTCCAAGAAGACAGCGGCGGTCCAATACACTCAGTGGTCAATAATCCACCAAAAAAAGATATATCAGAGATAGCAGAGGAAATCCGGGAATCAAATACGGAGTAACACTCATAAGATTAAATAAAGAGCAACGCAGAGGAAATATGGGGGGATAAATTGCCTGAATTTTCATTAGCCTCTATGAGAAGAATAATAGAAAAAACTGGTAAAAACAGAATTTCTGAAGACGCTTCACTAGAGCTCAGCGCAGTCCTTGAATCTTTAGGAAAGGAAATAGCAGAAGAAGCGATAAGAAAAGCAAAACAAGAGGAATTGAAGACCATCAAGAAAAAACATATCAAAAAAGCGGCTAAAGAAATGGAAATATAAATAGAATCCGCTATTTCCTATTGATTTTTACGAAGTTGATGAAACTAAAAACAGATTATTCTTCTAAGGTAATTTTTGCTTCTACTACTTTTGAGCCCTTACCTTTTTCAAAAGCAAATAAAGGAGTCAATGCAATTTCTGATATTTCTCTAAATTCAATAGGAATTTCACTTGTTTTCTTAAGAACATCAACTATACTATCAATATCCACTGGATCCCCACCTTCTGAACCTGAAAGCAAAGGATATCCGCGAATTTCTTCAATCATATCTCTTGCTTCATCACCAGATATAGGAGCTAGTCTATAACTCACATCCTCCAACTTTTCAATCCAAACACCACCTAATCCAAAAGTCATAGTTGGACCGAACGAAGGATCTTGAATAACTCCAATCACAATCTCTCTAGCATCAGGAACATACTCTTGAACAACAACCCCTTCAATTTCGGCATCCTCATCAAAACTTTTTACATTTAATTTGAGATCCTCAAAAGCCTGTCTAACTTCTATCTCAGAGGAAATTCCAATCCGAATACCTTCTACTTCAGTTTTATTATCTATATCTGGAGAGGAAATTTTCATCACAACGGGATATTTTAATTCCCTAGCTGCATCAACAGCCTCAAGCTTATCTTTAGCTAGCTTCGTCTCAGTCACCGGTATTTCCCACTCTGATAGCAATTGTTTGGACTCATATTCCGTAAGCTTTGTCCGGCCTTCTTCTCGAGCATTTTCTATTATTTTAGAAGCTTTCTTTTTCCTCGCCATCATTTCACCAATTGAACACAGTATATGTCAAACTCTAATGGTTTAAGATTTGTGATGATTTCACATCACATTCCACAAAATATAATATCTTCTCCAATTTAACTCTTGAGAATATCTACAAAATAGAAAAGGTCCAATTCAAGGCTTCACTTAAGATAATCCTCAAAACAAGAAAGTCAAAAAACTAAATCACATCATTGACGAAGGTCCTCTATTCTATCATCGGACAATTCCTGATAACCATCTTCGTCTATATTAACGACTGAAATTTTATCTCCAGTGGCAGCATCACGCTCAATGGCCTGTTGAATAGATTGAGTAGCCAATTCCAAAGCTTCATCCCTTCCCATTCCCAATTCATAATTCTGCTCAAGAACCCCATAAGCAACTGACGATCCAGTTCCTGCACTAGCAAACTTTTCTTCCTCCAAATTTCCTCCAGCAGGGTCCAAAAAGAACAATCTAGGACCTTCTGAATCATAACCAGCAAGAATCATCGAAACTATATACGGCACCATCTTCCTTTGATGGAAAATATTTGAAGTCAATCTTGCTAAACTATTCGTAGGAATCTGCTTCTCTTTCCGCATTCTGTATAAATTAGATTCCGACCTCATAGTGTCAACCAAACTCTTAGCATCTCCTCCGAGTCCAGAAATCCCAGCTCCAATGTTTTCTTGAATTTTGTATATCTTTTTGACCTTCTTACTTCTAACCAAGTTCCTAGCCGTAGTTCTTGAGTCTGATGCTAGAGTCGTGCCCTCCTCATAATTTAGACCAACTACTGTACCTTGAAAAGCTTCTTCCATTATAACCAACTTTCTTTTTTGTCCACTTCCTATAAAACCTCACCGACATTACCACTCAAATTTACCGCTTAAAAATAATTCTTTCTTTATAAAATATCTTCGAGAATTTCTCGATGGATTTCCATGACCAATAATTCAATCACAAAATTAAGTCTGATATCCTCAACAGTTGGAATAATCCTACTTTATATGAGCGCAGCCAGCATCAACCCCGGTATTACACCAATATCCGAAATAGGAGAAAACTACATCGGGCTAAAAACGAAAACGTCAGGAGAAGTAATAAAAACTCGAGAACACCCCGATGGCCACCTTTTCCTCAAAATCAGAGGCAAAAACTACGAAAAAATAAGAGTACCCATTTTCGCGCAAACCCATTCAAAACTCAAAGACAGAATAGAATTACTCGATAACATCGAAGTAAAAGGTGAAGTAACCGAATATAGAGGAGAACTACAAATTGCGCCAAAAAATTTCAAAAACATCACAGTGGTGAACTCAGCACCTCTAAGAATATCAAAAATCTCAAAATCCGAAGTCGGAGAAATAGTGAAAGTTCGCGGATACATCTCAAAAAGAAACAAAAAAGAAGATGGGAGCTACTCTATAATCCTTAAAAATAATGGAGATGAAATCAAAATCCATATACCTAAAAAAATAGCTTCTTCTCCAAAATTAGAGATGATGAAGGAAGGGACAGTGCTACAAGCTGCAGGACCTTTAGAGCTGACAGAAGATGACATGGCCATTACAATAAAAGATCTCTATAATCTCAAATTTGATGAAACCTCATAATGATTATTTACTTACTTTACTCCCTAGCAGGCATCCTAATCGGTTCATTCACAGGACTAATTCCAGGACTACACGTTAATAATATTGCACCCATACTAGTGAGTCTAGTATCCGGAACACAACTAGGAACCTATCAAGCCATCTCACTGATTGTTGCCATGATGACAACCCATACCTTTCTAGATTTTATACCTTCAACTTTCCTCGGAGTACCGGACAAAAACACTGCTCTATCCGTACTACCTGCCCACAAATTTGTCCTAGAAGGAAAAGGATACGAAGTAATAAAATTCACAGCTCTAGGTTCTCTCGGATCTCTAATTATCAGTGCAATAATGGTTGGAGGAATGACCCATATAATCGAACCTATCTACAAAATCATCAATCCATATATGCATATATTACTAATATTCATAGTTCTCGTGATGCTCTTACTTGAAAAAAACTGGAAAAAAAGTCTAATCTCCCTCGGAATATTTCTACTAGCCGGGTTTTTAGGTCTAATAGTGCTGAACTCCAACCTGGTTAAAGGAAACGGCGGGCTAATGCCAATGCTAGGTGGCCTATTCGGAATGAGCGTGTTAGTCATAAGCATAAACAACGAAAACACAATTCCAGAACAAACAATTTCAGAAACTGAAATTGATGTAATCCCAAACACAAAATCAATATTTTCAGGGGCTACCGCAGGGGTTCTAACAGGGGTAATACCAGGGGTCGGCCCTGCACAAGGAACAGTACTCTCTCAAGCTATAACGAAAACGGAGAAAACGAAAGACTTCTTAATAGGGGTAAGTGGTGTGAATACAGCCAAAGCTCTGATCTCTTTCGTAGCACTATATGCCATAGGAAAACCTAGAAGTGGCGCAGCTGTCGCAGTAAATAATCTAATAGAAAACGTGGGGGTAAACGATCTACTATTCCTAATGGGAATAGCCCTATTCGTAGGGGGAATAGCCGCAATTCTGCATCTAAAAATCGGAAGGGTAGCAGCAAAAAATATCGAGAGACTGCCATACAAACTAATGTGTCTGGCAGTGATCCTAAGTATAATTATTTTTAGTCTCTATTATGCCGGGATTTGGGGAATTTTAATTCTTTTCACAAGTACCGCAATAGGTCTACTACCTCCCTCTTTCAAAGTTAAAAGAACCCACTGCATGGGTGTTTTGATATTACCCGTAATCCTGTTCTTCGCAGGTTTGGAAACTCCAACGCTTCAGATTTTAGGATTATAACGACTTCTAAAATAAGAGATAGCCAGTGAAGCTCCAAAAAAATTCAATATTAAATCAAGAAATCAACAGAGACAATGAGGATAATCCCGAAAATTTCTATCAGAGGCCTCTCTGATTAGTCATTCCCTTACTAGTTTCTTCGTGATCAACATTTCTCTGACTATACCAAAGAAAAGCACCTGGACCAACCATCAGTACAACTCCCAATAGCGCCATCACAGTATCATGAGGGGGAATAATGCTTGCTAAAGTCAAAGAGAGGTAAACCATAGTCGCTCCAAAGACGATTAGAGGTACCAAAAAGATGGCAATTCTTCCATCTTCACCAAAATTAACTTCAAACCAGTCCCATGTCAAATAACAATAGGCAACAACCATCCCTAAACCTACGATAATTAGAAGTACATCTAACCACCATGCTATACCAAAGGAGTAAAAAACAGTCAAAAATGAACCCAATACTCCCAAAATAAATCCTATCATCAACTTTATCATGTCGATATCCATTTCCATATCCAAAATATCACTATGATTAATTATATGACAACTCCTAAAAATATTGCCCTCCTTTATTTTAGATATGAAAATCGCCGCACTTGTCTCTGGAGGTAAGGACAGCTCATATGCACACTGGTTGGCCGCACAAAGTGGACATGAGATAGTAAAACTAGTTACAATGATACCAGAAGTAGACGATTCCTGGATGTTTCAAAAGTCAACTCCTCAGATAATGGATTTATATTCCAAAACAACTGGAATACCTATCATTAAAAAATCCACGACGGGAGAAAAAAAGAGCGAAATAGATGATCTCAAAAATGCTTTGGAAGACTTAAAAATCGATGGAATAGTTACAGGGGTTGTTAACTCTAATTATCAGAGAAAAAGGGTCAAAAATATTTGCAAAGATATAGGAATAGAGATGATCACACCTATTTGGAAAAAAGACCCCTTTGACCTCCTAAAAAGTATGATAGAAAAAGGATTTGTATCTATTATATCTTCGGTATCCGCGAAGGGATTAGATAAGGAATGGCTAGGTAGAAAAATTAACAAAAAAAATTTGAAGAAGTTAAAAAAACTAAACGAAGAATACGAAATACACTTATCAGGTGAAGGAGGGGAATATGAAACCTTAGCGCTCAATTCGCCTTTTTTCGAAAAAAAAATCGAAATTACTAAATCTAAAAAGATATGGAGTGGAATGCGAGGCAGACTAGAAATAGAAGACGCAAAACTAGCTGAAAAGTGATAATTACAAAGGCAAAACTAATTTAGATTTCTAAATCAAATAATACTTGGAACCATGAAATCCGGAGTTGCATATTCTGAAAAATATTTAGAACATGAACTAACTCCTGACCATCCGGAAAATCCGGAAAGATTAAGAGCAATAATGGACTCTCTGCAAAAAAGAAAAGATTTACTTGAAGAAATCGAAATTTTTGAGCCTTCAAAAGCTACAGAAAAAGATATAGAACTTGTTCACGACCCTGATTACGTTTCAAAAGTCAAAGAATACAGCGAGTCCGGAGGAAGTATAGATCTAGATACACCTGTAAACAAAAAAACATTCGAACTAGCCCTACTAGCAGCTGGAGGCACCATGGGGCTAGCAGAAAAAATAGCCAAGAAAGAGTTCAAAAACGGATTTGCCTTAATAAGACCGCCTGGTCACCATGCTAAAAAAGGAAAGGGAGGCGGATTTTGCTTTTTCAATAATATTGCTATTGCAGCTAAAAAACTGCTAAAAGAAAAACTAGCAGAGAAAATTCTTATTTTTGACTTCGATTCCCATCACGGAAATGGAACGCAAGATATTTTTTACAATGACAAAAATGTGCTTTATCTATCATTTCATCAAGACGGTAAAACTCTCTATCCGGGAACCGGTTTTCCAAAGGAAGTAGGAGGTCCTAAAGCAGAAGGTTACAATATAAATATTCCATTTACTCCGGGTTCGTCTGACAAACACTTCACCGAAGCTCTAAAAAGATTCTTCTTACCCATCTCCGAACAGTTCAAACCAGACATGATTCTAGTTTCTGCAGGTTTCGACCCCCATAGTAATGATAATCTCACAGGACTTGAGTTATCTTCAAAAGCGTTTGAAATGCTAGGAAACGTAGCAATTAATCAAGCAAAAAAGCTGTGTGAAGGAAAAATCATGTTCACATTGGAAGGCGGTTACTCTATTGACTCTCAAGCCAAATCAACTATGAAAATATTTGAACAACTAATCAATCCAACCCAAATAGACCTAGGTAAAGGAATGCCTGATTACAATTTCAACGAAATAGAGAAAGCAATAAAACCTTACTGGGACATCGATTAGCATCACTTCTTTAATGATATGAACCATTCTCTGTCTTGGGGATAAAAATGAACAATATGAAGAAAGAAATTCTCTCGCAAGTAAAACCAGACAACGAAGAAAAAGAAAAACTGGAAAAAATCGTGCAAGACTTACATAATAGAGCCGAAAAAATCAGCTCAGACATGGACATCGATATCAAACCCATGCTCGTCGGATCCTCCGCCAGAAAAACTTGGATTTCCGGAGAACGAGATATAGACCTATTTTTACTCTTCCCTCAAAACACCCCCCGAGATGAATTAGAGAGATTAGGATTGAAGATTGGTAAAAAACTCAGTGAGGGGGATGGGCAAGAGCAATACGCAGAACATCCTTACATAAACACCAAAATAGATGGTTTTGACATCGACATCGTCCCCTGTTATGACATCGAAGACCCTTCGGAACCTAAAAGTTCCGTAGACAGAACACCTCACCATCAAAAATATATCGAGAACAATCTGGAAAAGAACCAAACTAACGAAGTCCTTCTCTTGAAAAAATTCTTGAAAGGAATCGGAGTTTACGGCTCCGAATTAAAAGTTCACGGATTTTCAGGATATCTCTCAGAACTCTTAATAATCCAACACGAAACTTTCGATAATCTGATAGAATCTGCAAAAGACTGGGGTGAGAAAAAGGTAATAGCTCCGAAAGACAATCGTAGCAATGAGGACCTCAAAAAAGCATTTCCCGAGGACCCTTTGATACTGATAGACCCTGTAGACCCATCTAGAAACGTGGCAGCTGCACTATCCAGAAAGAACTATGCCAAATTCGTAAGGGCTGCAGAAAGTTTTTCCCAGAACCCTAATAAAAAATTCTTCAATCCTAACCAAGCCCTGAGTGATAAGAAAAAGATGAAAAAGATGATCGAGAAAAGGAAATCTAAAATATTTCTGATAAATCTAGAAATAAACAAGGATATAGTTCCAGACATACTATACCCGCAGTTAAGGAAAACTGAAAGAAAATTACGAAACGAATTGGAGAGAAAAGAATTCAAAATAATCCGAAGTCAAGTGTGGGCTAAAGAAAACGAAGCAGCATTGCTAATTGAATTAGAATATCCTGAGATTTCCAAGGTGAAAACGCACGAAGGTCCACCGCTGGGAATATCAGCAAACCCATTTCTCGATAAACATAAAAACTCCGAAGAGAGTATCGCAGGACCCTACATAAACAAAGAAGGAAAAATGGTCTTCGAATTAGAAAGAGAATACACTAAAGCAAAAGAGGTCTTAAAGAAAGCTCTAAATGACGGTGCAGGTTTAGGAAATAACATTGAAGAGGCAATTGAAAAGGACGGGTTCGATATTACCGAAGACGAAAAAACAGTAAAAAAAGCAGAGGAAATCGAAGGACTAAAACTACTGGGGGAATATCTCGACAAAAGAGTTCCGTGGCAAAGATAGCGGAAATAGTCTATCCTATTTTCAAAATTCAAATTTGGATACAGTACTGTAAACCGGCCCTACAGAAGTTAGTGCACTATTACTAAGCTCGACACTATCTACAATAACAGAACCAAAAAATTCATCTGAATTTTCT
>CAZKND010000028.1:8349-16651 GCA_964554215.1 Hadarchaeota archaeon (SeqCode) | reverse complement strand
GCCCGGGGCTTGCCATTTTAATTTTTAGAATTGATTTCGGCATAGGTATTTTTGGCATTTTCTTTAGATTCTTTTATTGATGGCCCGGTAAGCTTAAGTTTTGTATAGAAATAATATTGATTAGATATAGGTGTAGCAGTTGAATTTTTTAAATTTTGAGTCAAAGATTAGAGGTTTGATAGAAAGAGTAGAAAGTCCAGAAAACCACTTAATTCTTTATATAGCATCTTTTTTTGCAGCTATAACATTGAGGAGCTTTTTGGAGGTATTTTCTGGGAATACACCAATTAGTTTTCGTTTATTCTCTCAATGGTACGCTTTTTATATTTTTGTATTATTGGCTTTTGTAATCCTCTACTATATTGCTACGAGAGAAGAGATAGAAAAGATTTCTAAAACGCTTTTGACAGTGTTCTTTATATCTGTTTTACCTCCAATTTTTGATTTAATATTAAATGGTGGGTCAAACATGGGATATATGGAGCCACATCATAATATAAATCTTTTGAGAGAATTTTTCACGTTTTTTGGTTCTTATTCATTTACTGGTATTTCCTGGGGGTTAAAAATAGAATTCTTTGTGATTCTTATAGGCACCTTTACTTATTTCAGAGTTAAAAACAAAGGTAGGTTAAGAAGTTTATTTTTCACTTTTTTAGCGTATGCATTAATTTTTATTTCCGTGTCTATTCCTTTTGTTTATGAAGGGTTTTTAACTATTTTTGGTTTGAGCGGTGCAAATGTTAATTCCATAATGATTAGGAATTTCTTTCTGTTTTTGATATTTTTGGAGAGTATAGTTGTGTTTTTATTTTATAGGAGAAAATATTTTTTTGAAATTTTAAGGGATATTAGACCTTTCAGGTTGGCCCATTTTATTCTCATGGTTATTTTTGGGGTGGGGGTTTTCAAGTCATTTTTTTCCGTTGAGTTTTCTTATCAGCTTACTCAGTCGGGTCTGTTTTTTTGGATTTTTTTTCCAATCTCTATTTGTTTTGCTTGGTTGTTTTCGGTGATTGTGAATAATATCATAGATTATGAGATTGATAGGGTTTCAAATGAGGATAGACCTTCTGTTACGGGGAGTATACCCAGGGGGAAGTATAAGATGCTCGCTTTTGTTTTTTTTGTTCTTTCGCTAGTTTTTGCTTTGTCGATAAGTTATAGGATGGCATTTTTTATTACGCTTTTTATGGGAAATTATTTTTTGTATTCTTCCCCGCCTTGGCGTTTGAAGAGAGTACCGTTTTTTTCTTGGGCCGTAGTATCGCTTAATTCTTTGATTTTGGTTATTGCTGGGTTTTGCCATGTATCACATTTATCGGTTTATGATTTTCCTTCTCAAGTGATATTTTTCTTGATGGTGTTTTTCACGGCTGCATTCAATGCAGGTGATTTGAAGGATTATAAAGGAGATAAAAAGGTGGGAGTGAAGACTCTTCCCACTGTTTTGGGCCTTAGGAGAAGTAAGTTGGTTATTGGTTTTTTCCTCTTTGTGGCTTACATTTCGATATATTTTTTGGTGGTAAGTAATTTATATCTGCTTTTGGTGTCGATTGTTTTTGGTTTCCTACAATTTTATTTTGTAAATAGGGAGAATTACAGTGAGAAACCGATTTTTATAATTCATACAATGCTCTTGATAATTTTGCTTATTGTAATTTGGTAGGATTTTATTTTCTTTGTAGGAGTCAGAAAATCGATTTCTTTTTCGTTATCTATATTTATTTTCTCTTAAGTAATAATGGAGCACTGTTGCTATATTTTGCTCTTTCCGGTGGTTTTACGTAAAAAGAGAAAGACCAAATTTCCTGTGTCATGACGACTTTCATCTTCTGAGAAAACAAATGGGGACTTTATTTTTCTCTGTTGAGGTTTCTATAGGTTGAAATAAGAGAAATGAAATTGAAGCTAGGGATAACAAAAAAGTATTAGCAAAGTCATTTTTTATTTTTCAAATTTCATATCGCCATTGCTATATTCCTTAATAGAGTTATATAGGATTTATTTGGACACATATTTTTTTTGAAAGAGGATGTCGAAGGGGCTTGATTTTTTGACTTTCTGAAATAGGCCAGATATATTTGAGGTGATTTATTTTAGAAGTTGTCTTGTTTTCTTACTGACCAAACAAGATTTAAATAAACATTGAATTTTAACGAGAGAGGGGTAAGTTCTTATGTTTTCGAACAGAGCTCTCGGTAAACGTAAATTCTTACTTTTGGCTGCAATCCTTTTCGTGATTTTTTCTTTTTTGTTGGGGCCAACATCTGTGGAAGGAGTTACGAACGAGAATTACGAAGTAAGATCGCCTTATGAAAATATTGATTGGGATAATTATGAATATCTCAAGTCAAGTTTTCATTCTCATACAATACATTCCGATGGTGAGGCCACAGTAAAGGAAAGTGTTAGAGGTCATGTAGAAGATAATTTCGACGTTTTGGCGATAACAGACCATTGGGTTTGTACTTATCCCTGGGAGAACTACGGTGTTGACACAGATCAGTTCGATATCATAGCCGTGCCGGGAAGTGAGCCGACCTATGACGGCAATATTTTCAGGTCGAAAGGTAGCCATATGCCCACTTTGTTCACTGAGGCCCAGTCGGCTGAAAGCAATTGGGGGTCTGGGGCCGAACCTCGTGGTTGGGTTTTAGATTTTGAAGAGTTTTTGGATGTTGTGAGTGGTCGGGAAGTCCATCCTGAAACCGGAAAGTCTTATAGTGGTGTTCAGTTTTTCGCACATCCAGAGTGGCATGAACAGAGTTATGAAGGTAAGGATTGGGATTGGTATTATCAATATTTTGACGAATATGATGAAAATCATCTGATAGGTTTGGAAGTCATTAATGCTGGAAATGATTATTCCGATTATAATGCGAACATTTTCGATAAGAATTTGAGAAAATTTGGATGGGATAGAGAGGTTTATGGAGTGGCGGTTTCTGATGAGCATAAATGGGATTGGAATACTACTTGGACAACTGTTCTTGCTCCTGAAAGGACGACCGAGTCGGTTAGGGACTCAATGAGTGAGGGGAGAATGTTTTTTGTTCAAAATTTAGGTGAAGGAAAGCCTCCCAAAGTTTCTGAGATAAATATTGAGAATGATGAGATTGAACTGGAGATAGAGAATAGAGGAGGTTATGAAGAGATAAGGTGGATTTTTGATGGAGAAACCGTGAGTACTGGAAGTAGTTTCTATTTTGAAAATATAGAAGATAATCAAAATTATGTCAGGTTCGAAATATGGGGTGAAGGTGGAAAAGACTCAGCTAATGTGGTGGGGTCTCAAGCATTTTACTTTGGCGGTGGGGATGAATCTTTGGACTTCCTGGAAGATGAGCCCCCTCAGGAAACTCCTTGGACATCGGTTGGAATTGTTATGACTGTAGCTGCAGTGTTTTTAGCCATCGTTCTATTCATAGGATTGAGAAAAGATTGGTTGGATTAATCTGAAGGAGTTGGTGTTCAGTTCTGTTTTTAATTGGGTCACTGATTTTCTCTAAGTAGTTTTCCGGTTTTTGAGAGGCTCGAGACACCTACGTCCAAAGTTTCAGCGACTTCTCTAATTTTCAATTTGAATCCTTCTACATTTCTTGAAGCATTGTAGATGAGTCCTGCGGCAACGAGGAATGAGGCTTTTCGGCTTTTCAGTTTTTCCGGAGTTGAGTGGCAAAGTTCGTGGGCTTTTGCTCTAACTTTGTTGGGTAGATCCAATCTTGTTGAGAATCTATCTAAGTATTCTTTGGGTTTTGGTCTCGGAACGTCTAAGTCAAGATTCTTTATCAATACCTTTCTCGTTCTTCTAAGCGCTTTGTAAGCTTTCTTTTCTCCCATCTGTTTTCTTTCCATCAGTACCTCTGCTATTTCTTTTTCAGTTCGTGGTATTCCTCGCATTCTTGCCACTACGAATATTAGAGAAGCTAACATGGTCCATGTATCTCTTCCAGGGGTGATTTCACCTTTTTTGGCTTTTCTGTAGAGACTGCTTACTTCTTCTTTCACGGTTTTTTTCAGATGTAAATCTTCGCAAAGTTTGTCGAGGTTTATCAGGGCTTGTCTGAGACTTCGGTCTTGATAGGTTGTTGCTCTGGATCTTTTGTTCCATTTCTTCAATCTTCTCATTTTAGCTCTTTTAGCAGGGGATAAATCTCTGGATTTTCCGATTTTGCTGCCTAGTCCGAGGTCGTGCTGTGTGATATCGGAACCGGTGGAGGTGTCTGCTCTTCCTGTCTGCTCGCCTGGTTTCTCGTACCATTCTGCTTTCTTATCCATCTCTTTTTGAATCAGGACCATTCCGCATCTGGTGCATATGCTTTCTCCGCTTTGGTGGTCCTGTATTACTGCATTGCTATCGCATGCAGGACAGTGATCTCTTTTGCTTTTTGGTCTTTCAGATTTTGTTTTAGCTTCCATCATTTCGACATCTCAATCACAAATGTTGTTGAGGTCCTTTATAAAGGGAAAATATTTAGTTTTGTTGGAAGATGAAATCGATAAATTTCTGTACTAACCGGATATAGAAACAGCATATATTCGTTATATAGGAATATCCATAATAAAAAAGGAATTAAAAGAAAATTCTCTCTGAATTTTTGGATTTACTCTCTAAGTATTTTATCGTAGACGTCCGTTTCGATTTTTTCCATCGTAGGTATGCCAGTAGCTTTTTCTGCTCTCTCCGTGAGTGATGCCAGGTCACTTCTATCTGCTAGGCTTAAGTCCCATTTTCTTGTACCTGCTAGGAGCTGTTTTAGTCCAACGCCTATTCTGTCCGATAGGTAAGTGTATACTGCGATTGCTCCTGGAGGTATATCATCGTACTTGTCTCCGTATTCTTCTTTGAGATCCGATGCAGTTACAAAGAAGTCTTCTACATCGCTTCCATATTCATCTTCGAAGGTAGATGGTAATTTGTCTTTTTCTGCGAGTTCAGAGTAGTAAGAACCTTTGAAGGCTGCTGTAATAGGTGATCTACCCATAGTTACGGACTTTATGTAAGGTTCGTCACCGTAGTTACTCAATGCTAGAGCTTTCAGAATTTGAGTTTCTTGAATGAAACCTCCGGCAATGCTTATGTCTGGAACATATTCTCCTTCTTCGTCCAGGATCTTCGCACTTTTGAGAACTTGAGCTTCTAGGTAAACGGTCGGCGTACTCATTTCATTCATCATAGGAACTGGACTCATTCCCGTACCTCCACCTGCTCCATCAAATGTTATGTAATCGACTTTTGATTCGGAAGCTACTTTCATGGTCCATGCGACATCTGAAGGTCTGTAAGCTCCGGTTTTTAGAGTTACTTTTTCTGCACCTTTGTCTCTTAGATTTTCGACGTCTTCAACGAATGATTTCTTTTCAGGCATTCCGACTCTGCTGTGTCTTTCGAAAGATTTGATGCTTCCTTCTCTGTATCCTTCTTGAACAGCTCGGTTAGTAGGATCGGGCAGAACTACGTAACCTCTCTCTTTCAACGTTTTAGCTCTTTCTAGGCTGTCTATTCTGACTTCTCCGCCTATTGCTTTGGCTCCTTGACCCCACTTTCTTTCAATGATATTTACTCCTAAATCTGATATGACATAACTTTCAACATCAAGTCTTTCATCCTCTACATTTGTCTGTACAGCTACATCTCCATGTTCCCCGTCTTGGAACTCTCTGAACTTCTTGATTCTATACTCCATATCTTCAGAGTACTCAATTGAACCATCAGAAAATTTGGCTTCAGGATCCATTCTACAGACATTTTCGCCCACTATGAGAATCGCTCCCGATAGTGCTGTTCCTATTGCCAGGGCATCCCAGTTGTCTTTCGCTACTTGAGTAGATCCATAAGCACCACAAGAAATTGGAACTTCCAAGGGAACTCCACCCATTTCCGAGGATACATCTACTTCGGTAAACAAGGCTTCATCCGGGTCCTCAGCGACCCCTTCAGCACTTCTCAATTGGGATAGAATATTGAAGTGTGACCAGTCAAGTCTATAATCTTTCAATGAAGCTGCAGTACTCGTGCCAAATTCGTCAGGTATAGGATAGAGTGTCTCTCTTCCTCTGAATGCAGATTTTCCTATTTCGCAGAGGGCTTTGCAGTCTTCTATACAAATAGGACACATTCCACTAGTTGGACTGACATCCTGAGCTCTGGTCCTTGTGTCCGTAGTGGACATTTCGTTCAGATATGACGAATTTTTCTGAATTTTTGACATTTTCTCAACGATAATTAAGAGTCGTGGTATAAAAAGGCTTCTTGAGAACTTTTATGAAAAGTTAATATTTTGAAGAATGGGAACTTTTTGAGTTTTTGGAAGACTGTTTAGCTCTTTTCTCTTGCTCTAAGTTTTCCGATGTCCTCTATTATTTCTACATCAAAACCCATCATCTCGGCGAAGTCTTCCAGTGTTTTTTTGACGAACTTTTTAGATTCCTTTGAGTTTACGATTAGAGTGTATTCATTTTCAGAAATTTTATCCAAGTCATAAAAGTTACAAGCTTCCAGTCTTTCTAGTAAGTCTTCAAAGGAAACTACTTCTCCTTTTAGTTGTTCTGCGTGGGATTTTGCAATCTTTCTAGACTTTTTTCGAAATTTTTCTTTTTCCTCTGAAGATTCTAGAATTTCTAAGATTAGTAACCATCTGTCGATATCTAAGATAACGTGTTCTCCTTGAGAAAGTAAATTAAGATAAGTCTTTAATTTTTCCTGATTGTATTTTCGGAGTTCTTCGTTCTCTTGATAAAATTTGATTGCTCTCCGCACCATTTCACTCTTAGAAACATCTTCATCTGAAGTCATTTCATCGAGTATACTTGCAGTTTCTTCGTCAAGAGCCACGGTTATTCTTTCTGGATTTTTCATCTTTACCAATACTACTTCTATTTTTTGAATAAAAAGTGTGTTAGAATTACTCAAATAGTTTAGAGTGGAGAATATAATTTTAACTAATTGTAAAAATTTGTCTAATAAGCAAGAATCCCTAATATTTTATCTTTATAAATACACTTCTTTCAAATGAAATAGGGTCATGTATGGTTGAAGACCATGATATAATTATAGCAGGAGCAGGACCTGCTGGATTGACTGCGGCAAAAGCCGCAGCTGAAAATGGAATGGAAGTACTACTTCTAGAAATGAAGGCCCAGATAGGCCAGTCCCAAACAGCTTCTTGGATCCCTTCTGAATTTTTAGATGAGTATAGTTCTGAAGCGGTGAAATCCGAAATACATGAATTAGAACTTCATTCTCCCCATAAAGACTTGAAGGTGGAGGGTGATTTTGGCAAAATTATAGACAGAGAGAAGTTTGAAAAGAGATTAGCTTCGGAAGCAGTAGAAGCAGGGGCAGATATATGGTTAGGTGCTCCCGTTAGAGAACTTCTAGAAAAAAGAGGAAAGATAAGCGGGGTGAAAATAGAATCCGGAAATTGGTCGGAGGAAATAGAGAGTGAAGGAGTGATAGATGCAACTGGGGCTGGAGCAAGATGGGCCAGTATTTTCCGCAGACAGGTCCAAAACATGGATTGGGATGAAGAAAAGAATACCCAAACAAACGAATATTTGATGAGCAATTCCACCGGTCGAGAAAAGATAGATCTGTATTTTAACTCACTTTTCGCTCCGCGAGGATATGCTTGGATTCATTCATTCGGTGAAGGTCGGGCAATGGCAGGTATAAGAGGGGTCAGAATCCATCCGGACTCCGCTTTAGACGAGTTCATAGGGAGAGAGAGTCCTTCTAGATTATCCGAGAGCGTTCCGATAGGAGAGTATAGACGTCAACTTCCCGTTCAAGGCCCTATAAGCACCATGGCAGATGATGGGATAATAGCTGTCGGAGCCGCTGCAGGCCAAGTTTATCCTCTGTCGGCCCATGGTTTGAAATATGCCGTCGAGTCTGGTAAGATGGCTGGAGAGGTCATGGCTAGTGCTGTTAGTGAAAATGATCTTTCTGAGGACAATCTTTCTGGTTATGAAAAAGATTGGAGGGAGAAGTTTGAGAAAGAGATGAAAGTAGGGGAGCTACTATTGGATTCTCTAGAAATATCTCCTGATCAGAAGATGGATTCTCTAGTAGATTATTTAGAGGGGAAAGAAGAATTAAAGGAGAGCTTTTTAAATATTTTTTTGGCGAAGGATTTAGAAACTTCATTAAAAGTATTTTTTAAGGGGGAAGAGCCCATACGATTATTCGGAGAGGAAAGGGTAGAAAGGATATTATCCTTGTATTCCTGATGAAAACAGAAAGTGAGACCTAATGAGAGTCATTACAATAGGTTCCGGAAAAGGAGGAGTTGGACGC
>CAZKND010000028.1:0-8339 GCA_964554215.1 Hadarchaeota archaeon (SeqCode) | reverse complement strand
GTGTTGTGCTGGCGAAAAAGGGAAAGTCAACATTAATTATTGACGGAAGTGTGACTTCGCCTAGCCAAGCACTTTTCTTTAATCTGGAAAAAGCTCCGAAAACGCTTAACGGAGCTTTGGAGGGAGAGTTTCACTATGAAGAAGCTGTTTATGAAGGTCCAGGAGGAGTGAATGTGCTTCCATCGGCAGTAACTTTGGATAAGATAAGAGGGGCCAAAGTTTCTAGGATTGTAGATCTGGTCCAAAATCATGTGGAAGGTTATGATTACGTTCTGATAGATGCCTCGAATGGTTTGAGGAAAGAAACTATAGCATCTTTCAAAGCCGGTGAGGAATTACTTGTTCTTACTATCCCCGAAATGACTGCGGTTTCGGATTCTATGAAAACTAAGGTTTCAAGTGGTTTTCTAGGATTGGACCCGATAGGTGTAGTGATAAATAAGGTAAAAGGGGAAGAACATGAGCTTCCCGTCGAAGAAATTGAAAGGATAATGAACATCCCGGTTTTGAGTGAAATTCCTTTTGATGAAAATGTTAGAAAGTCGATAAATGAAGGACAGCTTTTAGTTGAATGGAAACCCGATTCTCCGGCAGCGAAAAAGATTGTCGAATTTGCCGATTATTTGATCGAAGAAGAGTAATATCTTTTCTTTCATTTGCATTTAGGGTCTGAGAATGAAGTTTGTTGCTGATGGGATGTTAGGGAAGTTGACCAGGTGGCTTAGGCTTATGGGGGAGGATGTCAAGTGTGTTAACGATTTTTCACTTACGCCTGAGAAGGAAGACGATTTTTTGATAAAATTATCAGAAGATGAATCGAGAGTTTTGCTGACTAGAGATGTTGACCTATATCGTAAGGCTTTGAAAAATAATTTAGAATGTGTCCTCTTGGAAAATGAGAATAAGACACCGATAAACGAGATTAATCTAATTTCGGAAAAATTGGAAGTTTCTTTCGATATATCTTTGGAGGATTCAAGATGTTCAGTTTGCAACGGTATTTTGGGTAAGGTGGAAAAATCCGAGATATCCGGGCAGGTTTCGGAAGGCGTTTTGGAAAATAATGATGTTTTTTGGCGGTGTGAAGATTGTGGTAAAATTTATTGGCACGGGGGACACTGGGAAAATATAGAGGAAGCGATGAATGAATTGGGGGATTGAGAATGTTTAGTCAAGAACAAGGTGAGAAAGCGGTTAAAATAGCGAGGGATGCTCTCGAGAACTTTTTGAAAGAGGGTGAGGAGCCGGAGGTAGATGAAGAATTACCGGAACAGATGGAGGAGGAACGAGGTGTTTTCGTAACTCTGGAAAAAAATGACAATTTAAGGGGTTGTATAGGTAGGCCTATGCCGCGTCAGCCTTTTATTGAGGGGTTGGTGAATTCTGCGATTAATGCAGCTACTAGAGACCCTCGTTTTCCCGAGGTTTCTCCTGAAGAGTTGGATGATATCACCGTTGAGGTGAGCATGTTGACTGTTCCTGAAGAGGTTGAAGTTGAAGATTCTGAAAAATATCCTGAAAAGATTGAAGTGGGTCGTGATGGTTTGATTGTAAAATACGGAGGGGCTGAGGGCCTTTTGTTGCCGCAGGTGCCTGTTGATAATGATTGGGATTCTGAGGAGTTTTTATCTCAAACCTGTGTGAAGGCAGGTTTGTCTCCTGATGCTTGGATTAAGGAAGATATTTCTCTTGAAAAATTTTCAGCTCAGGTGTTCAAGGAAAAGGAACCTAGAGGCGAAGTTGTGGAAGAGGAGTTGTCTATATGAAAAAACTTATTAGACAAATTATTCCAGCCCAATTCGGTGATAGTGATGAGTGAAGAATCATCTATTGATGATCTTGAGAAAAAAGTTGAAGATTTGGAAAGAAGAGTAAGTAGGATAGAGAAGGGCTTGAAAGCCAATGCCCAATCGAAAAGTTCCAAGAAGAGCAAGAAGAAAAAGAGCAAAAATTCAAAAGAGGATGATTCTAGCGATGATGTTGAGGTAGACACTGACCATAATTATTTGAAGAAGACTATTGACCAGGCTAAGAAGAGATATAAGAGCGAACATGAATAATAACTCTATTTTCTCTATTTTTTGGTGAAATATTTGAAATCGGATCGATTAAAATACGTTTTTTGGTTAATAGTGGTGGTAAGTTGGATTGGAGGTTTCGCTATTTCTAGATGGTATGGAACGATTGATTCATTTGTTTCTATTAGTTATGTTGTGAGAGTGACAAATCCTGCGAACCTCGCGACTTCTTGGAAACTTTTCTTGTTTTTTACCCTATCTGCTGTTTCGGCTTTCGTGCTGACCCACATTCTGTTTGGAGTAGGAGGGTTCTTATTTTTCTTTGCTAGAGGGATGTATGACCATATTCTCTTCAGTTATGTTGAAGAGACCATTACGGGATGGTCTTTGGCGAGTATTCCGTTTTCCGAACTTAAACTTATCACTATAATCGTTCTGATTTTCTGTATTAATCTTCCTTTGACTTTGTGGGGAGGTCAGCTTGGAATACAGCGTTCGGTGTACACTTTGAACCGTTTGAGAAGTAAGCCTATGGACCCGGATTTTGGTTCTGAACCTTTTTCTAAGTTGGTAGTAATAGTTATATTATCGATGATTGGGGCTTTGGTCTCGGCTATAATCTTTTCCTATATTTAGCGGTGCTTTTTCTAGTTTTCAATGTTTCAGAAGATTCTTTAAGAGAGGGGTATTGATTTTTCACGGGGATTAATTGAAAGTTTTAGTTACAGGCGGTGCGGGTTTCATAGGCAGCCACTTAGCTGAACGTTTACTTGATGAGGGCTATGAGGTTAATGTGCTCGATAATCTTAGTTCTGGGGATATAGAAAATTTAGATAATTGTATCGATAGGTCGGATTTCCGCTTTATCGAGGGCGATTTGAGAAATAAGGAGGATGTTAGGGAGGCATTAAAAGATGTGGATGCGGTTTTTCATGAAGCTGCGATTACCAGTGTTCCGTTTTCAGTGGAAAATCCGGAGCTGACTGAGGAAGTGAATGTTAAAGGCACGGTCAATCTTTTAGAAGAATGTGAAGAGCATGGGGTAGAAAAGTTCGTTTTTGCTTCTACTTGTGCTGTGTATGGTGACCCGGATTATCTCCCCTTGGATGAGGAGGCTTCCCCTGACCCGACTTCGCCATATGCCGAGTCCAAACTTTTGGCTGAAGAGAAAATATTGGACCGGACTGGTCTTAACCCTGTCATTTTTCGATATTTCAACGTTTATGGGTTGAGACAGGGAGGAGGGAGTTATGCAGGGGTAATTCCGAAATTTTTGGATCGGTTGGCGGAGGGGAAAGCACCAATTATTTTCGGCGATGGTGAACAGACGAGGGATTTTGTCTATGTTGGTGATGTGGTGAGGGCTAATATTGAAGCGCTCGAATCAGAAGATGTGGTGGGGGAGATTTTCAATCTGGGTAGTGGGAAATCCGTTTCTATTAATGAACTATGTGATATTTTGTTGGAAGTTACGGGGAACGAGGACGTGGAACCGGATTTTGAATCCTCTCGCGAAGGAGATATCAAGCACAGCAGCTCGGACATATCAAAGATTAACGAAAAATTAGATTTCGAGCCCGAATTTTCTTTGAGGGAAGGTTTGTCTAAGCTTGTGGAGAAGTATTAGTTTCGTCTTTTTCTGTTGGTGTTAGTTCGGATTTATCCTTTCCTCTCCAGTAGTAACTTTTGTGGAATTCTTTCTTTTCCCCATATCTTAGCCTTATGTGTGAAAGTACAAGTTCCCAGGAAGTATTGACGATCGGGTCCTTTCTGTATCTTCTCATTGAGGTGAATACCAACATATCTGGGTTGAATCTTAGATTTCCTCTTTTTCTCATGTCCACTCCGAATTTTCCGTCTGAGGGGAAGAAGTGTTTGAAACCTCCGATTTCAAGGGCTTCTTTTTTGTAAAAAGCGCAGTTTCCGGCTGAGGCGTGTGAGAAGCCTAGGGAGTTCATGGATATTTGAAGCCAAATGTTGTAAAGATATAGTAGTACTTGGAAAAGTTCCGTGTCTTTAATGGATGTTATAGGGCCTGTAACTAACACGTTGCCGTTTTTGAGGCTTTTCTCCGCTTCTTTCAGCCAGTTTTCATCCATTAAGCAGTCTGCATCAGTTGAAGCTATGATTTCTCCTTCGGATTTTCTTATACCTTCGTTTCGAAGTTCGGGTAAACTCATTTCGGGTTCTATGTATAGCTTGTCGGCGTGTTCTCTGGCTATTTCCTGTGTTCTGTCGTCGCTCCCGTTGTCCATCACTATGATTTCATACTCGCCCGAATAATTTTGGTTCCTTATCGACCATATGCAGTCTTCAAGGAATTCCTCTTCGTTTAGGGCAGGGATAACTATTGAAATCATTGTCATCGACAACCAGGTTTGAATAATTTTTGAATCTATAATTAGTTTGTTTTATTTACAGTTGAAAATCATTCTTACCTTGCCAATATTTAACGGTTTGGAATAGTCAAATGATTTTAACTTGAAGATGTTTGATTAAAATAGGTGTAGCATGAGTGAAAGTTTGGATGAGGAAAATTTGGAGATTTTAGCCTGCCCGCACTGTAAGGCCGATTTAGAGTTAGAAGATGGGAAAGTCGTTTGTACGGATTGTGGCAGAGAATTCCCTATAGAGGATGGGGTTCCGAACATGTTGCCCGACGATTTGAGGGACTGAAATGGGTTTACTTTTCTAAGTAAGAATATTAAATTATTATCCGGGGAGGACTCATTGTTGGAAGATAAAAGGAAAGACCTAGTTGAGAAACTGAAGAGAAAGGATTATCTAGAAAAACCAGAGACAATCGAAGCTTTCGAAACGGTGCCGAGGGAGGAATTTATCCCTTCAAAATACGAAAAACAGGCGTATGTCGATCGACCGTTGTCAATCGGCGAAGGCCAGACTATATCGGCCCCCAGTATGATTGCGATTATGCTCGAAGTTCTCAAGGTGGAGGAAGGTCAGAAAATTTTAGAGATCGGTACAGGGTCGGGGTATAATGCTGCATTGATGGCGGAAATGGTAGGTGAAGATGGGAAAATCTTCTCGGTGGAGAGATTGACCGATATCGCTGAATTTGGCCGTAGAAATTTAGAAGATGCAGGTTATGGAGACTTGGTAGAGGTTTTAGTGGGTGATGGGACCACTGGTTTGGAAGAAGAGGCTCCATATGATCGGATTATTGTAACGGCTTGCTCTCCTAAAGTTTCAGATGATTTGATAGAACAACTTAAAGTGGGCGGTATATTGGCTGCTCCGGTCGGCAGTCATTATAGAGGTCAGAGATTGTTGGAGGTGCAGAAGGAGAGTGAGGATGAGACTGATGTTAATAGACACACGAGTTGTGCATTTGTTCCATTGATAGGTGAGGATGGTTGGGATGAGGGGGAGGTCAGGTGATTATCCCCATTTTTTTAGGGATTGTTGTGCTCTTTCGTCTTTTCCTTTCTTGAGCCGTTCTATACCGGTTTCCACTCTTGATTCGGAAAAATCGTGTTTTTCACATAGGAACTCCTTGATTTTTTCAGGGTTGGGTTCTTCCCATTCGATTTCGTAGTCATCTTTGACCCGTGGATTGAGGAATAGTTCTTCTACTTCTGACGGATCGATTTCAAATCCGTCATCTATCTCTTCCTTCTCTATCTCGCTTATATCATCGTACTCTTTGGCAAGTTTCAGAGCTCTTTTGGGTCCTATACCCTTTATCCCGTCGTTATAATCCGTTCCTACTAGAATCCCGATCGCGATCAGTTTTTTCTGGTTCAATTGGTGAGTTTCCAGGACCTTTTCGAGTTTTATAATTTCAGGGAGTATTTCTTTGTATTGGTTTTTCCCGGGTAGCTTTCTTTTCCCTGTTATCGTCATATTTCTTACCAATATTGAGGAGCCGTAAAGCAAACTGTCAAAATCTTGACTTCCAGTGGCCCAAACATCCCCTTTTTTCGCCATATGGGAGGTTTGAGCTTCTCCTTCTCCCGGTGCTTGTACCCAGGGAACTCCCATTGTATCCAGGAGTTCTTTTGACTGTTTGATCATATCTTTTGATACTCTAGCGGCTTTTTGAGCCTGTTTTCTAGCTTCTTCTTCCTCGCCTTTTTCTAAAGCTTCCTTTCTAGCTTCTTCAGCTTCTGATCTAATCTCCCGTCGGGTTTCGATTTCTTTACTTTTCAGTTCTGGAGGCTTCCCGTCAAATACGAATGTTGGTTCAATACCCATTTCGATTAGATTGGATGTTCGATAAAGTAAGCCTGAGAGGTGAGAAGTTGTTCTTCCTTGAGAATCCTTAAGAGGCGTTCCATCGGACTGTCTGATTATAGATAAGAATTGGTAAAGTGTGTTCATTGCGTCTACTGCGATAGTTTTTCTTTTTAGATATTCTAACTCCACTTCTTTGATTGGAGTTATATCCTTTATTTTGACTCCCACAAGAAACCCCTGAGTAAAAAAGATGGAATAATTTATTTTATTTTCGCTTTACTGAACTTTTTCTCCGTTTGGAAGCCTTCTGACAATCGTCATTGGTATTGCATCCTCTTCAAATTCGAGGGTGGCGATATCGATTGGGTCAGAAACATCCTCGGGAGGTTCTATCAAGACTGGTGCTCCCAGTTCGATTTGGATGGCTCTCGCTCCTATCACGCGAGCCTTTTCGAACCGTGTGTATTTTTTAGGATACATAATAACATCTCTCCAATTTTTTCTCTTTGGTTCGGTTAGAATTATTCAGGGTTTTCCCCATAAATAAACTTTCATTTTTACTCGTTATCAGAGGATTGGTCGGAGATAGGTCCGCCTTCCCAAAGGTCATCCTCTATATTTTTACCAGTTTCTTCTTCCCATTCCTCGATTGGAACGGAATGTTTTTCTCTGATTTCTTCTCCGTAGCCTACTCCGTTATAGGCACAGAATGGGATGACTCCTTCGGGGGTTGAGTAGTGAATTACGCACCTTTCTAATCGTGATATGTTTAGATTCCATACATCTTGGAACCACATACTTCCTAGGAACAAGGAATTAATGTGGAATTTGCCAAGCTCGTCATGTGACCCTCCTGCGACGGCTTTTTTGAGCAGATCTTCTATATCTAATCCTTCTGGTGATTTTTCTTCGTCGATGTAGTCTGAGAGGTTTAGTCCTAGAGAGAGTTTGGTCCTCAAGTTGGAGAGTATACCATCTTTTTTGCTTTCCTCATCCAACTTTTCCATCAATCCTTCGACGTCGATAAAATCAGTGATTGGGATTAAGCTATCGTCTTCATCTATGAAAGCGTAAGTGGCAACTCCGCAGCTTGGATGTGTGCTGAATTCAACTTGCGGTTCGCCTTTCATTTTTTCCACTAGTTTAGATACGGGTGTGACGAATGGAACAGGGTACCAATCCTCTTTGGCTTTTATGGCTCCATCTAGCTGTTTTTCGGCTTTTTTGATCATTTCTGAGTAAGTTATTCTTTCTCTTTTCCTTTGTTCGTCTGTGATATTGTCTATTTTACCGACAAATGAAACAGGTTGGAAATTGACACCTCTGACGATGTCTACATTGTCCTTAGCAAACTGTATTATGTCGCCTATCTCGTGATCGTTGTGTCCGTTAATAACTACAGGTACTAGAACTGCTCCCATTCCGCATTCGCGTAGACTATCTAGAGTCTTTTTGTTCTGTTCAAACCATGGGTTGGTTTCTTCGCTGACTCCGTCGAAACTTAGATATATAGTATTGGTGCCAGCTTCTCTTAGATCCTTAGCTAACTGTGGATCGTCTCCTAAGCGGATTCCGTTAGTATTAACTTGAACTTGAGTGAAACCCATTTCGTTTGCCATCTCAACAATTTCAACTAGGTCATCTCTAACCGTAGGTTCCCCTCCAGTGATTTGGATGGCTTGGCTGGGGACCGGTTCTTGGTTGCGGACTTGCTGCATTTGTTCCCGTAGTTCTTCAAGGGAGGGTTCGTAGACAAATCCTTCTGCCCCGGCGTTTGCAAAGCAATAGGAGCATCTCAAATCGCAACGGTTAGTTACAAAAAGGTTTGTTAAGACTGATTGTGATTTGTGACGTTCGCAGAGTCCACAATCTTGTGGACAGCTTGTTCCGTCCACTTGTGGATTTTCTATTCCTGGGCCTTCTACTTCGTAATCCATTATTTTTTCGTAAATATCTACGTCGTCCCAGTATATCGCTTTGAATTCTCCGTGTTTTTCACACTCTTTCTCTAGATAGACTTTTCCATCGTCTTCAACGACAATCTCTCCAGGGATATTATTGATTTTATTTTCTTTCCTGTAGCATTCGGGACATACTGATTCGACTTCTTCTTTAACTTCACTC
>CAZKND010000027.1:0-17040 GCA_964554215.1 Hadarchaeota archaeon (SeqCode) | reverse complement strand
TCCCAGTTCAGAACCATCCAAAGTCCACAAATTATATCGTCAAAAGCCAGAGCTAGTATCATCAAAGGGAGAGTTACGCTTGCATGTGCTTCCACCAATCCAGCAGCAACAGGAGCAACCATCTCTTTTCCTAATGCAACTAAATATAGAAGAACTGCGCTTAAAACTTCAGGAAATACTGATGGATTAACTAGTAAATAAAGAACCCCTAAAAAAACAAAGTAGATTACGATAGGTCCTATAAGTCTAATTAGAATGTTGAACTTACCCCTCTCAGCCATTTCATTCTTCAGACCTTTAATCCTACTAATTTCTTCGTTAAGATATTCATTCGCTCTCTTAGGTGAGAGTATGATTAGGGACAACAGAACAGCAATGATTGAAAATGCAAAAACTGCTTTCCCTCCTAACATAGCAGTCAAAGAAAAAGCCAGGGACACAAAAGCCAAAGCCAGAGCAAACAAAATCAACATGCTTGAAGTTTTTTCCATCTTCCAAACCGCCTTCTAAGCAATATATTAACAGTTTTAGTATGGGCTTTATTCTTATTAAATGAATTTGCAAATATAGCCATTCTATGGGACTTCTCTTCCAAATAATTCGTCTAATTTAGATATGCTCCAATTCATCGGCAAAAATGATTAGGTTTAATTTATATCATACACAGGTACTCAAATTAGTGTCGAAAATGGAAATCGCTCCCATACATAACTCCCCAGCACTCGGAATAGAACTGGACAACTCCAGAGCTATAGCGGTGGGTGATCTCCACTTAGGACTGGCAGCTGAACTATCGGACAAAGGAATCGAAATACCAGCCAGGTTTCCAGAAGCTAAAAAAAGAATACTTAATCTGATTCACGAACACGAAGCGGATAAATTATTCTTTCTAGGGGACATCAAACACAATATTCCGGTGACCAGTAGAGATGAATGGGAACAACTCCCAGAATTTTTCTCCGAATTATCCGAAGAAGCTGAAATCGAAATAATACCAGGGAACCACGACGGCGACATAAAAGGGCTAATTCCGAAAAATGTCAAACTACACGGCGCGAAAGGAACTACCATAGGAAACGGTAAAATCGGACTAATTCACGGCCATGCCTGGCCCAAGAAAGAAATCTTGAATAGCGATATTATCATCATGGGGCATAACCATCCTACAATCGAACTTGAAGACGATCTAGGAGGTAAAGCGAAAGAACCTGCCTGGATTAGAACAAAACTAATCCCCGAGAACTTACCTGAAGAATTAGAAGATGCAATAGACGAAGCACCTCCTGAAGTTATGATTATACCTGCTTTCAGTAAGCTAGTTGGAGGAGGGGCAATTAATCAAGAACTTCCGGAAGACCTCCTAGGTCCCCTTTTCGAAGCAGAGGCAATAGATTTAGATAATGCCGAAGCACACCTGTTAGACGGGACTTTTTTAGGAAATTTGAAAAATATAAGGGGTTAAATCCGGATTAAAGGTAAAGTTTTTACATAATGGATATTAGTTTGTGAGGGTCATAAATGACTGATGTTGTCATTTTTGGAGCAGGACCGGCCGGACTATTCGCGGCTGAGGAGGTGGCTAAAAACTCCGATCTATCCGTCAAAGTTTTCGAGAGAGGAGGGCCTATCCTTGACAGAAACTGTTCTTCAACAGAAACATCACAATGCAATGAGTGTGAACCTTGCGAGGTAATGCAAGGTCTCGGAGGGGCTGGAGGTTTATCCGACGGAACTCTAAATCTTAGCCCTTACATCGGGGGGGACTTGACGCGTATAATCGATGAAGATGAGGCTTTTGAATTAATAGACTACATAGATTCAATATTCCAACAACACGGGGCCCCTGACAAGATATACGGTGAAGAAACTCCAGGAAACGAAAAGCTAGCTCGGAAAGCGGCGGCCAACGATGTGAAGTTTATACCAATTCGACAGATACATATAGGTTCCGAAAACTTGCCCGACATCATCAACTCGTTCAAAGAAGATATAGAAAGTAAGGGTGTAGAATTTCAACTAAACTCGGAAGTGGATGAGATAACCGAAGATGGAATAATCGTGGACGGAGAAAAAATAGAATCCAAATACACGATTGCAGCTCCCGGCAGGTCCGGAGCAATATGGTTCTCGAAACAAGCTAAAAAATTAGGCCTATCCATATCGCACGGAGCTATCGATATAGGGGTTAGAGTAGAAGTGCCCTCTATAGTGATGGAGCCTGTCGTGGACGTTAGTCGAGACCCCAAATTCCATATAAGAACGGAATCTTTCGACGACTTTGTCCGAACTTTTTGTACAAACCATGAAGGTTTCGTAGTGGAGGAAAAATATGAAGACCATGTGGGTGTCAACGGCCACAGTTTCCGAAATAAGAAGTCACGAAATACAAACTTCGCATTTCTCTCCAGAGTCACTCTAACCAAACCCGTCACAAACACGACAGCATATGGAGAATCCATAGGGAACCTAGCGACCACAATAGGAGGGGGAAAGCCGGTGGTTCAAAGATTAGGAGACCTCAGGAGAGGAGAACGGTCAACAGAGAGCAGGATAAATAGAGGACATGTTGACCCAACCCTAAAAAGTGTCACTCCCGGTGATATTTCCATGGCTTTACCGGGAAGGATAGTCACTAACCTGCAAGAAGGTCTAGAACAACTAGACAGTGTGATTCCCGGAGTTGCATCGAACTCAACTTTGCTCTATGCTCCAGAAGTCAAACTTTATGCGATGAAAGTGGATGTAGATAAAAACATGGAGACCGATATAGAAAACCTATTCGTTGCAGGAGACGGAGCTGGGCTTTCAAGAGACATCATTAACGCTAGCGTAACAGGGATACTGTCCGCTCGAGGAGTAATGAAAAAAGAAGGAATAACGGAATTTGAGTAAACCAGTCAAAATTGAAAAACTCTACCCCAAGAGGATATGAAACCGTTTTAACTAACTAAATCAAAGAACTAAAACTAGAACAGATGAGGGAAACAATCACAAAGAAAATACCGTCTCACAACAAATCTTACACTCTTTTCTCTCTAGCACTAGCCGCCATAGGAGGCTATACTACCCCATATCTAAAAGAGGGTTTGACCTATCTCGTAATATCCATGCTATTTTTACTGACCTGGATGGTTTTGAGAAAAGCAGAAGAAATATTCAAAAAAGAATAACCCTCTATTCAACTCTCAAAACCTCGCCATTTTTCGAAACGTAATCATAAAGATCAGAATAAGTTTCATGCTGAGTTACGGTCGAGGAATCACCTATTATCACAATTTTTCTTTTGGCCCTGGTCAAAGAAACATTTAACCTTCTCACATCTTCCAAAAAACCAATGTTGCCGTTTTCATTACTCCTGACTAACGAGAGTAAAATAACCTCCTTTTCCCTTCCCTGAAAACCATCAACAGTGTCAACTTCCAAATCCTCATAATCAAGCTTTCCATTTATCAAATCAGCCTGGTCATCATAAGGAGTTATAACCGCCAAGTCGGAATGTTCCAAACCGGCATCCAGCAATTTTAAAGCTAGCGATTCCACTATTTCCGCCTCTTTTGGATTTTCCTTGGATGTAGAACCTTTTCTACTACGTTCAGGGGCTTCAACAGCCGATGTGTCAATAAAAACCACGGGATTATCGGCGTCCAAGGCTCTCCCAGTCAGGTCCTCCCCTTCAACCTCAAAATCAATCAAGTCCTCCAGAGTATGATCCGAAACCGACTCATCAGCCTTCAAAACCCCATCGTAAAACTCCTGATTCGAAAAATTCATTATATCTTCATGCATCCTGTACTGAACTTCAAGAATACTTCTAATATCTTCACCATATTTCTCTATGAGCGAATAGAATAGAGTCCGATTCAAACCTCCCGCCTCTTCGCTCAAAACTGTAGGAGGCAGCTGCTTATGATCCCCAGCCATTACAACTTTTTCCGCCAGCGTGATAGGGATCCAACAGCTCGGCTCAGTCGACTGAGTAGCCTCATCAATTATAACCGTGTCGAAATCTCTATCCGACAATAGCTCCGAACCGCAGCCCGAATTTGTAGCACAGACTACATCCGCCCAATCCAAAATCTCATTAACGGCTTCATCTTCTAACTTTTCTATTTCGGAAAATATCTCATCAACCCTCTCCTGAATATCTAGCCAAGAAGCCATCTCCTCAATCTTCGACGGAGAAACACCTCTGGAACCTCTACCCTGCTCGGCCAAAGATTTAATCTTTTCATCGCTCATTCCTCTTCTCCATCGACCGCTCGGATGGGTTAAATCGTCTTGTTTTTCCATCAAATCTTCAGCTTTATCTCGAAGTTCTTGACTCTTCTCGTATTTCTCATTCTGCTGAACTATTTTATCCAAAGTATGATTTCTCAACGTTGGGGTCACTCTCGCAGGATGTCCAACTCGAACTACTTTTTCACCCGCTTCAGCTAACCATTCAACCAGATTATCTACCGCTGTATTTGAATCGGCCGTGCAGAGAACATCCTCTCCATTATTTTTAACCAACTGCCTCGCAACCTCTACACAAGTAATTGTCTTTCCGGTTCCTGGTGGTCCGTGTATGAGAAAATAATCTTCCGCTGAGAGTGATCTTTTAACCGCCTCTTTTTGAGATGAATTCAAACCTTCATCAAAAAATTCAATTTCTCCCTCAGAAGGCCCAAATTCGATATCATCTTTTCCTAAAGACTTTCTAGCTAAATCCTCCAACCTATCCCCCTCCGAAGAAACAATTTCTTCCAGGGCCCCTAATTGCCGCTGATAAGTTATATCGTTTACATAGAGATCACATCGAAGCCCATTGTCTTTCAAAAAACTAGGAGGTTTATTATCGAAAGCTACGGTGATTGAATATTTCGTCTTCTTAGAAACAGTCCCCGTAGGATTGTCTTCTCTAAGCGGATCATCTCTTGAAAGCATCACTAAATCCCCTACGCTAATCTCCGTATCCGGTAAGGTTTCTCCTTTCCTCTGCCTGAGAAATTTTATTAAATTCTTTCCTCCGAGTCCCGTACCTTCATCTCTGCCTTTCAAGTGTAGGATTGCTCTTCCTTTCTTTTCCCTTTCCCTACCTGAAACATTTCTAATCTCTCTTTCATGACGTTTCATCTCTTCTTCTCTCTCAATCTCAACCAACTTTGCCAGTTCGAAAAAATGAGATATATCGTTTCCCCCACTCGATTTAGCAATGGCTACTGAATTTCCAGAAATATCATCCAAATTCTCTAAAATAGGGTCTGAAGCATCATCATCTACCGTTACAGTGGCAGTGGATCCTTTAATCTCTATATTGCCGACCTTATCACCATCAATGCCTGCCTCATTAGCTATAGCCCCTAGTATATCACCAGGTCCTGAATTTTCGGGCAATCCCATAAAATAAAGCTTCTCCGACATTTGTGATCTACCTCGATTTTCTAAAATGCAAATTTATTACTCTCTTTTATCTCTTGAAGAAATAAATTAGATTTCAAAGATATCACCCTTCATCTCATCCGTGTCAAAGATAGCTACAGTTCTCTTCCCTGCCAAATATCCTGAAGTCGGACCAGGGTTAATCAAATTCGGATTTTCCCTAACTTCTGTATCATGTGTATGTCCCCGAACCACTAAATCGAATCTTGAATCCTTCACCAGAGATTCGACAATAGCTTCTTCAACCCCGTGGAGCAGAGCTATTTCCAACCCATCTATCTTGAGAGACTTGAATTCTTCACCAGGATCGGCTCCTATCTCTTCTAACTTCGAATTTATGTGGATTCGAGATCCGTCATTATTTCCCCAAACATAATGAAACTCTGCTTCAAGTTCTGAAAATTTCCCGACCACAAAAGGGGAGATTAAATCTCCTGCATGGAGAACATGAGAAACATTTCTATCATTGAAAAACTCTACAGCTTCTTTAGCAGCTTCGAGATTATCATGTGTATCAGCCATAACTCCAATTTTCACACAATCACCTCCTGGATTGTTCATAGACATTATTAATGATTTCTTTAAAATCACTTTTCCGAGTTCCTATTGCTTGTCAAAATTTTCCTGAATTCTATTAGCAATTGATTGGATGATTTAGTTAGGTTTTATAAATTCAAATTTTTTTACTCTCACTGTTTTGTTATCTAGGATCAATCCGCTTCTGTTATTATCGACTCTCCATCTTTTTATTTAGAGAATTAACTGAAAACAAGCTTATCGGTGGAAAGAACATTTCAATAGAACTTCACTTGTCATATCATTAAGGGATAGTTTCTAGATACTTTAAAAAGACTAGTTTCCTTCCAATAAGTTATAAAACATTTTTAAGGCTTAAAAACCGGAATAAAGGGAAAAAATTGGAGTTATGGCTTATAAATCCAAAGCTTTTTAATCCCCCTTGATAGTACAAATAATCACGAAAAAAGGTGACTATCTTGGGAAAATGTTGCATTTGCGGAAAAGAAGCCACCTATCTTATACACGGAATGTGGTGGTGCAAAAATCACCGAGAACTTGCAGACAAAAAATCAGAAAGTGAGAAACCAACTAGAATCAGGAAAAATCCATCTTCTTCGAAAGATTTAGGATTAAAATGGATATAAATCTAATATTTCAGATAAATTCTTGAAACAAACTATTTCTCCCATCTAATAGGGTTTTTAATTAAATGATCAAATAGGAAATATGTATGAACTGGTTATTTTTAGAAACATGGTCCCCTTATCTTGTAGGCCTCGGTATCGGGATATTGAGTTGGATTAGCCTCCTGATCTCAAACAAAGCAATCGGTTGTTCGACAGCCTACGTAAGAACGGGAGGGATGATAGAAAATTCCCTCAGAAAAAGTAGAGTGGAAGATAGAAAATACTTCCAAAAATACAAACCTAAAATAGACTGGGAATGGATGCTCGTAATCGGCATAATCATAGGTTCATTCATTTCCGCAACATTCTCTGGACAATTTGAAATAGAAACAATACCTCTCCTCTGGAGTCAAACATTCGGAAACAATATATTCTTGAGATCAATCTCAGCAATTATCGGAGGAGTTCTAATCGGCTTTGGATCCCGTCTAGCCGGAGGTTGTACAAGTGGACATGGGATAAGCGGAACTCTTCAACTATCTGCCGGAAGCTGGCTAGCATTAGCACTATTCTTCATAGGAGGAATACTGACTTCAATTCCCCTATTTCACTTTATAGGAGGTCTATAATTTGTTCGAAAAAATACATGGAGATAAAAAAATACAACTGATTCTCGGACTAATAATCGGTATCTTCTTCGGTTTCCTACTTCAAAAAGGAGGAGCGACAAACTACAACATCATAATAAATCAACTCTTACTGAGAGATTTTACAATCATCAAAATAATGCTTACTGCTGTTGTAACCGGCATGATTGGAGTATACATTCTGAAAGGGTTCAACAAAATCAAATTACACCCTAAACCGTTCTACCTGAAAGGAATAGTATTAGGCGGTTTAATTTTCGGAGTAGGATTTGCTCTTTTGGGTTACTGTCCCGGTACCGGAGCAGGCGCGCTCGGAACAGGTTCAATCCACGCACTTTTCGGAATAATAGGTATGATATTAGGATCCTTGATATTTTCAAGAATATATCCTTCAATATCACAATCATTACAGAAAAAAGAAAAAGAGTGGGAGACGATTCCCCAAGCTTTGGGAACTAATCCATGGACAATCATCATACCAATAACAACTATCTATCTCGTCTTCATCTATTTTTTAGAATTTTTCTAATGGACTATCTCAGCGAACTCCTCGTACGGGGTTATAGCAACATGTTCCATAATCCCCTTGAAACCTTCCATAATCTCCGGTAGTTTGTGGAACTCCTCATGATTCTCTCTACTATCCCAATAAGTCAACATCACATACTTAGTAGGCTTTATCTCCATTTCTTCATATTCCCCTTCTAGCATAGCTCCTCCATAAGAAATATCTGTAGCTCTGAAAACTTTAGTACCTATGAATCCTTCTTTATCCATCGTTTTGGTGCACAAGTTTTCAACCTTCTCTTCAAACTCGTCTTCATGACCAGGTTTAACGGAAAGATAATTTATCGCACAAATCATAGGATCTCCAACCATCTCGTAATCATCTAGTTCAGACGGTGGGATTTCCTCAGCGTCTATCCCGTTTTCTTGAAGAAAATCCACAGCCATTTTTGACCTTTTACCTCTAGGACCGCAATAAACTTTCACGCTCTTATCTTCAAGAAAATCAAGATAAAATTTAAGATCCCAAACCGGAATATTTAGAGATCCTTCGATATGGTTCTTATAATACTCTTCTCTGGTTTTAACATCTAAAATAATATCCAAAAAATCACCTCCCCTGTCATTAAAGATATGAATAGCTTTACTGAAATAACCAGAGGAATTTGCTAATTTTAAAATAAGCGATTCCAAAACCTAAAATTCGTATCTCTCAGATGCAGAAATATTTAAGAAAAAGTCAATTCTGATTCGCCTTCTAATTCTATATCAACACTAGAATGTGTACAGCCAGAACATTCCTCTCTAGAAATAGAGAGTTCCTCCCCGTCTTTCTCAACAGATTCAAAATCACCTGGCATACTCAAATTCACTTCTATAGGCTCTTCAGAATCTAAAACAACCTTCCAACCTTCCCCCTCCCTAGAAAAGAACAAATCAATAGAATTATCATCTATCAACAAATTCTCCAAACTGGCATAGTCCCAATCATCCGGAAGATGAGGCTCTATCTTAATCTCATCATTGAGAGAATCAGGTTCAATTCCTAAGAGTCCGCCTACGACATCGTAAACCAGCATCCCGGAAGACCAAGCCTGATGATAACAGTCAGCTGGTTCCAACTTATCACCATGAACCGTCTCGGGTAACACTCCAGGAGAGCCTATCTTAGTCAGCTCCTTGAAAGAATCCAACTGCTTTTTCGCTATCTCCGGTTTATGATTCTTGTATTCAGCAGCGCAACACCACCCTGTGATTAATGGCCAAACCTTACCATTATGATAAGATAATATCCCCCAACCACCTGGTATGTAAAAGAAATCCTTCTCACTCACACTTCTGACCCCCCAGTCCGTAGTAAATTCTTCCGAACCAATCTTCTCAAGGACTTTCTCCTTCTTCTCTTCATCTGCAACATCAAAAAGAGCTAAAATTATAGGATTACTAGTAGTGGAACCTCCCATCCTAAGCAAACCTTTCTTATCATAGAAATAGTCCTCGTCCTCGTTCCAATACACCTCATTTATTTTCTCCTTTAATTTATCAGCAGTTTCTCTACACATCTGAGCAAACTCCTCATCATTCATTCGATCGGCCAATTCCGCCCCACAGGTTAGAGCCTCATGGTATATTCCTTGAATATCAACCGCAGCCTTCCACCTTATAGTGGTATCCATCCAACTCGTATCTATCAAGAAAAGTATAGAGTCAGAAAAAAGTTCCATCCAGTTCTCTACAAACAAATCCCCATTCTCATCTTTTTCAAAAGCCCACTTGATCGCTTTCTTTATCTTTTCATAATTTTCGGATAGAAAATCTTCATCGCCGGACCATTTCAAATAGTCATGAATCCCCTTAACCCAGAGCAGAGACCCGTCTGAACTGTTGTAATGGACCCTCTCACCGTCAAGGGAGAACTCATGAGGTATCTCACCTTCCAGCTTACAACGACCTTTTTCTTCGGACTGCACTTTTCCTAAAGTTTGTAGAGATTCTCGAACGTTTTCAAACCTTCCCGAGGAGTTCAAACCCAGAACGGACCAAACGGTATCCCTACCAAAAAAATTGGGGAATTCCGGCAACCCTGCAAAATAACCGCCGCCGATTTCACTTTCATGGTAAAGTTTTTCCATAGCAAACTTTGCCCAAGCAAAAGATTTGTTCAGTTTCTCGTCAGGGGAATCGAAATTAGCTATTTCAAGAAGATTTTCCTCTATGAATTTCTTCTTCTCTTTCAAAATATCCTCTTGATTCTGCATTGTATCTTTAGCGATTTCTTCCGCTTCACTCCTCGAATCCAAAGACCCGGAAACTACAAAGGTAGCATCTCCAGAATCCAAATCAATTTTTTTATTTTCCTCGTCAAAATCAATAGAAGTATCACTTAGAACAGTCGTATAATACCCATCTTCTTCATTTTCAACCTGAACCATCTCGTCTTTATGATGCCAAGAGGTCACCCCCTTTTCAGTTCTCAACGGAGAACTAGCTTTCAAATAATTAGCTTCCAACTCTACACTTACAGAATCCAAATCCGACTCAAATTGGACCACACAAGCTGATTCTTCTACTGGACAAAAATAGGTTTGATTCCAACTCTTACCATCAACCTCACCAGAAAGTTGGACAACTCCAGGATTGATAGAAACAGTATCTGTCTGTAACGCCTCATCTTCATGGTAGAATCTCAATTTATCAAGAATCCTTATAGGCGGAAGCCAAAATCCACAATTTCCCCCGAATGAACCATCTTGGTTAGCTGAAGCAAAAAATGTCGAAGAAGAGATAGTGAAGGGATTACCCAAATCTTCCTCATTTTCCCAAGTCAAATCCATACCCAATCACACAATTTAGAGAATTCTAAACTTCTCTTTGAAAACTCTCCCAAGCTAATATCGGTTAATGCTAGAGGACTTATATCATTTACTCGTCCGTTTTAAAAGTATAGAAAAGCCTTAGAAAAATTAATTCCCAATCACTCTACTTCTGGCGTTCTCTTAATTTCCGGGTCAGTGAAAATATCTTCTTCATCTAAGCTCGAAGAAGAAAACTCTGATATGACCGCACCGTTTTCACCAGCTTTAAACCAATGCTTCGTATTCGGAGGGAGTGTATACTGGTCCCCAGGTTCAAGTACAATTTCATTTCTGACAGTAAAGTGCTCCTCTCTATCCTCAGGAGGTTTCGTCTCCGGATCTTCGGTTTCTTCACCAGGAACATAGAGATAAACCTTCCCCCAACGGCAGCGGAAAGTTTCCTGCTTACCTTCATACTCTTCTAAAGGAGGATGTCTATGCTCAGGACAAATCTGCCCCGGGAAAAGAACGAGCTCTTTCGCACAATATTTGTCATTATTCACATAAACTATGATCTCAGTTCCTATTTCTTCCAGATTATCCAAGCCGTAATCTACAATTTCCATGTTTTCCTTTTCATCATCTGACAAAACAATTCCGGCTTCATCCAAGAGGTCCAACGCTCTTCGATTTGCCTCTTCCCACTCTTCTTCCGTTATTACCATGATATCTTGGTCCTGTATTAATACATCCTTCTTTATTAACCTTTCAAAAAATTCTAGCTTTCCATCAATCGCAGAATCTCTTCTTTACCTTTAATCCCCGCCATCCCACCTCTTGAAGTTACAGCTAAAGCACCCGTAGCATTGGCAAATCTCGTCGCTTCCTTCAAATCTTTCCCTTCAATAAGGCCGTGGACAAACCCTGCATCGAAAGAATCGCCGGCTCCTGTAGGATCAATCTCTTCAATCGAATAAGGAGAAACATCGAAATCATTATCCTGTTCCACCACAATCGCCCCCTCTTTACCTCTCTTCACAACAACCGTATCGATAGGATATTCTAAAAACTCTCTAGCATTTTCAACCAAATTATCCCCTTTCCTGCTGAGCATTTCGAGCTCAGACTCGTTAGGAAGCAAAAAATCGCAATTCTCTAGAATTGGCTCACTAACTTCCCGAGGTGAGTCTTGTTTCAACAATTCAGGGCGAAGATTCGGATCATAAGTCACCTTCAAACCATTTTCTTTTGCAACTTCAACGGCTTCGTAAACCGTTTCTCTACACGTTTCGTTCATCGACACAGTAGAACCAGTTACGTGCAAAAAATCCGCTTTTGAAATATAATCGGAAGATATATCTTGAGAGGAAAGTTGTCCCGCAGCAGACCTTTCCAAATGAAATAAAAATTCTCTACTGCCATCGCTGAAATAAGTTACAAAAGAGGTTCCAGTAGTATACTCTTCTGACTTTCTCAGATACGAAACATCAACCCCATCCTCCAAAAATTTGTCAATAGCCACCTTTCCAAAATCATCATCCCCTACTACCCCTATAAAACCTGCAGACCCTCCAACCTTTGCAATTGTATCAGCAAAAATAGCAGGCGCGCCCGCGGGAAAAGGTCCATTAAAATCTCCATCTTCGTACAAGGGCTTATCCATCTCTTTTCCGTAAAACTCCGCTAAGACTTCACCAATAGTTATCGCTTCTAAACCTTCGCCCACTTTATTACCTCTTTAAGAATGTTTGAACTTCCCGTTAAAAATAGTTCCCTAAAATAAAAACGCAAAAATATTTCCAAAATTAAATGAAATCCTTCAAATCCCACAAGAGTTTAGGATTGCTTTTAATCAAGCTAAAAGCCAGTTTTTTCAAACTTATCTCCTGCAGATTCCCGTCAGGCAAACTATCAGCAAGAGAATTAAAATCAGAATCATCCATGCTCAAGAATTTCTCTTGCAATTTTTTATTTCTCTCAAGATTCTCCCCAAACCTCTCTTTCCAAAGATCATCATATTTACTTAAGAAATCCCGATCAAACTTCGACTCATTCACCGCCTCCGAAGCAACTTCTGCCGCAAATTTTCCTCCTCTCAAAGCATTAGAAAGTCCTCCGCCGGTGAAAGGATCTACATGGCGAGCGGCATCGCCAACAAGCATAACATTATCACTCACCACGGAGTTCTTTGGACCCTCCACAGGATTACCACCATAAGTTTTCTCAACAATCTCCCCGTCCGGAAACCTCTCACTCAAAAAATTTTGCAAATAAAACTCCGGACCTTTATCGGCTTTAGAAGGTAAAACTACAACCCCCAAATTCATTCTTTCCTCCCCTTTAGGAAACATCCAGATATAACCGCCGGGAGCAATCTCATTGCCAATCAAAAAATGGACATAATCACTCTCGAAATCTACCCCTGTGACCAGATATTGGGCACATTTTTCAACATCATTTACACTCAGAGAAGTATCCAAACCGGCCCAACTGCCCACCTGACTTTCAACACCATCAGCACCTATTATCAAGTTGGCTTCAACTTCAAACTCCCCTTGTCTATCACACAGCTCTAAAGAAGCATGTCCATCCGTACGTTTCAACCCTCTCGCCTCCGTACCTACTTTCAAATTAGCACCTGCTTCCGCAGCTTTATCCGCCAAATCTCTATCAAAAATCTTTCTCTCAAGAATATACCCTACCTCATCACCCGCATTTTCACCTGACATCTCAATATGCTCCCCGTTAGGAAAGTGAACCCTGGCTCCAGATACTTCAGCTGAAACCCACTCATCTTCAACATCATAAAATTCTTGAAGGTTCTCCTTACCTATACCTTCACCACATCTTACAGGAGTCCCTATCTCCTCCTTTCTATCCACCAACAAAACTTCTAAACCTCGCTCCGCAGCCACTTTAGCAGTATGACTCCCTCCAGGTCCTGCCCCAACTACAATTAAATCATAGTCAGTCAACTAATACCCTCCTTAACTAAAGCATCTCTCGGACAAACTTCTACACATTTCTGACACATTTCACATTTATCGTGATCTATGGAAAGAGAATCCAAAGAAATTCTAACAGCTCCATATTCACAAACAGCTACACAAGCACCGCAAAGTACACAACTTCCCTCCTCAACCTTAATCTTTTCATTATCGCTCAAGAAACTCACCTATATTCTTCAATAACCTACAGATTATAAAAATCAACTTTTCCAGCTAATCATTCAGGTCAGTATTCGAAGGTATTAACTGAATCTATTATTAAAGCCTTATCTTCAGCTTTACAATTGCCAAAATATAGAAAAATATTGATGATGTTGCTTTTTTGTTACACCCATAACAAAAAATACACAGCAATGCTACTGAAATGAGTAAGTTTCTCCAGTATAATCTCAATAAGAAAACAATGGGGCGGCGGGGATTCGAACCCCGGATCTCCAGCTTTTTCGCTCTTTGAGTCCCGAAGCTGGTGTCATAAACCTAGCTTGACCACCGCCCCACAAGTACAAGTTTATCTCTTCTCCAAAATCTTCTCTATTTCTTTCTCCATCAGGTCTGGTGGTGCGTCGGAGATACTGATGCTCTGACTCTGACCTCTATGACCACCTCTCGACTTCTCCTTATCCACTACTCCCAAGGTTTCCAACTTGTCTATATATTTTAAGAATTGAACGTGTTCTCTAGATTCTTCCTCGTACTCCTCACAGACTATGTTATAGGACTCTTCCAGCTCTCCAGTGAGGACAAAAGCCTTATCGGAATTCTTCAGTCTACGAGAAAGAGCCAATAAAGTTAGAAGTTCGTGTCTCTTCAAATCTTGAAGCACATCTTTACGAATCTCCGGATTAATTTCAGACTTGGCCTTTCTAGCATGGTTTGGTAAAACCTCACCTCTACTATCTTTGTCGGCTATTCTACCAGCATACCACAACAACTCTAAAGCAAATCTCGCATCTCCTCGTCGAGCTGCGATGTCAGATATCAGGTCCAAAGTTTCCATTTGGATCATTTCCGAGTGAAATGCTTTCTCAGCTCTTTGGTCCAAAATATCGTAAAGCTGTTCGGAACTGTATTTGTCCATCCGAATCAGATTGTGCATGAACGTGCTTCGAGTGGCTTCATCCAAATCGTCCAGGAAATCCGGTGAAAAAGAGGTGGCTATTATGCTAATCCTGTTTTCGGACTCAGATTCTTCTGAAGCTCTGGAGAAGGAATACAGTAAATCCGGACCGTTCTGCTTTATGAAATAATCAATCTCATCCAAAGTAACCAAAAGAAATGTATCTTTCTTCTCTAAGTGATCGATAATATGGTTCATTATCTCTTGCGGGGCGAATCCTCTCCTTGGTACGCTTAGAGGAAAATTAGAAGCTAAATCGTTCAAAACCATTTGAGGAGTTCCCTGTTTACGGCAATTGACATGCACATATTTCAAATCAATATCCCTGTTCTTCGATTTATCCTCCAGTTCCTTCCCAAATCTGGAGGCAAGAGCAGTCTTTCCAACTCCTACCGAACCGGAGATAAGCACTCTTTGACTGGCTCTATCTTCTAAAACAGGTTTAAACAGCCGGACTAATTCTCTAAATTCTTCATCCCTGTGAACAAGCTCTTCAGGAACATAATCCGGAGAAAGTTTGGACTGGTCCTTGAAGACGCTCTTCTTTCCCATCTCCTCTTCAAACATATCGTCGTACATTCTCTCATCCAACTATTTCGATGAGATAACTAAAAAAGTTGAATATCTCAAAACATCAAAAGAAATAAACCTAAAATGGCTAAGAGAACAGCAACTCCAGCAATAAGGATAACCCCTAAACCTCTCTCTTCTTTCACGTATCTCAAATAGCTAGTGGAGGCAAGCCCAACTACAACGAAAGCAAAAGAAAGAACGACAAATAGAGATAAAGTTCCTGGAAAATCAGACCTCCAAACCCATCCTCTCTCCCAATCACTACCTATTTTTCTTATAGAACTAGTTAAGAGTCTCGAAGAATCCTTCAAATTATTCTCATCAACTAGCTCAAATCCATCCTCAACCGTATCAATCATCCAAAGAGGGTCATCATCAACCTCGGATACCCAATATATCCTAGTAGCAGGGAAACCTCTTTCCCTGAAATTCACATACTCATAATTATCTCTAAATGTTCGGAAATCATCTTTCTTCCCGAATGAATGATCCAAACCTAAATTATCAGCGACCCTAGCGATGTATTTATCAAACCAATGATTCGAAACTCCTTCCACACCTATCCTCAAACCGTTAGAAGGGCCGGAAGAGATCGAATTCACATTGAAAATAGCCGCAATTTCATCCTGTTGGACGTTTTCTAAATATTTCTCAACACCCTTGGAACCATACTTGGTAGCCCCGAAAGAAACAAACTCCACAGTCTTGTCCAAGTTCTCATCAGATAATTGTCTCGCCACTTCTAGCATCACAGCAACCCCTGTAGCACTATCAACGGCTCCGGGAGAAAATACGGTGTCGTGATGGCAAGCTAAAATGACTTTCTCTTCTCTCTTTCCAGGCAGGGTGGCCACCACGTTATGAGAGGTAAGTTCTCTAGTTTCACCTTGCAAATTTAGACCCATAACTGCCTCTCCATTATCCAAAACCGATCTCAGTTCCGCAGCATCTTGAGAAGAGATAGTGACTGTAGGGGCTTCCAGAGAAGATTTAGGCGGAACATATGACCATGCAGGGGTATTTTCTCGATAGAGGATAACGGCCGATGGGGAATGTTCGTAAATTTTTTCCAGATTGTTTCCTGATGTGAGTATTATTTTGTTTTCGAGGGATTGATTATTTTCCGAAGCGTTTTCCAGATATCTCAACTCTGCTTCCAATCCGTCTGCTGAGGAGGATCGAATTATCGGTGCGAATTGATAATTTTCTTCGAAAGGTTTTTCCAGTGCTAGATAACCATCTTTGAAATCGTAACCGTTTTCCAAAGTAAAATTTTCTACCTTCGGGGACAGTCCGTACCCTTCCAATTCTTCCCGTATATAGGTCACAGCGTCGTTCTCACCTTGAGTTCCGGCTAGTCGGGGCCAATCCTCAGTCAGTTTTTCTACGTGTTGAATTTCTCCGGGTTGGGAATTCTCCGCTCCATCTGTGAGGGGAATAGAAATGAACAGAACCAAAATTAGAATTGAAAGTAATTTTAAATACGTTTTTTTCATTATCTCATTCTCCATTTGAGGGTCAAATTAGCTAAGTTAGCCTTCCTGTAAAGAAAGGATGATAATCCAATTTTCAAAACGGAAAGATTTCTAACCATTTTCGGACCTAGTTATTTATTTCGATTTCAGCAGGTAAAACTTATTTGGAAACATCTCTTCGAAAAAGATTTATCGAAGCAGCGACGATTCAAGCCACAGGGATAGGACGCTTTATGTCGTAACCTAAAATGACTCTACCGTATCCTCGAAGCTCCTCGTCCAGATCCGAGTCACCAGTATCGACCTTGAGTTGAGGGGTTTGCGCCAACTTGTTAGGTGTAGCGATGATTCG
>CAZKND010000026.1:0-17838 GCA_964554215.1 Hadarchaeota archaeon (SeqCode) | reverse complement strand
GTGGTCATGGATGCATTTACTGCTATGCAACCTATATTCCGAACTTCTTCCAACCTAGAAGGAAAGATGATCTCGCGAAGAGGATTGAAAAGGACCTTGAAGAACTTCCGAAGGAATCTATAATCTCTTTGTCGAACTCTTCCGATCCATATACCCCGATGGACAGAGAGTTTCGAGATACTCGAAAATGTTTGGAACTATTTACGAACTATGATCTTAGAATATTGATAGTGACGAAGAGCGACATCGTCCTTAGAGATATCGACCTATTGAAAGAGTTGAAATCGGCAGTAACAATGACGATAACCACTTTGGAAGAAGAAAAATCTCAAAAACTAGAACCTAGAGCCCCCAGTCCGGAAAGAAGATTAGAAGCGGTCTCCAGATTAGAGGACGAAGGTATACCCACCGGAATCCGTTTGGACCCTATATTTCCAAAACTCACGGAAAACGAGATTGAGACGATAGTGAAGAAAGCTTCAAAAGCCGGTGCTCAACACATAACCACCAGCACTTTCAAACCGAGAAAAGATGGATGGAATAGGTTCAAAAAGTCGTTCCCGAAAACCGCCGAAAAAGTGAAGACTGACTATTTCGACCTTGGGAGAAAGATAAACAACAGTTACTATCTACCTGAAGAGACGAGACTCAAACTCGTGAAGAAGGTTAGAGAAGAATGTGAAAAACACCAGATCACTTTCTCTACCTGTAGAGAAGGCTTACCGGAGATGGAAAGCGAAAAATCTTGTGACGGAAGTCACCTTATCCGATAATACTTTTTTTCAAAAAGAAGATAGTAAGATTGAGAATTATGGAAATAGAAGTTGTGAAAGACGATATAACCAGTCTAGATGTCGAAGCAATCGTAAACCCGGCAAACTCCAAGCTAAGAATGGGTGGAGGACTTGCAGGGATAATCAAGAAAAAAGGCGGATCTGAAATAGAGGAAGAGGCTAGGAAAAGTGCACCTGTCAAAGTTGGAAACGCAACGCTTTCAACGGGTGGAGACCTACCGGCCAACCACGTGATACATGCCCCCACAATGAAAACCCCGGCTAAGAACGTTCCACCTGAAAATGCAGGTAAAGCGATGGAAGGTATTCTCGATTGCGCGGAAAGGAACGACATAGAAGAAGTGGCAGTACCGGGTTTAGGTACGGGTGTTGGAGGCATATCTTCAGAAGATGCAGCCGAGGAAATGATAAGAGCAGCCGAGAAGTTCGAAGGGAAAAATCCTGAAAAGATAATTCTAGTCGGTTACGGAAAAGAGCTATATGAAGCTTTTCTAGATAAGAAAAACTCGCTTTAATGAAAAAAGTTTCAGAAAAACTCATCCTCTTGCAGTGTAGTCGAACAAAATCACACCTATGAGGTACAAAACCACTGCAAAAATTGCTAGCGAAATCAGATTGAAAGCAATCCCACCTATGCCGGAACCCAACAACATCACTCTACGAATGGCAATGTTAGCGTATGTAAGAGGATAGACATAGGACAAACCCTGCAACCAGGTGGGCATTGCCGAAATAGGGAAGAAAACACCTGTGACAAATATTGCAGGTGGAATAACCATTAGAGACACCTGAGAATATGTGGATTCATCCTCCGAAATAGCGGATAGTAACAACCCTAAACCGACCGAAGCTATCGTCATCAGAAGAACAATTAGACCTACAAGCCACCATGCTCCGTTCATACTAACATTAAATATGAAAGTCACTGCAATTATGACTATCAAAACTCTAAGTAACTGTACAAAAGTTGCGTAAAGAGTCTTGCCAGCTATAATATCACCTGCACTTGCAGGGGTCATCGCCAAACGATCGAGTGTACCTTCTTCCTTCTCACCTGCTAATGCACTCCCCGTACCTTGACCTGCTCCAAAAAATATCATCATGACGATAATCGCCGGGGCCAAGAAATCGATATAGTCCAGATTGCCGTAGGGTTGTGAGGCCTCAACCGGTAATTTTCCATTTCGTAAATTGCTTACAATCGACTTTACTCCGTCCATAACCGCTGCATTGACTTGTTGACCCTGTTCGGGATTGGATAGAACCTGGACGTTCTCACCGGAAGAGTTTTCTAGGCTGTAATCGGATGGGATATAAACCATGGCGTGGTATGCTTCTTTTTCCATTTTTCTTATCGCTTCATTTTCCGACAGCTCATGGTTCTCCGTGATTTCGAACATTCCGGAATCCGATTCGGCATAGTTCATGGCGGAAATAAGTTCTTGGGAAGCGGGATTTTGAGCATTTTCTGCCGTTACCAGTGTTTCAATTCCGGCCACTTGTCCTCCAAAACCGGCTCCTAGGAAGAAAATCATCAGTATCGGGAAAAGAAATATCGCTATCATTTTCACTCGGGACCTTGCTAGGTCCAATGCGTCTTTCAAAAATATCTTCCAAATTTTTCTCAAATTCAAATTATTCACCCGTTATCTGAATGAATACATCTTCCAATGTTGGTTCTACTACTCCAATTTCTTGGAGGTCGATTCCTTCATCGGAGAGTATATTTGGAAGTTTGGTCAATGCTTTATTTCGGTTTTCGGTGATGATTTTCAACCCGTCTTCTATCTCGTTTATCTCGAGGACGAGGTCTTCATCTTCCAAGATATCGATCGCTTGTTTCTTATCTTCGTCGGACAAGCATATGCTAACAATTTCTCCACCAGTCACAAGCCTTTTCAAGTTTTCAGGAGTGTCGACTTCCACAAGACTACCGTCGTTCATAATACCGACCCTGTCCGACAATGCCTCTGCTTCTTCCATTATGTGAGTGTTGATAAACATGGTTACGCCTTCGTCATTCAATTCCCGGATGAGTTGCCATAACCTTCTCCTTGTTTGTGGGTCGAGTCCCGTAGTCGGTTCATCCAAGATAAGAATTTCGGGGTGATGGATCAATCCGGAGCCAAGAGAAAGCCTTTGCTTCATACCGCCCGAAAACCCTTTCACAAGGTCGTCTCGCCTACCCTCCAAACCAACCAGTTCTATGATATCTTCAATCCTCTCCTCCAAAAGGTCGCTAGGAACGCCATATAGGCTCCCCATCATCTCCAAGGTCTCCTCCGCCGTCAATTTATCGTATAAGCTGACTTCTTGTGGGACCAGTCCGACTTTTTCTCGTGCTCTCCCTGAATCTTCTTCAACACTAACTCCATCGACCAGGAGTTCCCCTTCGGTGGGTGATTCTAAAGTTGTTATCATTCGAACCATCGTGGTTTTACCGGCTCCGTTCGGCCCTAACAAGCTGAATATTTCTCCTCGCTTTACGCTGAGGTTTACCTTATCGACGGCTCTGATAGTTCTATTTCTCGAAGAGTAGATTTTTGTTAAATCGTGTGATTCCAATATTAGTTCATCCATATTTCAACGCCTCGACTAAATCTTATTTATTTAGTTGTAAACATGCAGATTTAAATAATCTAAAAAAGATTTTCTCTTGGTGGTCAGATGGAAGTTGTAACAACTGATTTTATTCCAGGTGAGGAAATAGAGGAAACGTTAGCTATGGTCAGAGGTAACTCTATCAGGGCCTCTCACATAGGAAGGGACATCAAAGCTTCTTTTAGAAACCTTACTGGTGGAAAAGTAAAGGAATATGTAGAGATGTTGACGGACTCACGAGAGGAAGCATTGAATGAGATGGTTGAAAAGGCTGAGGAGTTAGATGCAGATGCTGTGGTAAATGTGAGGTTCATGACCAGTTCTGTTATGGGTAATGCTGCTGAGATACTTGCCTATGGCACGGCTGTGAAGTTGGAGTGATGATATTGAAGGTTGATCTTTGGACTATTGGGTTTATCCTTCTGATTATAGGGATTGGAATCCCGGTTTCTTATGGTATATACGAGATTATTCTTGCGGAAATGGAATGGTATTGGTCCGTTTCGATTACTCTTATTGCTTTCGGATTGATTTTTCTCTTGATTTCGGCTGTTAAGGAGAGAACTGAAAGTTCTAAACCTGAAGAAAAAGTCTAATTCTGAGCTAGAATATTTCGGATTCTTTTGAGCTCGTCCCTTCCTATTTCTAAAAAGGGGTCCTCGTTTTCGGGTATCCATCCTTCGATGATAGCAGTTCCTTCAAAAGGATGCAGCTCTTCAAAAACCTCGGCAAATTCTATGTTCCCTTGCCCAATTGAAAGATGGTCATCCGAGCCTACGTTGTCACTCACGTGCAAGTGTTCGATATATGGCTTTAACTCTTTAGCAAAAGTTTTTGGACCTTCATCCGACGTGTTTGCGTGTGCTATATCAAGAGTCACTCCAAAATTGTCCATATCTACTTTTCGAATCATCTCTTTTACCTCCGACATCTCCACCCCCATGGCCTTTCTTTTAGATGCCAGATTTTCTATTGTCAGAGTCACTCCATTATCTTCAGCATGTTCACAAAGCTCTGTCAACCTGTCAATCATCTTACTGAAAGCACAATCTTTCTTGTACTTCCGAGAACTCACAAAACCTGGATGGAGCACTATGATGTTTGAATCTAAATAATTTGCAGTTTCGATGCACTCCTTGTTCTGGCTCATAATTTCATGAGCCATGCTTTGATTCATAGTGGCGATATTGGCATCGTGATAGGGAGCATGTAGAGATACTTCCACATCCCACTTGGAAAGAGCATCTTTCACAGCTTCTCTTGTCTCGTCTGCTTTGTCCGTAGCCCATCCTTCAAAAACGGGGTCTTCACAATGAATCTCTACAGCCTCAAAATCTAAATCACCGACTGCGTGGTCGATTGCGCTCGGCAAATCAAGTTCTTCATAATCCCAAAATATAGCTGTAGAAACACCAATATCCAATTTAATCGCCTCAGACTTTCAATGTAAACACGGGGTTAAGTTCAGCTTCAATCTCTCCCAGATCTAAGTCCAATGTCCTTTCAACTACTTCTCTGCCTCTGTAGGTGTAGGGTAAAGATGAGGGATTGGTGATAGACATTTTACTCAATACTTCTTCGGAGTTTTCATCTGAATCGAAGAGAGTATATACGTTTCCAAAGTCCGTGTCATTAACTTCGAACTTATCATGTTGGAGTTTTATCTTATACCCTCCACCGTGAGGTAGAACATTTACATCGGACAGATACTCCTTGAGACCTAACCGTTCTGCTCTATCTGAAAAATTCAAATCTTCCATAACTTCTTCTGAAATGCTTTGTTTGCCTTTGAAAACGTAAGTTGGTTCATCCCATCGCAGTGTCACTGGGAAAAGGTTTCCATCTCCTTGATTTTTAGAATCATAACATCCCAGTCTAACTTCGTTGGATGAGAACATTCCTTGATGATTATAATTCGACAAAACTTCAAAATCTCCGATAACCTGTTCGGCCAAAAATTTTCTTCTTTTCTTTGAAAATTCGTCCAATTTTTTACATTCATCTATATAGGTTTCAGCTTCTCCATCGTATAGCACATCTAAAGTCCCTAGAGGCGTTTCTTCCGTTTCTCCTCTGTCTGCCCAACCGTAGATATCATCCTTCAACTCTTGTGGGGATCCATGAATGACCGCATAGTAAGAATCATCATCTAAACCGTCGCTTGCATCATCAGAGACTTCGTTCGGTTCGTAAAATTCGAAAAAGTGGTTCCCCTTTCCGAAATCAGGCTGGATATCCAAACCGTCCAATCGGAGCTCCTTTCCATTCACCTCAGAAGCACTTTCAACAAGTTCTTCCTCAGAAGGGAGTTGATCCATCTTCATCAGCAACATGCCACAACCGTTTGGACGAACATTTGGAAATGCCACTCTATCATCAAACCAACGGACCACAGCCCCGTACCCGAATCCGGACATCCATCTCGGCTTGTTCCTGGTTATAGTGGCATCGGGTGCGAAAACCGATACTACGCCGTCATCTTGGAGTATATGCATCATCTTACCTAAAGCGTGCTGCATATTTCTCCTGGATAATTTCGAAGTCAAATCATTGACTCCTAGTGAGAAAATTCTCTCTTCTGCCAAATCCAATAGGTCTTTGGGATTGTCTGGAATTTTTTCTTCATTCATCATATTATATCCAAGATAAGTCGGAACTTTGCATTTGTTTATAAAGTAAATCTATCTAATAAAATCCCCAGATTTTCTAATATAGGATAAATCGGCTGGTAATCGGATTAAATGGAGAATAAACTGGTACTAAAGAGGTTATGTAGCTAAATCATTATCTAAGCGTTTCTTCAATTCTCTTTTCAAAGGTATCCAAGACGTTTTCGTGATTATCCACAATGCTATTGAACAAGACCATCGAAGCGGAGAACAGGTCTACAAAATCTTCCTCATTTAGATCTAGAATATCAAATCCTTCTTCGGAAATGGCCACTCCCCTACTTACATCTATCCCTTCATATCCCGACAAGTTAACTACAAATGACTTTTTTCTATGTTTACTTTCGATGGACTCCAATGCGATCCTCGCTAATCCACCGCAAGGGATTACCTCATTGCCTATCCTAGCCACATAGATGCGAATGTCAAAGTTTCTCTTAGCTCCCCTCCACTCAATTGGTCTGAAGTTCACCTTTTCACAGATGGTATAGGGAAATGCTCTTCTGTTTTCACCAAATTTTGAGAAAAATTCATTCAAACTCTCTTCTATCCTCTCCTCCACCATCGAAGGATCTGTTATAATGTTAACACCGTTACCTCCACTCCCACCGTAAGGTTTTATGACCACTTCACCTTTTTCGTCGACCAATTCTTTACACGATTCAGTAAGTTCTTTTCTGTTAGACACATCTCGATAATCTAAAGGATGGATCCTGAACTTTTCCAAATCATCGGAACACATCTTTACAGCTCCATAAGTCAAAGCCTTATCATCAGTTTCCGGAAAAATCTCATTTACCAGAACGGTGTCCAGCTCTCCGTTCATACCTTTTCGCTCAAATTTTTCTTCTCTACGGACTATTCCATCTCCGATCATTACATCAACAGCTTCCCCGTCCAAAATAGGAACATTTCCGTCTAACTCTAATCTAGGCAAAATATCATCATAGGCCCCCATGACTATCCCGGAGCTCTTATGAGCTTCGCTTCCCAAGAATTCAAGTTCTTTATCCCTCGCAATATTTTCCGCGAGGAAAATCTTTTCCTGAACTAAACGGTCTCCATCCGGATGCCCTATTAGAACAAGAGGATCGTCATCTGCAAATCTGAAAGTTTCTTCGAACCCACTGTATATCCTTTCCCATCCCTCTTTATGGAGAATTGATAACCCACGGCTGCTCCCGCCGTTGGTTTCTATTATAGAAAATTCTTTTTCCCCTTCTTCGGACTGATGAACCATAAAATCTACGGAGCCGATGAAAAATGAGGATCCTTCTACTTGGTTAGTGCTTATACTCTCAACTTTTTCCTTACTTTTTCTGACTATCTCTTCTACCAAATCGGGGTCTTGACCGTCTCGGATCTCTTTGACTTCGATGAGATCTTTACCGAAGTATTTAGAATAATTTACTAGATCTTCAAACGTGTCGAAATCTACTTTTGGCAATTTATCATCCTCTAACCAAGTGTACGAGATTTTCCCCTTCTGCTACAACTCTTTCTCTTCTGAGATAAAGGATTTTACCTGAATTAGGTGATTCTATCTGTTCTTCACCTTCAAGAAGATTCTCCACTTTCCCTATCACATCTCCAGCTTCAACTTGGTCTCCAAGTTCGACGGCCGGTTCAAAGAATCCGGAAGTTGTTGATTTGACCATCTGTTTTTCTCGATGGGTTTCAAATTCGATGCTTTTGCTTTCCCCTTCCAACACTTCTAGATATTTGAAAAAGTTTTGCAGACCGTCTAAAATACGGTCGATATGGTCTTGGTCAATGTTTCTTTGATATCCTGCCTCGATGGTTAGGTCGGTAAATTCTTCATTTAGAGATGAGTTTTCTAAACTTCCTTCACTACATCCTTCTTTTATCAAATCGTCTCTCAGTATAGCCGGGAACAATAATTTTGAAGCCAGTTCTGAGTCTTCTTCGGATGCTACGGTCACGTGAGGACTGTATTCTCCGGGGCCTCCTGTGTGGATGTCTATGACGTAATCCATTTTGGATATTATATTTTCGAGCAGGGCTTTGCCCAGATATTTGGTGGGTTTGCTCCGTGCTCGGTTGGAAAAGGTCCTGTTCAGGTCTATATGGTCTATGCTCGATACTCTTGATTTTTCGTTGAAAGCTAGAGGATTGGTTATTGGTATTATTATAGTAGTTCCTTTTATCGAGCCTTCCTCTAAGTTTTTGAAAAAACGTTGCGAGGCATAAATTCCGTTCCACTCGTTTCCGTGCTGGCCAGAAAGTATGCAGATCTTGGGGCCTTCACCATTCGAGACCACGCCGCACGGGACTGAGATTGGAGATCCGTCGAAAAGGGATGATATTTCCAGTTGAAAAGTTTTCTTACCTTCTATCTCTTCTGGGTCTAATCGTTCGATTGAGATTCGTTCCATACTAAGAGAAATATCGAGAACAATATTTTAAAGGATAACCCTTTTGCGCAACTTCGAAAGATCATCTACCTATTCGTTATAATCTACTTCGGCATCTTCTTAGCAGGGATTTGGACCCTCTTCGTTATCTCTTCCGCTAATATGCCGGCTCCGTTCGACCTGTGATTATCCGTAATCACGAACTCAGGTTCGCACTGTTTAACGTGCTTTATCAACTGTTGGAAGTCTGAATGGTCGCTCAGCGCTATCGAGTAATTATCCCCTAGACTCTTCACAGGTTCTACGAATTCCCAGCCGGAGAGTTTGACCTTTACGGAGTCTACGCCTAAATCTCTCTTCGAATTGGCGTGGAACAGCTTGATCGGAGTGTCTTCAGGGTCGTGCCCGTCGTTCAATTTTTCTAGAGGGTGGTATTCCCCTACGTTCCTCCCGTTCTCTTCGTAGACTCGGGCCGTTTCGTAGATTCTGTCCGGCATGAATGCAGGGTTTTCAACTCCTTTCTCCCGCAGTATCTGGAGTGATTCTTGCAGTTTGCCATGATATCCTAGGATGTTCACGGGGCCGTTTTCGAGTCTTTCTTGGACGAATCTGGTGAATATGTCCTTTATCTCGGTCCTGAAGGGCCTCATCTGGTATGGTTTTCCGTAGGTGGCTTCTGTTACCAGTAGGTCGCAGTCTCTGGGCGGTGTGCCCGGTTTTTTGAAATCGCCTGTGAAAAGTAGTTTTTCTCCGGTAGATGTCCTCACTCGGGTCTGTGAGGCTCCGAGTATGTGGTGTGCTTTGTGAAGTGTCAGTTCTTCGTCTCCGTAATGGAACTTTTTCCCGTATTCCAACGTTTTGACCCTGTCCAGGTCTTCGAACTTGTCTTCGTAAAGGATCTCCAACATGGATTTGGTCTGAGGCGTCATCACCACTTCTTCGCACTTTTCCAGGCTTTCGTTCAACCCGTTCAAGTGGTCCGAGTGGACGTGTGTCAAAACCCTCACCGGTCGGTCTGCGTGTCCGTCGCAAGCGAAATTCCGGCCTAGTAGAACGGCTCCGTCCTCGGTTATCCTGGCTTTTTTCCGAAGTTCTTTGGATTCTATCCCGTATTCGTCCAATGTAGAGTTCATGGTATCACCCTGATTCCTCCAATGATTTTGGCGTTTGACCTTTTAACTCCGCTGCGGTAAATACTTCCGTTTCGACATCTTTCGCCAGGTCCCAGAATTTTTCGGTCCTCTCCCTGAACTTCTCTTCCCGAGCTAGGTGGTGGTCGTAGATCAACAATTCTAAATCGCATTCTTTCAGTACCCTGACTGCGTTGTCTACCGACCTTTCGAGATTGGTCTTGTTCAACATGAATCCGTAAAGGTAAGTTGCCGGGCCGTCCAGGTATAGATAGTTCGGGTTTTCGCTTATGATCCAGTCAGCTTGGTCCTCTATGGTGGGGCCTTGCAGGTCTGAGGAGTGTAGGAATTTTTCTCCGGTTGGGCTTTCTATGACTGTGGATAGTACCCATCCGGTTTTTGAGTATTCTATGCCGTGGAAGAGCGGTTTTGAAAATTTGACTTTCGTGTCCCCTGTTTCGAAACTTTTCCCGTCGGCGTAGGTCACTTCGGTGGATATGTCGGGCTCTTTAATCCACTCGTTCTCCTTCCAGAGTTTTCTCCAGCTGTCCATCCTTCCGCTCCATTTTTCCAAAAGTTCTTCTCTTCTGTCCTGGTAGTCCCCGAAGTATTTACCCATGGCGTGGGTCAGTCCCGGCACGGGGTCTTTGAAAGAGTCCTTTTCTGGCGGTGTTTCTAGTTCGTCAAAATCTTGTCCTTCGAACGTTTCGCAGAGCGATTTGACGAATTTCCTGCTCCGTTCCCATTGGGATTTGTTTATCCACTGGTTGGGGTCTTTCATCCAAACCTCCGAGTCGGAGAACATCTCTTCGAAGTCGAAGTTTGCGAAGTCCGGTAGGAAATGATGGTCGTAATGATAATGACTGATGACGACATGGTCCGAGGTTTTGCCTTTTTCATTTATCGTTTTCCTGGCTTTTCTCCGGTGTTCCAACTTTTTTTCGTCACTCATGGGGAAGCTCGGCTGCATCTGTGCGGCCCCGGGGTCTATCAAGATGGAGGTGTCTTCCGTCTTCACTTTTGTGCTGGTGCTTTTGGCCCCCATCGAGTCGGACCATAAAAAATCTACTTCCATTGTCTACAGTTCCAAAATCTAAATTGTCACAACAGCTTAATCAATCATTCTACTCGCATCCACCGCTGGTTTGGAGTGTTGAAATTAACTTTTATTTCCCGGAAAAAGTAATAATTAGAAGGTATATAATTGAACCTAAAGGGGGAATATTATGGTCAGTGAGATGGAGTTCAAAGATAAAAGACTCATTCTCGTCTCTAACGCCGAGCCATATGCTCATAAACACGTCGACGGAGAGATCAAACAGGAAAAACTGGCAGGTGGATTGACGACCGCTTTGAATCCTCTTATGCAGGAAACCAACGGTTTGTGGATAGCTTGGGGTAGGGAGGATGCTGATTTTGAAGTCACAGACTCCGATAACAAGGTGAGAGTCCCCGACGAAGACGGTTATTGTCTGAAAAGGATAGAGCTTTCCGAAGAGGAAGAGGAAAAGTTCTACAGAGGTTTCTCGAACCAGATATTGTGGCCTATGTGCCATTCTTTCCCGGAAAAGACCGCTCTGGACGACTATGAAGAAGCCGAGGAGGAGTGGGAGGCATACAAGAAGGTGAACCACAAGTTCGCGGACGCTCTTCTAGAGGAATATGAAGGGGAGGACGACCTTATCTGGATTCACGATTATCATTTCGCGCTCGTTCCCAAAATCGTCCGAGAAGAAGATCCCGACGCGGAACTAGCCGTTTTCTGGCACATCCCTTGGGCCCCGTGGGAAGATTTTGGTTCTCTACCTTGGAGAGAGGAGATAATCGAAGGGTTGTTATCCAGCGATTTCACCGGATTCCATACGAATCAGAACAAGGAAAACTTTCTCAGATGTTCGGAACATTTGGGGCACAAGGTCGACTATGGGATGGAGATAGCTAGAGCGAAAAATAACAATTCAAAAGTTTCCGCTGTGCCTTTGGGCATCGATCACAAATGGTTCACTGATCATGTTAAGAAAGATAGTTTCAAGGAGAAAGCCTTGGAGTTGAAGATGAAGATTCCTGCTGATACCATAATTTTGGGTGTTGACCGTCTTGATTACACTAAGGGAATCCCCGAGAGGTTGAGGTCTTTCGAGAGGTTCTTGGAGCAAAACCCTAAATTCCATGGAAAGGTGACACTTGTCCAGAGAATACCTCCGAGTAGACGTTCTGTCAAGGAGTATCAACAGATATTGGACAAGATCAATATGTTGATCGGGGAGATCAATGGACAATTCGAAGAGGCCCTATGGACACCGATAAAATCATTCCACAGGTTCCTACCTGAACAGAAACAACTGATACCTTACTACATGGCGGCGGATATAGCTTTGGTCACACCGCTCAGAGACGGTATGAACTTGGTTTGTAAGGAGTACATCGCGAGTTCGGACAATGGAGCGCTCGTCCTTTCCGAGTTCGCTGGAGCAGCGGAGGAGTTGAAGGAAGCGATCCAGGTGAACCCTTACGACATACAAGAAGTGGCCGATGGAATCAAGAAGGCGGTTGAGATGCCTAAAAGAGAGAAGAAGGAAAGGTTGAACAAGATGAAAGAGAGGGTCACGACCAACGATTTGGATAATTGGCGTGAAAAATTCTTAGAGAAGTGGCTCAAGGCCGAAGAAGATAGGAGAAACAACAAGCTGGATATATCTTAATCCAATCCATAGACAGGATAATAACGGTCTTTCAGATAGTCCAGGAAGTATTTTTCGTTGAGTTTTTCGCCTGTAACCCTTTTCAGCAATTCGTTCGGTCGATATTTTCTGCCGTGTCTGTAGATTTCCCGTGTCAAAAATTCGGTCATCGGGGCAAAGTCTCCATTTTCGATATTTTTATGAAAATTAGAAACTTCGTCTTGCATCGTGTCGAATATCTGTGCAGCGTACAGGTTACCCAGAGAATATGTCGGGAAATAGCCAAAAGATCCGGTCGACCAGTGGACATCTTGCAGTGGCCCTTCGGCCGGTGAGTTGGGGGTTATCCCTAGGTATTCTTCCATCTTGTTTTCCCAGACTTGCGGTATCTCTTTGGGAAGTATTTCTCCTCTGAACAGTCCGATCTCGATCTCGAAACGTAGCAATATGTGTAGGTTGTATGTGACTTCGTCCGCGTTGACTCTGATGGGTGTGGGACTCACTTGGTTTATGGATTTGTGGAAATCGTCTAGAGACACTTTGTCGAACTGGGAGAATCTGTCCCGTATCTTTGGATAGATATAATCTATAAACTCTTTGCTCCGGCCTATCTGGTTCTCCCAAAGTCTGGCTTGGCTTTCGGTGAAGCCTGTGGATGCTTCCTTTCCTATGGGTTTTCTGGCGAAGTCGTCGGGTATGTTTTGTTTGTAGATTGCATGACCGGTTTCGTGAATTGCGCTGAAGATAGAGTGAATATTTTCCGGATTGTACCTGTTGGTTATCCTTGTGTCTTTCTCCATTCCCATTGTGAACGGGTGTTCCGCTGTGTCGAGTCTACCTTCCTGGAAATCATATTCCAGATCCTTCACTATTTCTCGAGATAGGTCTTCCTGCTTTTGGGTGTCAAACTCTTCTTCCGATAAGTTTAGTGAGTGTCCGTCGGCGTCTTTAAGTTTGTCCACTATTGGAATCAGGCCGGATTTTAATTTTGAGAAGATTTTCTCCACTTGCTGTGTTTTCATTCCTGGTTCGTAGATATCTAGTAGGGCGTCGTAGGGTTCGTCTTCGTAACCTATGTGTTCGGCTTTTTCTTTCTGGAGTTCTATCAGTTTCTCCAACCAAGGGAGGAATTCTTGAAAGTCTTCTTTATTTTTGGACTCCACCCATGCGGATCTGGACATTGAGGAAGTTTTGCTTATCTCTTCGACAAGGTCATCCGGTACTTTGTAAGCCCTTTCGAATTCTCTTGTGGCTTCTCTGACGTTGGATTTCTGTTCTTCGTCCAGTTCTGCTTGTGCGGATTCCTTGTTCAGCTGGTCTATAAATTCTTTCATCTCTTCGCTGGTCAGCTTGGATTGTATAAGTCGGGATAATGTGGCTTTGGTTCTCGATCTTCCTTCAACTGCTTTTTGAGGCATGCAAACTCTCTCGTCCCAACTCAACAGGGCTTTAGATTCTCTTAGGTCTGCCAGTTCTCTGTAATATTCTAAAAAATTTTCATAAACTTCTTTCATGATATCACAACTTTCTTTTTTATTCTCAATTTTTCAGAACTCCATGACCACTGATTGAATTTCTGAATTACTTGAGTTATAAATTGTAGTAGTTCAGAAAACTAGTGTAAGCTCATTTCTTGGCTATAAGTAACCATTCGTTTTCCAACAGGGATTTGAGTACAGGATGCAGCGGGTTTAGCTGGTCCGAACCATATGATAAATATTTTTCCTCAGTCAACACCTCGAAACCTTCCTCTTTACATTTATCTACAATATCTGACCTTGGTAACCCTTTATTATCTCCATGATGGATTTGATAATCGCAATGTTCCCGGTCCAATCCGTCGGTTTCTTCGTAAGGTGGCAAACCCTCGTAAGATTCTCCGTTCAAAAACTCACAAAACTTGATGTAAAATTTGACAGGTATCTTTTCCCGGTTTATCGGTTCGTGATCCAGATAAAAGACTCCACCTGGTTTCAAAACCCTAGATATCTCTGAAATTGGGTTTTCGAACTCGGGTAAATGATGGAAAAGAGAGTAGGCCGTGACTAAATCAAAATGATTTTTAGGAAAAGGAAGATCGCTAACTTTCCCCTGAACAAGTTGATATCCTCGTTCGGCCTTCGTTTTCTTTTTCGCAACTTCTAGCATATCCTCTGATAAGTCAATGCCTACGACCTTGTCAAAATAGTCCATGAGTTTTCTTAAGACATTGCCAGTTCCACAGCCCGCATCTAGAGCCCGGATCCTTGAACTATCAGTTTCAATATTGTCTATAATCTCTTCAAGATTGCTCGTTATTCTTTCGCTCTCCCATTGATTGAATATATCTGGGTTATCTTCTTCGTAATCGTTCGCCTCTTCTTCGTGAAGCCGTATATTCTCTTCTATGACCTTACTCTGCGACATTTTTTCTTTTTTAATTGAAAGCCTGAATTAAAAAAGCAAGCATTAAAATCGGAGGGCTTTACGGGTCTTTTTGAAAAAACAGAGTTCAATCGGGACATTGCATATCTGAGGTAATTTCTCTATCTAAACAAGTTATATGGTCCAAGTCTCTTAATTAATACTAAGCCATAGGGGAGGATATATTGAAGAATGAGATCGAGGAAGAACTGATAAACCTTACTAGAATTTTGATAGAGATCCCAACGGAGAATCCTCCTGGAAACGAGAAACCTTGTACGGAATATATCGAAGAATGGTTCGAGGAGAGAAATATAGATACAACACTTGTCCAAGAGCCCTATCTAGACCGACCACAGCTGATTGCCAGGATAGGCGACGGATCGCCAAACATCGTTCTCAACGGACATATCGATGTCGTGCCGGCAGGCGATCATTCCGAATGGAAACATTCTCCATTCAAAGCGGAGGAAAAGGATGGAAAGATCTATGGAAGGGGAGCCTGCGACATGAAATCCAATGTGGCCCTCGCTATGGTTTTAGCTCTCGTTTTGAAGGACCGGTTTAGAGACGGTGAATTGGAAGGGTCTTTGACTGTCCAGATAGCCATCGGTGAAGAGACCGGTGAACCTGGGACGAAAAAATTGCTCGAGATCGATGATGGTGGTGATTTTGGAGTTGTCATGGAACCTACTTCTATGAAGACTGCGACCTCTGAGAAGGGGTTGGCTTGGTACGAGATAGAGGTGGAAGGGAAATCTTCTCACGCAAGCAGACCTGAAGAAGGAATCAATCCGATCATCTCAGCCCGGCCTTTGTTGAAGAGGTTGGAAGAGTACGATGAAGAGATAAAAGAGAAGAGTCATGACCTGGTCGGTAAGCCTCACTCGACTATTACTAAATTCAAGGCTGGGACCAAGGAGAACGTAATTCCGGAAAAGGCAACTATCACGTTGGATAGGAGATTTCTACCCGGAGAGAGCATAAGTGATGTCGATGAAGAGATCAATGAAATTTTGAAAGATTTTAGTGAAACCCATGGGATAGAAACAACTTGGGAGCGGACTAAGACTTACGAGCCTGCGGAGGCTGATGAGGATAATCAATTGGTTAAGACTTTCCGGAAATACTCTAAGCAAATAGGTGGTGTACCTGATGAGTCTTATGGGACGAAGTTTTCCTCCGATTTTAGAAATTTTGTAAACGATTCTGATATACAGGCCATCACGTGGGGTCCGCACGATCCGGATCTTGCTCACACGATTGACGAATATGTTCGAATCGAGGATATCAAGAAAGGTTGGAAAGTTTTGAAAAATTCGGTTGTGGATTTGCTTTCGGGCGACTGATTTCTAGGATTTTACTCTCCAATAGATGAGACATATCGCGAGAGTTACGATTATTCCTAACAGGACGAGTTTTAACAAAGTGCGATATTTTTCATTGTCTTCTTTTTTGATTTGGAATGGTTCGGGTTTTGAAGTGATTCTTTTTCCTCGGCTGGATCCGGTCATCTTCCAGTAGTAGTCTCCTCCGTGTAGGTTTTCCTCGAGTTCGTAGGATTTTTTCCTTGGATTCACAGTTTTTTCGATCACTGGCCGATTTTTACAGATTTTTTCTATTTCGTAGTCTTCTGAAACTTTTCCTTCTTTGAGGTATTCGCTGTTCCAGTCAGTGTAAAATATGTGTGATAGGTTTCCTACGATTTTTTGATAAGATATTTTTGCACCTATTTCTCTTCCTTCTCCTGTGTGAGATCCTGAGGTCCAGTTAGCTGAGCAGATGTGGGCTCGTCTATTGTCGACTATCAAAAATTTGGGATGGGCATGTTTGAACCCTCCTAGATTGATTTCCCTGATTTGGATGTTTTCGTGGGTGAGCCTCACTCGTCTTTCTTTACTTATTTCGTCGAAAAGAAGTTCTATTTGGATTCCCCTGCTCGCTGCTTTGGTCAGGGTTTTTTCATAATCGTCCAATGCACGGGAGTTGGAGAAATGGTAATAATATCCTATCACCTTGTTCTCGGCTTCTCTTACCAGTTCTAATTCAGCTTCGGAAATCGACTTGACTTTTTTCGGCATGCCTGCTCCGCGTCCTGTGGGTCTGACTCCTCCTGCCGTTTCGAGGCTTGCGTTCTTTATCTCGGAACCTCCTGCTTCTGTCCAGCCGCTGCTGAACAGTTTTCTGTAGGTCCGAACGATTTGTTCATTGCTGGAGTGAAGTCCTACTTCTCTGTTCTTTTCTACGGTTCCGGTTCCACTCCAGTTGGCGCTTCCGACGTACACGTTTTCCGTGTCGACTATGAGGAGTTTTGAATGGGTGTCTACGGATTCTTTCAGACTTATCCCAGGATGTTTGGCGAAGCTCTTTATCTGTCCGTCCGAATCCGGTGAGAGGATTTTTATCTCCACTCCTTCGACCGCTGCTCTTTGCAGTGCTTCGACGAGTTCCATGTAGGTGGTGTTGATCCCTTCCGGGTATTGGTAGTATCTGATATATTTCGTTTCTATCAGGATGGTGTTGTCCGCTTGTTCGATCATGTCTTTCCAGATTTCGAACGTGTTTTTGATATTGGGGTTGTCGAGTTTTTCGGGGTGTGTTTCTATCAATTGTTTGCCTTGGACATTCTCGTAGATCTGGATCTTCTGTTTCTCTACATTTCTCGGCCGGGTCCATTCGAAGTTTGGTGATGACGATCTGACTATCTCTCCTTGGTTTGGTTTTTCCAGTTCGAATTCTTTTTTTGGTTGTGAGGTTTGTTCGGCGTCAGTTATGCTCGCTGCGGTTATGGTGATGGAGAATAGAAGCAGTAAAAACAGTGTGACCTTTTCGAAATTTTTTCTTTTGTTCCTCGTTCTGTGATGGTTTTTCGTTCTCATTTTCCAGGTTCGTTTTTCCGGGAGAGTTTTTTATTGAGAAAATATTTTCAGATCTCGATTGCCAAAGATGGGCTCTCATCTATCTTTAGGAACAATGATTAGTTCTTCAGTTTTCATTTCATTTTCTAAGCGGAACTGAAAACTCCATCTTCTTCCTGTTAACTAAATCTGAGTCTTTTGGGCATGCCGTGATTTATCTGCTATTTCTCAAGCAATAGGATAATTTGGAGTTCTTATTTTTCTTTTTACCATGTGTTGACTTGAAGTCACACCTTTGTGGTTCAAAGGTCTACGAAAACCTCTTTA
>CAZKND010000025.1:0-18842 GCA_964554215.1 Hadarchaeota archaeon (SeqCode) | reverse complement strand
CCTGTTTTTCGGATTTTTTCCTTACTTTTACCTATTATAGAACAGCATGTAGCGGGTTCTGAGATTTCGTATCTCCCGATTCTAAACAAGAAATCATCTCTCTACAAGAGTCTCTTTTACTTTTGTCCCGAAGTGGCGCCCTCCTTCTTGAGGGTGTAATAATATCTTGTCACCTTTTTCTAGGTCAGAAACGGAAACAGGTTCGTGATCTTCATTTACGAGATTGATAGTTTCCGCATTTTGAAGCAAGGTTTTGTATTTTTCACCGTCGTACTCGGCTTCTATCAGCATCATGGGACGTTTCTCTATTTTAACTCTGCCGACGGTTGCGGTGTTAGCTTCTCCTTTTGAATTTACTATCAGTACTTCGTCTCCGCTTTCGAGTTCTGAGAGGTAGTTCGTTCTACCTTCCGGGGCTTGAATGTAAGCATGAACTGCTCCGGCATTAACTCGGAATGGTCTAGAATCTACATATTCGCTTTCCAATGTTTCTGAATGAACTAAGAATAAACCGTCCGACTGACTCCCCACCAGCATACCTTCACCAATGTTCATCAAGGAAGATGTGTCGACGCAAACTCTGTCACCCATTCCCGCAGGCTCTACCTTTGTTATTTCCGCATTAACCAGTTCGAATTTTTCCAAACCAATTTCTTCTTGAATATTTCCGGTTTTCTTGACCTCGTCTACACCGGCTTCCGGGTTCAGAAGGATCCTATCCGATCCTACTTCTGAAGTTTCGAGCGCTGTTTTGGCCTCCTCCGCGTCTTTAACACCTGCGATGAGATTTGCTTCTGCGTCTTGAAGTTGTGCGATAAGGTTTTCGAGAGGGATGACTTTCCAGTCTTGAGCTATGATGATGAGGTAATCTGTATGTTCACCCGCTTCGACGGCTGCTTCTTCCATACCTTTTCCTGAAATCTCTACTTTGACTACTGTTTCTCTATCTTCTATATCTTTGACTTCGGAGATTATCTGATCGACTTCTTCTTCGTTAGAAATTTCAAATAAAGGAAAATCTGCATCTTCGGAGTCAGAAATAGTTTCAATATTTCCTAAAGTTTCAGTTGTTTCGATATCTTCCGAAGGAACGATAACAGAGTCAAAACCTGCCTCTAGGCTTGCGGTTATATATTCTTTTCTCTCGTCCCACTCCTCTTCTCCGTCTGCTTTCAACCAGAATTTTTTCTGCAACGACCCACCGCCTTTACAATTCTTCAGCTGCGTCTTCTACGTCGACTCCGTGGTGGACTATTTCTGTTAGAGCTTTTATCATTCCGGAAGGATTCTTGTGTTGGAAAACATTTCTTCCAATAGAAACTCCTGCTCCACCTGCGCGAATAGCGTTCGAAGCCATCTCTAGAACTTCCCTGTCGGATTCTGCTTTTGGTCCTCCTGCTATGACTACAGGTACGGGACATCCTCTTGTTACGTCTCTGAATGAGGATATGGTTTCGGTGAAATTGGTTTTTATAATATCGGCTCCTAGTTCCGCTCCAACTCTTGCTGCATGAGCTACGACTTCAGCATCGAATTCGTTGTCCACTTTGTCTCCTCTTGGGTACATCATTGCCACTAGGGGCATTCCCCATTCTTCGCATTCTTCTGCTATTTTGCCCATCTCTTCTAATTGTCGAGCTTCTTGTTCGGATCCTACGTTGACGTGGACTGAAACTGCGTCGGCGCTTAGTTTGACGGCTTCTTTGACACTGGCAACTTGAACTTTGTTATTTGGGTCCGGTCCTAGTGTAGTGCTTGCTGATAGATGAACTATTAGACCGATGTCTTTTCCGTAGCCTCGGTGGGCTGCTTGGACTATTCCTTTGTGCAATAATACTGCGTTTGCTCCTCCTTCGGCTACTTTATTCACTGCTCCAGACATGTCTCTTAGTCCGTCTATTGGGCCTTTTGTGATTCCGTGATCCATTGGAACGATTACTGTTCTTTCCGTGTCTCTATTCATTATCCTTTCGAGCCTGACTTTTTTTCCTATCTCGGACATTTTTTGACCGTGTGTATTTAGCATTCTCATGATTAAAAGTTATTTGTTAGCATGTCCTTTATTAGTACGATGTTGGGGTGTCACTTTGGGAGATTTGACTGTTAGTCCTTCGATTGTAGAGGGAGAGGTTGAGGCTCAACCTTCTAAAAGTTATACACATCGTTATTTTTCTCTCGCGTTGTTGGCCGATGGGAAGAGTAGGATTAGGAATCCTCTGCTGAGTTTGGATACTAAGGCGACGCTTCGAGCCGTTCAGGTTCTAGGTGGAGAAGTGGAGATAAGTTCTGATAGTGTTGAGATTGTTGGAACCGGTGGGGAGTTGAGTCCTCGTGGAAATAAGATAGATGTTGGAAACTCGGGAACTACTCTCCGTATTATGACTGCGATTTCCTCCTTGACTCCGGAGAAGATTCAGCTCACAGGGGATCAGTCGATATTAGAGCGTCCTATGGGACCTTTGGTCGATTCGTTGAATGATTTGGACGTTTCGGCAGAGTGTCAGGGTAGAGATGGTCGTCCTCCTGTACTGGTAGGTGGTGATTTGGTCGGTGGTGAGACCGTGATAACTGGTGATGTCAGTTCGCAGTTTATCTCAGCTTTGCTGATTGCTGGGCTTCGTTCTGAGGTGGGGATAGATTTGGAGATAGAGGAGGATCTCAAGTCTAAGCCTTATGTTGAGATCACTTTGAAAACTATAGAGGAGGCTGGTGGGGTTGTCAAACCGAGTTCTTCTCTTTTGAGCTACAATATTCCTGGGGAACAGTCTTTGGAGCCGATGGATTGTTCTGTACCCGGTGATTATTCTTCAGCTGCCTTTATCCTATGTGCTGGTGCTCTTTCCCCGGAGGGTGTTAAGGTGAACAATTTGGATCCGGAAGATGTTCAGGGGGATAGACGTATAATCGATCTCTTGGAGGATTTTGGAGCGAGCGTTTACGTCGAGGATGATGCGGTGAGGGTCGTTGGCAGGGAAAATATTTCCGGTATAGATGCTGATTGTTCGGATAATCCTGATCTGGTTCCGATATTGACGGTCTTAGGAGCTCTTTCAGAAGGCACGACTCGTCTGTATAATGTGGGGCATTTGAGGTATAAGGAGGTCGATAGGTTGGATGTGATTACGAGGGAGTTGAGGAAGCTTGGGGTGAAGGTTGAGGAGAAGGAGGATTCTCTGAAGGTGTTTGGTGGGAACGAGATTTCAGGTGGGGAGGTTAGGTCTCATGGCGATCACAGGATTGCTATGTCTTTGGCGGTGGCAGGGATGTATGCGGAGGGCCCTGTGAAGGTTAAAAATTTTGACTGTGTGAATATTTCATATCCTGATTTTGTAGAGGATGTTCGTAGTTTAGGTGTGAACTTGGATTATGAAGAGGATTAAGAGGAGGATTGACTCTTCTTTGAGATTTTTGACGTGGATTTTCCCTAATTTCTCGAATTTTTTGGAGAATTCTTTCATTTTTTAAAAGATTTTATACTTTTTGCCGAAGTAGTCTAATTGGGATAAAATGGGTGGAAACAGTTACGGAAAAATTTTTGAAGTCATGACTTGGGGGGAAAGTCATGGCGATACTGTTGGAGTAGTAGTTGATGGTGTTCCCGCCGGGCTTACGATTGATAGGGAAGATGTTCAGAAGGAGTTGAACAGGAGGAGGCCTGGGAAAAATGACGTCGAGACTTCGAGAGATGAGAAAGACATGGTCAAGTTCTTGTCCGGGGTATTTCAAGGTAAAACATTGGGTACGCCCGTAGCTATGTTGGTGGAGAATAAGGATGTCGATTCCGAAAAATATGAAGAACGTAAGGACAAACCTCGACCTGGTCATGCTGACCTTACCTACCGTTTGAAACATGGTCATGTGGATTATCGAGGTGGAGGAAGGTCTTCCGGAAGGGAGACTGTGGGTAGGGTGGCGGCAGGTGCTTTCGCTAAGAAGCTTCTGGCTCGCGAAGGAATTGAAATCCTTTCACATGTCGTTAAAGCTGCGGGTGTGAGTTTGGATGAAAGGCCCAGTTTGGAAGATATAAGAGAAGTTCCCGAATCGAATGATATGAGGTGTGCGGATTCTCAGGTCGGTGAAGAGATGAAGGAGGAGGTTTTGGAAGTGAGTGAGGAGGGGGATAGCACGGGTGGAGTTGTCGAAGTTTTATCGATTGATGTCCCTGCTGGGCTAGGTGAACCCGTTTTCGATAAGTTGGATGCGGAGCTGGCTAAATCTTTGATGTCGATTGGAGCTGTGAAGGGTGTGGAGATCGGTTCCGGTTTCGACGCTGTGGATGAGAAAGGGTCCGAGGTGAATGACTTTTACGAATTGAAGGGGGGAGAGCTGGAAAGCATGAGTAATAATGCTGGTGGGATTCTAGGCGGTATAAGTTCTGGAGAGAATATAGTTGCCAGGTTGGCGGTCAAACCGACACCTTCTATCTCTAAAACTCAAAAGACTGTAGATTTGTCCACTATGGAAGAGGAACAGATGGAGTTGGAGGGTCGTTTCGACCCGAACGTTTGTCCGCGTGTAGGCCCAGTTGCGGAATCGATGGTTGCAATAGTTTTGGTCGACATGATGATGCGGGCAGGTAAGATAAATCCGGATAAGGTTGAGGATTCAAATTGAAAGGTTCGGCTTTTGCGTGTGGATCTGTGACTGTTGTCAATGCTATTGCTTTGGGTAAAGGAGCGGCTTTTGCGATAGATTTGGGCGTGGAGGCTACGGTGGAGTTGGAGGAAGGTAGTGGTGAGATTGAGGGCAAGGTTGGTGATTCTTCGGAGGACCCTACTCTGGTGGAGATGTGTGTGGAGAAGGTTTTGGACCGTTTTGATGTTTCTGAAGATTATGATGGAAGGGTGGAGACGACGACGGATTTGCCGATAGCTGTGGGTTTGTCCAGTAGTAGTGCGGCTGCTAACGCCACGGTTCTTGCGACTGCTGAAGCTCTCGGTGAGGAGTTGTCCGATGAGGCGGTTTTGGATATCGGTATCGAAGCTGCTTTTGACGCTGGAACCACTATAACGGGGGCTTTTGACGATGCGTCGGCTTCTTATCTTGGCGGTGGGACGGTGACGGATAATGAAGAGATGGAGATGTTGAACCGGTTCGATGTCGATCCGGAGTTGAGCGTTTTGATCTTTGTTCCGGATAGTCAGTCTTATACGGTTGAGGTGGATCAAGAGAAGGTGGAAATGATTTCGGATCAGGTGGAGTTGGCCCATTATGAGGCCCTTTCTAGGAATTGGACCGGGGCTCAGACCCTTAATGGTTTGCTTTACTGCGCTGTTTTTGGATATGATTCGGAACCTTCTTTGATGGCTTTGGAGAATGGGGCTAAGTCAGCCGGTTTGACTGGAACGGGTCCAGCCCATGTTGCAGTTTGTGAGGAGGATAAGGTAGAGGATATTAAAGATTCCTGGGAAAAGTATGATGGTAGAATTTTGGAGACAAAACCGTCTGCGAAGGGAGCTGTGTTGAAAGATGAGTGAAGAAGAGTTGGGGCAACTTAGGGATAGAATAGATGAGATAGATGACAAGATTATAGAATTGTTGTCTGATAGGATAGATGTAGCTAAGGATATTTTAAAACTCAAGGAGAATATGGGGCGTGGAGTTAGAGATAAGGGGAGGGAGCAGAAGGTAGTTGAGAAGGCTAGAAAGAAGGCGGTTGAAGAAGGAATCGACCCTGAGTTTGCTGAGGATATTATCCGGTTGACTATTTCTAGGACTGCGGGTGCTGAGCAGGAACTTTCCGGTGCGGCTGATATGTGGGGTAAGATTCGGGATTTTTTTGAAGGTAATCCCGCTCAGCTGAAGGTTGCGAAGGTTTTGTACAAGTATGGCTTGAGAGCCCATGAGGATGAGGAGGTTGTTTGTGGTGGGATAAGGGTTCCAGCTGTGCAGATTGCGGAGGAGGCGGATGTGGATAGGCGTGCTGTTCATTCTACTGTAAGCACTATTCTTGAGAATGATGAGTTGAGAGGTATTTTTTCCAATTTGAGGCCTGTTCCTTATCTGAAAGGTGTAGCTCGACATTTGGATTTGGGATTGTTTGAGATTATTCCTACTGATGCAACTGAGAGTGGGATTATAAGTGAGGTTTCGGGAGTTATTTCTAAACATGATTTGAGTGTTAGACAGTCGATTACCGATGATCCTTATCTCACAGCTCAGCCTCGTTTGACTATTATAACCAATAATCCGGTTGGTGGAGAAGTGGTTGAGGATCTTCGTGATTTGGATAGTGTAGAAAGCGTTGTAGTTTACTGAATTTTTATTTTAAAAGCTATTAGGGTTTTAGTTTTTTATTTTTTCAGTTAGGATATTGTCTTTTGTTTTTTAAACCCTTCTCCTTCTACGAAGTTCAAATCTACTTCATCTCTGGTTATTTTGTAGCTCTTTTCAGTGGTTTCGCATTTTTCGGGTCTGAAAAATAGCCATCCTTTATAATCGAATCTAACTCCGATTAGAGGTTTGCATCCGAATTTGTTGCAAAAATCTTTCAGTTTTCTGATTTCTTCCTTTTTGACATATATAGTCTCTTCTGAGGATGATTTTATTTCTATACCGTACATTTCTCCGTTTACGCTTGTGAGAAGGTCCGGTTGGGGGTGTTTTCGACCCGACCCTGAGGCAGGTGATCTCATTGTGGCGTATCCGTTTTCCCAGAATTTGTTTATGAGCTCTCTTTCGGCTCGACTGCCTTTTCCCATCTTTTTATCATCTCTGAATATTCTTTTCTACAATATTTCTTTACCTATTTAGTATTTTTTAAACGAGCTATTCCATTTATAATCCGCTTTCACCTTCTTATGGCTCTTCTTTTAAGGAAATAGTGGGTTTTTCTCGGCTAATAAGGTATATACGGGTTTAGTTCGTTGAGGTAATTTTTTAGAGTCTCAAGAACAGAATCTCTCAACTTTATAATGAAAAAAGAACATATTTGTTTCAAGAGAGGATTTGATGTCTAATCCTAAAGATTCTGAACAAAAAAAGGACGAGGAGGAGGGTTTAGGTGAGTGGTTTGAAGGGATTGAAGAAGGAGAGGAGATACCTCTTGGCGATGAAACGTCTGAGACGATAGGTGATGAAGAGGAATTAGTTTCTGGAGAGGGTGGAGAAGAGGGTTCTCCCGATAAGATACCGGATATCTCTGTGGATTCGGAGGGGGATATAGAGTTTACGGAGACTATTGAGGAGAGAGGTCAGGCTACTATTTATGAAACTGAAAAGAGCGACCAACCTTACTACAAAGCGGATCTTCCCGATTTGTCATCTCAAGAGAGGGAGATAATGACTGAAGTAAGGGAGAGAGCTATAGACGACATAGATGTAGATCTAGAGGAAGCTTCAGACAGGGAGGCCAAAAAAGATAGACTTGCTAAGGAGATTAGAGGAATGCTTACCGAGAGAGAATTACCTGGTTCTCACTCGGAGAAGGATCTTGACCAGATGGCAAAAATAATTGTTAGGGATATGGTTGGTTTTGGATTGCTCGATATTCTTCTTGAAGATGATAAGCTTGAGGAGATAATGGTCACCGCTACGAATAAACCCGTGTATGTTTATGACAGAGAGCATGGGATGTGTAAGACTAATATTAGTTTTGAAGAGGAAGATGAACTCACCCACCAGATAGAGAAGATGGGTCGGAATGTGGGTCGTCGTATAGATAAACAGAACCCGTTGCTTGATGCGACCCTTCCGGACGGTAGCAGAGTTAATGCTACGATTCCTCCTATCTCATTGGATGGGCCTACTCTGACTATCCGTAAGTTCCGAGAAGACCCTCTTACCATTGTAGATATCATTGATTTCAACACTTTAACTACGGAGGTGGCGGCATTCCTTTGGCTTGCGGTTGATGGTATGGAGGCGAAACCCTCCAATATACTGATTGCCGGAGGTACGGCTAGTGGTAAAAGTACAACTCTGAACACTTTGACCTCATTTGTACGGGGTAAAGAGAGGATAATTTCTATTGAGGATACTGCTGAGCTTAATTTACCCCACGAACACTGGATTAGATTGGAGACTAGGGCTCCTAACGTTGAGGGTAAGGGTGAAGTAGGCATGGAGGAATTGGTTAAAAACTCTCTTCGTATGCGTCCTGACAGAATCATTGTAGGAGAGGTTAGAGGTCCTGAGGCGATGACGATGTTTACAGGAATGAACACTGGACATGACGGATGTATGGGTACGATACACTCCAACAGTGCTAAAGAGACAATCACTCGATTAACCGAGCCTCCCATGAGCGTTCCGGAGGTTATGATTCCTGCTTTGAACGCTGTGGTGCAGCAGCAGAGGATGCAGCATCATGAGAAGGGAATGATTCGACGTATTACGGAGATTGCAGAGTTGACAGGTATGGAGGACGGTCAACCTCAGCTCAGTCAGATTTACAAGTGGAATGCGAAGAAGGATAAGCTGGAAGCTACGGGAGTACCGAGCAGTATTAAAAGAGATATAGCGGAATATGCGGGTGTTTCCGGTAAAGAGGTGGAAATGGAGATTAAGAGACGTGCGGCGGTTTTGGAGTGGATGAGGGAGAATGATATTAGAGATGTTATGGATGTAGGAGATGTTTTTGAGAGATATTATCGAGATCCTCAAGGATTCTTGGATGAAATTGAGAGTGAAAATTTAGAAGAGGAGGATATGGAGATTCCTGAAGGGAAAGATAAGGAGGACTGATGATGCCTGAAGATAATACCGATGGCGATGAGGAGGAGTCTGGTGGTGAAGAGAAGAAAGGTCCAGGAGTTTCTGATAGATTACAGGAATTAAAAGAGATGGGTGCGGTGGGGGAGGAAGAAGAATCTCAAGATGCCGAGGAAGGAAGTGAGGAAACTGAGGAGGGTGAGGAGGAAGAAGAAAGCAAGGGGATTAAAGAGAGATTTTTAAGCTTTTTTTCCAGCGTTGGGCATGGTGTAGAGAAAACAGGTGAGGTTACTTCACAGGCTCCAGGAAAGATGGCGCAGGCGGCTTCGGGGGATTCAGGAGCGGAGGAGGAAGAAGGTCCAGAACTTTCTGATAGGTTACAAGACTTGAGAAGGATGGAGGTGGAGTCGGAGCAACAAGAGACTGAGTGGGAGGAAGAGATGGAAGAGGAAGAAGAATGGGAGGACAAGAGGGATGAAGAGCTGAAAAAGCCTCTTTCGGAACGTTTGGTTGGGGTTTTTGCCGGTATTTTCAGTGGACCTGCGAGTAAGATGAGCGGTTTCTTCACTGGACTTGATGAGGAGCTTCATAGGGCTAATATGGACATCACACCTACTAGATATATTTCTCTTCTTATGGGAATTGGAGTTACTGGCGCGGTAATTTCTTTGATAGTCATTTGGGCTCTCATGGGCATTTCTGTTTTCATGGCTGTTGTACCTCCGGTTGTCTTTTTAGCTTCGTTGATGGTGGGTAGGTCTCGACCGAGTTCGAAGATTAGCAGTAGGGCTTCCGAAGTCAATCAGGAGATTCCTTATGCTTTGAGACATATGGCCACTCAGCTTTCTTCCGGAATCGGTTTGCCGGAGTCTATGCATTCTGTTGCGGACGCGAATTATGGTGCGTTGTCGGAGGAGTTTGATAGGACACTTCAAGAGATGAGGACAGGAGAATCTATGGTAGGTGCTTTGACTTCTTTGAGGGAGAGGGTTGATTCGGAGGCTTTGGAGCGAGGTGTTCGTCAGATTCAGAGGACTTTGACTACGGGTGGGAATCTTTCGAGGACTCTGTCCATTTTGGCCGATGAAACTGCTTTTGATCTGAGGATGAATCTGAGGGATTATACTGAGTCTTTGAACATGATGGGCATGATGTACATGTTTGGAGGGGCTGTGATTCCTCCAATGTTGATTGTTATCATTATTGTAGGGTCTTTCATGGGTGAGCTTGGACTTTCTTTACCCATGTTGGCTGGTCTTTATTTGGGCGGGTTGCCATTTTTGCTGTTCTATATGGTAATTATGTTCAAAAGGATGGAGCCGGAGGTGTAAATCATTCCGTCGATTTTAGAAAGACTTGAAGAGGCTACTAGCAATATATTCCCGGAAGATTTCGTAGATAATCTGGAGCAGAAGCTCAAATCTACCAATGTTGCTTTTTCAGGTTCGGAGTTTTTGAGCATAACTCTTATAGTCGCCATCATAGCGTGGGTGAGTTTGGCGGTTGTTCCTCTTTTCATACCGATTCCGTTCCCGTTCTTGCCGGGTTGGATCTATGGAGGGCTCGTTTTTGTACTCATATTTTTGGCTATGGTCTATGTTTTGCCTTATTTCCTTATGCAGCAGAGGGTTAGTGAGATGGAGGAGCCTTTGCCCGATGCTCTTAGGCAGATGTCGACCGCTTTGAGGGCAGGTGTAAGTATGGATGAGGCTTTGGAGGATGTTTCAAAGTCTAATTATGGAGCACTTTCTGAAGAGTTTGAAAGGACCATTTCACAAGTTAGGCGTGGTAGGTCGATGAAGGGTGCTCTTAAGGCTATGGCTAATAGAAATAATTCGGAATTGCTTCAGAGGGCTTTTTTCTTGGTGGTTGAAGGTATGGAAAGAGGTGCGGAATTGGCGGATGTTTTGGAGGCGGTTTCTGAAGATATTAGGGAGACTCATACTATCCAGAGGCAGAGGAAGTCTTCCACGACTCAGCAGGTCATGTTCCTTCTCGCGGCTTCTCTTTTCGCAGCTCCGTTTATCACTGGTCTGGTAGTTGCTTTGGCCGATGTTTTCTCCACAATGGGTGCAACTGGAGGGGGTTCTGGAGGTATGGAGATGGGGGGAGCTATTTTGCCTCCTGGCACGACTATGATAATCTCACTTTTCATAATTATACAGGCTGCTATCACTTCTTTAGCTGTAGGTGTGATTAGGTATGGAGAATTTGGAAAGGGGTTGATGTATATTCCTCTATTCTCTCCCGCTTCTTTTGGGGTTTTTTATGGAGCTAAGATAGCTCTAGGCTTTCTGCTTTAACGTTTCAAGCCTAGTTTTTTCAAATCGTTGTAGATTATATCTCTGTTGACGTTGAAGCAGTCGGCCATTTTCGATATATTAATCGTTTTTGGGTTTCCACCGGCCAGGTTTACCATCTCGTTTATCCTTGCTCGTCTTTCTTGTGTGGTTAGATTGTCCGTTTTTTTGGAAACTTTTCCGTTAACGGCTAGTAAGATTGTGACGTACACTTTTTGCGGCATAGGTGGGCTGGTGTATTCTATGTAGGAGTCGGCAAGTTCGCCTTTTTCGCTCTCGAATTTTTTGTTGATGCTTTCTTTGGCTTTGGTCAGGGCGTCTTCTTCCGATGCTCCGCCTTTGTTGGTCCATAGTATTTTTTTGGATCTTTCTTTGCTGTCGTCGATTGTGACTATGAGGTTTATCTTGGCTCCGGGTAGGCCAACATTTGTGGTGACGTCTATTTTTGCGATTGAACCTGTTTTTTTGGATAATTTTTCGTTTACCTCTTCTGCGGCTTTCTTTAGGGCTTTTCTTACTTCGTTACCTTTCTTTGAGCAAGTAATTACTTCCAAATGTATCAACCCAATAGTGTATACATATATACAAATGTGTCTACATTGGTTTTTTAACTTTGGTAGCTTATAATCATAGGTGATAATAATCGTTCATAAAGGAGGTGAGATTTTTGGATATATTTGAAGGTGATAAAAGAGCACAAGGTGCGACTGAGTATTTGCTGATGTTAGCAGCTGTACTTGTCGTTGTAGCCGTTGCCGTTTCCATGTTGATGGGAATGGGTCCTAATTTGGAAGCTTCTGGAACAGTAAGTGTAACAGAAAACGATAGTACTCTCTATGTTAATGTGACAGAAGTTAATATTGCTCCAAATGATGCAGAAATTGAGAATGTGTCTGTACTTAACGAAGCAGGAGAGACAGCATCTACAAGCGTAAGTGATTTTGATAGTAAGAATATTATTGAAATAGATGCTACTGATGGTCCAAGTGCAGATAGCGTTAGTAGTGTTGTCTTTAAAGACTCAGAGGGTAATACTACAAGTTTGACCCCAATTTAGAGCATATAGTTAGAAATTTCATTTTGGTCAAGCTCTTTTGTGGTCCAAAAGGGCTTTCCTTTTTTCTATTTCTTATTTTTAAACTATTCTTCAGATTGAAGTATATTGGAAAATCTCCAAGATTTAAAAATTTTATAAACTCGTTCCATTAACCACTTAGTTGGGTCTTTTGATGATTTATCAGATAATTCCGGTCATCGTAGCGTTGGTCGGCGTCAGCATTTCCGTTTTCACGGATCTAAAGAACCGGATAGTCCCAAACGAATTGACATATTCGATGGTCGCTATAGGGATTGGTTTCAGCTTAATATACGGGGTGATGATGGGGGATTATATCAGGGCTTTTTACGGAGTTTTCGGAGCCGCCCTCGCGTTCGCGCTAGGCTACATAATGTACCTCACAGGTGGATGGGCAGGTGGTGATGTCAAACTTTTTGCAGGGTTAGGGGCACTCCTACCAGCTTATTCCGACGCGTTCGGTCTGTCTTACGACCTCATCCTACCCAGTTTCGTGACGAAATACCCTCTATTCCCCCTAACGATCCTCATCAACAGCGTGATAGCGGTCGCACCCGTCATACTCGTATATCTATTGGTCTCGAAAGCTTTGGGAAAGAACGCTCTCTCTGAAAAGGTCGACTTTGAAGACTTGGAGGAGGGGATGATCCCTGCCGAGATAGTTTACGAATCGGATGAGGAGATAGGTCGTTATGAAGTGGGATATTTCGGCACCTTCAGAAGGCTGTTAGGTTCCATTCCGGAATATGATAGGAGGATTACCAACCCGAATAGGGCTGCAGGGGTGACCGATGAGCAGGTCGAAGAACTTCAAGAGCTTGCCGAGGAAGGTGAGCTTGAGGATGGATTCAAGGTCAAGAAGGGGATGCCTTTCGCGCCTTCTCTTGCCGTAGGTACTTTTATAAGCGTATTTTTCGGGTCCTTGTACTGGATGTTCGTTAATATAATAGTGTAAGATTGGCTGCATTGCTAAGTTCTTTTAGTTATTGTTAAGATACTATTGTTTGAGGTGTTGACTGTGGAAGAAAAATCTCAGGGTGCTGTCGAGTACTTATTGATGGTGGCAGCTGCTATAGCCGTCGTGGGTAGCATCGTTGTCATGGTGAGAAATCTTTCCACGGATTTAGGGTCTAGAGTGGATAGCGATATAGAGAATATAAGAAGGACAGTAGTTAACATCTTGACGAGTTAGACCTTTTCTAGAACCGTTTTCGGTTCAGAACCCTTCAGACCTAAGACATTTCTCTCCACTTTAACCTTAACATCATCTCCAGGTTCTACATCTTCGATAGTTTCCAGTAGATGAGTACCCTGTTTTATGTTGCTTTTTATGTCGTAATTGGTCTTGACGACGACTTTCGAACCTTTCAGTTTTTCTACAGTTCCATAAGTGTAGCTACGGCCATACCTCACCCTGAATATCGTGAAACCTCCTATCGCAGCTGCCAGCACCAGCACCGGTGGCACCAGAACTATGTAGCTCGAAGAAGCGATATTGTACGGGAAAAATTTTACGATCAGGACGAGGAAGACCACAAGCACTAAAAGCATGGATATGAACCCGCGATAAGCCTTGAAATCGTCCGGAAAAGCATCCTTAATCTCATTTGTGGTTAAACGGACAACGTACAGACCTAAAATAACGGATAAAATCCCAAGAGCCCAGTTAACGCTCCAATCGATGTTCAAAACGAACAAGATAGAAGATAGGTAAAGAAATATCATGCTCAACTGCAGTTTCAGCACCACATATTCCGGCCAACCGGCTTCTCTCTTCTCGAAAAAACCTTGCAGAAAGGATGGTATTTCCTTATCAGTTTGGGTTTTCCGGCTCGGGAGCGAGTCTTTGATAGAATCCGTAGGGTTTTTAGGGTCCATAACGCTTTCCCCGATCTTTCTGAAAAACTTCACAAGTCTTGATTCTTCATCTGCCATGAAAATCCCTTTTAGTTAATAGTCTATATCCCATAAATCCAGTTTCCTTTCACTTTTTGCGACACCGAGTTGGTCTCTGACCATTATCTCGATCAGATTTCCGTCCTCTTCAACTTTCTTCTTACCATCATCTCGGACGATGTCCACCGTTACGTACTCATTCTCCACCAAGATCCAGGTCTTGTAGTTCTCCGCTTCCAATTTGAGATTATCTGAAGGCCTCATGTTGTCATCTTGAGCGGAGTCATTCTCTTTCGGTCCTGTTAGCTCTGCATTTATAGCCACATTTTCGGAGTTGTCTGGCCTGTTCTCTATCCCGATCTCTAGTTCGGACCTCCAATACTCATAACTTTTTGTGAAACTTTCATTTTCTTCGGGTTTTGAGAAACGGTCTATGATTCCACCTCTACGGTAGAGTGATAGGCTTACGATGAGGCCGGTATGGTCCTCATAGTTTCTTTCCCTCTGTTTGAGAGAAGGTTCTTCAATCGGCATGTTATGTATATTCATTCTTACAATGGTGTTCTCCACCCGCATGCTCGTGTAGAGGACCTTGTCCCCAATATTTTGTGCTGAAACTGTCTCCCCGCCTTGCTCGACTGCTACGAGATATGTGGAAGAGATTAGCAAAGCAGGCAGTAGAAGTAAAAGTGCTAAGCCGCTGAAGACGAAACCGTTTTCGTCCTCTTTTAAACTTAGTATTTTTTTAGACACCTTCTCCCCTCCAGATAGTTAGTTGAACCGGTTCCGGTCGAGGTTGTTCTCTGGAACCCCACTCAATTGCTCTTCTTATCAAAATCTCCCATTTTCTTTGTTTTTGGTATATTGTACCTGTGGCATAGTCCCAACATCTTATTGCTTGGGCGTTGATAAGCACTGACCTCTCACTTATATAAGAATCGGGCCAGGGCCACCAGTCTGGAAAAGTTAATGTACCCACGTGAGGTTTCCTTATCATCCCCATGTTCTCAATGATGTTGTCACCTATCTGATCCATTCTCCATCTCGCTAGCCATTCTACGTCGGTTCCCAGTATGTTCGTCAAGAACTGGTTTGATTCAATGTATTCGTATTTTTTGTGGTTTTCAGTGGGGATTTCTTCATTTAAACTGAAAGGTTCCGTTATCTGATTAGCTGTTTCGATTATTTCGAAAGGTTTTTCTTCCGAATTGTTCTCGAAATTCCTTTCCCAATCCCATCCGGAGAAAAATGAATAGGATCCGGTTCTAGTATTTATCCCGAAGATGAAAGCCCAGTAGGAGGGAGTGTTAAGAAAAGGAAATTCCCAGCCGTGCCAATAGTTAGAGCTGACGGTGTCTCCAGCCGCGACCACTCCGCCTCCGAAGTTTTCCTCGGTTCCTGCCCAGAAGTTAAAAGTCATCAATTCATCGGTCGTTTTTTTATCCCATCCATCCGAATCAGGGATGAAAACCACATCTGTTTGGAAATTATCATCGTTATAAATCTGAGCGCTTTGTAGGTAATCTCGAAATTTTGCTTCGTTGTCGGTGGTTTTTATGGTCCACCCTGAGTATCCTTTCAAAACCTCTTCTACGAAATCGTTTTCGACAGGATCGTCGATCCACACGAGAACATCCAAATTATCAACCAACTCTATAGTGTCTACTGTGATAGAAGTCGCAGTGGTTAACTCTTCGGCATTCTCCATCCTTCTTTCCCAATTTTCATTAGGATCCTCGGTAGGATACACATTATCTATCCACATATCCGTGTTTCCACCCACCTGGAACTTGTATTGAACACCTTCCGGGAAGGCACTGGTCAGATTTTTCCTAATTAGTTTTCGAGCTTCCTCATCTTGGTTTTCGTTTGCCAACTCTATAGCCTCTCTAACCGCTCCTTCCAGTTTTAGAGATCTTAAACCGTCGTTGGCATAATATTGCAACTGTTGAGAGCCATGCTGACTGTAATGGGTGGAAGAGGTTCCTATTTGAGCAACCCCTGTTAGGACTATCAAAGAGATGAGGACTGCGAGAGTTCCATCCAAGGTGAAGATAAAACCTTTCTCACTACCAGATCTCATGATTAATCCCTCCAGATTCGGACTTGGAATCTTAATGGACCGGTGTCCACAGAGTCCGGGGTTATCTTTTGTTTGCCGTCTGCAGGACGGATGGCGACATAGATCTTGATGTCTTCTTTGTGATTCGGAGATGTAGAGACCTCAACATAATTTTTTTGACCCTCTATCAATCTGTTGTCAATTCTTACGTTGTCGGGATAATCCCCACCGGTTACTATTTTTGGGCCGCCAGGAACCTTTCCACCTTTGTTAACCCCGTAGAAAACTTGTGTCGGTTTTTTCTGTTTTGGAACCTTATTCTCGCAAAATAAGAACCATTCATATGTCTCAGTTTCATTCTCCCCCACCCAGAACTCTATAATCTTGTTATCTCCTGGGGGTGTTCCTCTCAAGGTGAAGGGGTTTGTTTCTGCTCTGGCTTCGACCATAGCTCCATAAACTATACGACTGGCGGATGCTATTTCCAGAGAATTTTCAGCACCTGGCTTGTTTTCGTTTTCCCATCCTGGCCAGAAATGTGCGTGCGTCGTCTCGTTCTCTTTTATCTTCATATCGAAATTTGTCGTACCTCCGAAAAATTGTTTGATAGAGTTGTCGATAGGTTCATTTTCGATTAGTCTAGACAGTTTGTAGAATTTGGTAAGGTCTACTCTATTCACCCTCGCGCTATTATCAGACCCTGATACGAGTCCTAAGGTTTCCAAGTTTTCTACTTCGTCCTTCCAATTGGCAGGCTTCCCGGGAGTTTTGATCAGTATGTCGGCGGCGTCATGTGTCTCTCTCTCAAGCGTGTATCTTTGCGTGTAGCTCGTTGCGTGTCCAGTAGCTATGTCATATGCCTGACCCGAAATCGTGAGACAGGTGACCATTAGCAATAGTGCGAATATCATATCCGTAGTGAAAACTTGACCTTTCTCTTTCAATTTACCACCCTCTTTTCAACTTTTACTTCGATTTCGTAGTCTGATCCTCTCGCCGAATCTAGATAGTTTTGTGCAAAGTTCTCTACAGTATTCTCGATTTCGCTATCGTTTGGTGGTGGGCTTCCGAAAACAGTGAGTTCGAAAATGATTTTATCGTTATCCGCGAATGAATTTTGTATTTGGGATTGGGTTCCGTATTCAAGACTGAGTTGGGTCAGGGAGTCTTTCACTCCTTTACGAGCTTCGGTTTTGCTGTAGGGTGTCATATAGTAATCTGATGAGGTTACATATAGCGTAGATGCCGCTACGAGCACAGCGGCGAGAATCAGCATAGATTCCATGCTTGCTTGACCTCTATCCATCACCAACCTCTCACCCCTTTTAATCTGATATTTTCTTCTCCCCACTTTATCAAAATCTTTCCAGAGAGGTTATCGGGATTAAGGGAAAAATTTTCGATATTAGAAGGGATGATATTAGCCTTAATTGGGGATATAGAGCCATCAGCCAAATCTTTTATATATAGGAATCTATTCTCAGTATTCACCATTATTCTCTGATTGTCTTCCAAAATATTTTCTTTGACATCCATCTTCATCTCAAAAGTTTTGCCCTCTCCATAACCGTTTGCATAAACTTTGTTTATTCCCCCGGCAATCTTTTCCAATGCCATCTTCTGCTCGATTTGAGCAGATGTTTCTTTAGCCATGGCTTTGTTCTGTCTTGCGCCTGTGATGAATGTTGAAGAGACTGCTACTAGGATTAGGACAGCGAAAACAGCGTCTATAGAAAAATAACCTTTCTCATCATCTAATCCCATTTTTTCACCATCCTCTATCCATGTAGATATAGAGCTTATCGTTATCCAAATAACTATCTTCAAATCCCTCTTTCTTCTCGAAATTTTGCTTGACTATAACGGCAAAGGGGCCGGATTGCGAGATTTCGATCTCGTTATCCAGACCGCCTTTTTCTAAATTTTTGAAAGAATACATTAAGTCGGATTTGATATTTTCTAGACCTCTTGATGTAGGGACTTGGATAACTAATTGAGAGGGTTGCTTATCGTTTTCAATCCTAATAGTCCAACCCCTATTCAAAGGGATATTGTGTACAGTTGTTGTTTCTTTAACAGTGGTATCGTGAGATATAGTGTTTACAGCTTTAGAAATCTCCTCAGCGGAGTATCTAGCGTCGGCGATGCCCCCCACCTCATCACCCATTGTTTGAGCAGGGCTGTAAAACTGTGGTAGAGTTACGGTTGAGATAATAAGGAAAAAAGCCGAAACTATCAGCATGTATTCCATTGAACCCTGTCCGCGCAAGTTATTCCGCCTCCAGTACAATTTTCATTCTTGGAGGGACTCCAGTAGGCTCTTTAAATTCGACCCTCACTTCGTGACTTCCTTGACTGGTGTTAAGGTTTTCAACATATTGTAGACTCCCGGTCCAATTTTCGTGACTATTATCGGGTAGAAGGGTCTCTGCTTCGACGTAATTCTCCTCCCATTCTTCAGAATATATCCGAATGACGGCTTTATTGTCTTCACTCCCTACACCTTCGTCGAAAACGATGTTGTCGATTCCGCTTGGAAGGGTATATTCTATGCTGTCCCTACAGGGTGGGCCTCCATCTTGCACCATGTTCACTCCTTGGGCCAATTTTCCCGCGGCTGACTTAGCCATACTCATGTTTGTGAGTTCATCTGCTGTACCTCTTGCCGTATTGTACAAAGGAAGGGTTACGATACCAAAAATAGTCAGAATTACACCTAGGACAATAATAAATTCCACGCTAAATTGTCCCTTTTTTGCTTTCAGCATTTTTAAAACCCGAATGTTTAGTTGATATAGTTTATGTTAATGAAGATAAAAAGAAGTTATGTAGAATAACTCATTTCCGCACCTAAGTC
>CAZKND010000024.1:13414-20071 GCA_964554215.1 Hadarchaeota archaeon (SeqCode) | reverse complement strand
AATCCGGAGTTGGTCGGTGTCGAGCTTTGCCGTAAAAGATACATGAATCTGATCACCCCCTCCAATGACGATTCAGGTCTTCCTCTTTCCAGAACCGGTATACTGGCAAGATTTATGCAATTTATTCAGGACAGGATAGGTCAGAAAACAGGCATGCTCCCCGGTGAAGAGATGTTAACGGCGATTAAAGGAGCGGATAGGGTGGGGGCCGATGTACAGCTGATTGATAGAGACATAAATATCACTTTGAATAGGTTGATATCTAAGATGTCTGCTATGGAGAAGATAAAGATAGTAGGAAGTATTCTCGTTTCACCGTTTTTGTTTTCAGGAGACGATATAAAATTAGAAGATATTACCGACGAAGAAGTCGTGAAACGGTTGGTTCTGCAGATGAAGCGATTTTCTAAAACTATCTACGAAGTGATGATAGAAGAGAGGAACAGGTTCATGGCTCAAAGGATAACAAGTTCTTTGAAGTCAAATGAAGGGAAGATGGTTGCTGTTGTGGGCGCTGGTCATGTTCCCGGTTTGGAGAGGAGGTTGGAGAAGAGGTTGGAGGAAGGTGCTTTTGAACCCCTTGATGAGTATAATATGAACTGGGATTTGTAAAATTTGTATCTGTTTGCAGTCTTTATAACTGTACAATTTTTAAGTAGGCAGTTATAATGGGAATAGGAAAATGGAGTGATACGTATGGATGATGAAGAGCTAGAACGAATTAAAACTATGTTGGACGTCGAAATCGAGGATTACGAAGAAGAGGGGGACAAATTGACGGTTTACGTCCCAGAGGGCCAAGCAGCTAAAGCCATAGGTTCCGGCGGAGCTGTCGTGAGGTCTGTGGAACTTGCTTTGGACAAAGAGCTCGAAGTTAAAGAAGAAACGGAATAGATGACGACCTTAGAAAGCAGTGGTTCCCTCATTAACGCAATCTTGAACGAGGGTACTGATTGAAAAGGAACCTTCCCTTAATTAATTTTATTCGAAACTATTATCAGATAAGAAAGAGAATATATTTTTGGTGTTTATTTGGTAGAAGCATATATTATGGTCACTTCTTCGATTGGAGAAGTTAGAGAAGTTTTTTCTCGTCTTGAAGATTTGGATAGCGCAATTGATCTCAGTATAGTTACAGGGCCTTTCGATATCATCGTGCTGGTTGAAGCCGAAGATCTTTCTGTTCTTACCAATGCCGTTGTTGAGGAGATTAGGAGTATAGAGGGAGTAGTGGACACTAATACTGCGATTGTTGTTGAATAGTGCTTTGAATCTTTTGTTCGGAGATTTCTATCGATTAGAAGTTTAGAGTAGATTATGGTAGCCCCGGGCAGATTCGAACTGCCGTCGACAGGACCAGAACCTGTTATGCTTGACCACTACACCACGGGGCTTCAGGTTTTGTTAGTTCTATATTCACTTTTTTATGTATTTATTGTAGAGATGTAGATTTGCCGCATAGTAGAGTACCAGTAGTGCGGTGTATGTCGCTATCAATATGGCGGCACATTGGGATTGTTGGAATATAGCTAGGTTTGAGGGCAACCATCTTCCAAATAGAAATATTATTCCGGAGAATGGCAGGGTTATTAAGGTGGATATGGAGGCTAATTTTAGATTTATATCTTGAAGTAGGAAGTAAAAAGTCACTCCTAAAATTAGGAACAGATAGGTGGGGAAGAAGAATTCGGATATATTTGCCGTTATAGAGGTTGGAAATATTCTGTATGATAGAAAGAATAATGCGCTTATGAGCAGTCCGATTGAGGCATTGGTTTCTATTATCTTTTTCACGTACTGCACATTTTCCATACTATCGGTGTTTCTCCCATTTCTTCTCAGTTTTAAATCATATATTTTTGATTGTTAGAAGTCTAACTGACTAATCTCCATAGCTGGTTCTATTGGTTTCAGGTGAGTTGAGTATTCTTTCACTCGTCCCATATTCCTTCTTGCTTTAGCCATCCAACTTGGGTTTGAGTGTATCGGTAAACTATGTCTCCTTTTTCGTCAGTTTCTACTTGCCATGGTTCGACTATAACTACGTCTCCTTCTCTAATCCAGACTCTTTTGTGTAGTTTACCAGGTATTCTACAGGTTCTCATATTTCCGTCTTTACATCTGACTTTCATATGTCCAGAACCCATAGATTTCTCGACTACTCCAAATACTTCGTCGTCATCGGGCAGTCTTAAATTGTTAATTCTCTCTTCCAGGGATGGTTCATCATCTTTTGGCATTTATTCTTCCTCCTCGCTGAATTTTTTATCCCATAGTAAACGGTTTACACCGTTAAGCATAGCTTTTGCGCTAGCTTTGATAATATCTTCGTCTGATCCACGTGAATCTATGATTCTTTTTCCGTCGGTAAGTTTAACCACTACGTCGACCATTGCGTCGGTACCTCCTGAGATAGCGTCCACGTGGTAATCTATCAATTTGATATTGGATATGCCGGATACGACCTTCCTGACGGCGTTGATTGTGGCGTCGACCGGTCCAACTCCAACTCCGGCTTCGATGAAGCTCTCATTTTTGTATTTTATCTTGATAGAGGCTGTAGGTGTAACGGTGTCTCCACTTGTGACGGTTAATTCTTCAAGTTCGACAAGATCTTCTAGGTCTCGTCCGATTACTTCATCTAAGATTGCGCTCCATTCTGAATCGGTGACTAGCTTTCCTCTGTCCCCTAAATCTTTGATTCTTTCGAATATCTCTTCTATTTCATCTTCCGATGCTTCCAATCCTTTTCTTTCCAGTTCGTTTTCGATTGCGTGTTTTCCGGTATGTTTTCCGAAAATCATCTTTCTTTTTTGGCCTACTTTTTCAGGGGTTAGGGGTTCGTAAGTGTCTGATTCGGATAGAACGCCATCGGTATGTATTCCGGCTTCATGAGCGAAAGCATTATCGCCTATGATTGCCTTATTGGGTGAGATTGGTATGCTGGTGTGTTCTTCTACTATTTTTGAGATGTTATAGATTTCATCTTTGTTTATATTGGTTTCATAATCATAAAATTCCTCTAAACCGAGAACAACCTCTTCTAAGGCTGCATTTCCTGCTCTCTCCCCTATTCCATTTATAGTGGCATGGACTTCTTCAGCCCCTGCCCGTACTGCAAATATAGAGTTAGCTGTTCCGACTCCGAAATCGTCATGACAATGTGTGGCTATGGGAACCTCTATATCTTCAGAAATATCGGAGAACAGGTCATAGATTTGCTCGGGCATCATCTTGCTCACGGTGTCGCAGATAGCTACTCTTTGTGCCCCTTCATCGATCCCAGCTTGGGCCAAATCTTTTAGGAAATCTCTATCTGCTCTAGTTGCGTCCTCTGCAGACAGCTCTACTGTGAGCCCGTGATCTACTGCGTACCTTATAGCTTCGAGCCCTAATTCTTTCACTTCTTCGGGACTCTTCTCCAATTTCTTTTCCATATGAAGATCAGAAGTAGGAACCACCAAATGAACCGCTTCGACATCGCATTCGAGAGCGGAATCTATATCTGATGTTTTGGCCCTTGAAAAACTGCTTATTTCGGCATCTAGTCCCTCATTAGTTATCTTCTTGATTCCTTCGCGCTCTCCTTTTGAAGTAATGGCTGATCCGGCTTCAATCATGTCTACTCCGAGTTTATCCAAACTTTTAGCGATTTCAAGTTTCTCGTCGGCGCTGAGCGCGACTCCTGGAGTCTGTTCGCCGTCTCTTAAGGTTGTATCAAGAATTTTGACTTTTTTACTTGTCATAACGAATTCCTCTTTTCTTCATTCTTTTTAAAGAGTTTCTTAAGATATTTAACCTCTTGTATTAAGTTATAATTTGGCAAAAGATGAGCAAGAAAGGTTATATCGATCAGTTTATGGAAGATTACAAGCCGACTCTGGACCTTCCGGACCAGGTGAAGATATTTGATACCACTCTCAGAGACGGAGAGCAAACCCCTGGTGTATCATTTACACCGGAGCAAAAAGTCCGGATAGCTAACGAGTTAGATGAGATAAATGTCGACGTAATCGAAGCGGGTTTTCCTATGGTTTCCGAAGGGGAAGAAGAGTCTGTTAAAAAGATTGCAGAAGAGGATTTAGATGCAGAAATATGTGGGCTTTGTAGAGCAACAGAGGAAGATATTGAGAAGGCTATAGAGTGTGGAGTTGACTCCATACATACCTTTATAGCTACTTCAGACATTCACCTTGAGAAAAAGTTAGAACTTACTAGAGAAGAAGCTCTGGAAAAAGCCGTCCACGCAGTCGAATTCGCAAAAAGTTATGATGTGCCTGTAGAATTTTCAGCTGAAGACGCTACCAGGACGGATTTAGATTATTTGAAAAAGATTTACGGAGCCGTGGAGGAAGCAGGTGCGGACAGGATAAACGTCCCGGATACTGTAGGTGTCTGTAACCCTCCAGCCATGCGAAATCTGATTGAGGAAATCCGGAAAGAAGTTGATATACCTATCAGCGTCCACTGTCATGATGATTTTGGCTTAGCCGTGTCCAACTCTGTGGTGTCGGTGGAGAAAGGAGCGGAACAGATCCATGTAGCGGTGAACGGTTTAGGGGAGAGGGCCGGAAATGCTTCTCTAGAGGAAGTTGTGATGACTCTTCGCTCCCTCTACGGCGTCAAGCCTCGGATAGAAACCGAAGGATTGGTCAAGATTTCTGATTTGTTAGAAAGGTTGACCGGGATCAGCGTACCGCCAAACAAAGCCATAGTGGGTGACAATGCTTTTGCTCATGAGGCGGGCATTCATGTTGACGGTATCTTGCAGTCCTCAGGGACCTATGAAGTCCTGTCTCCCGACCTCGTAGGACACCATAGACGGTTGACTCTAGGAAAACATACAGGTAAGAAATCGGTCAGGAATCAGTTGGAAGAGTTAGATATCGAACCTTCGGACGAACATTTGGAAGAGATAACTGAAAGGTTGAAGAACATCGGGGATAAAGGCAAGACGATCACCGATGCTGACCTGAAAGCCGTATCCGAAAGCATCATAGGGACATTGCCCCAGGACGAAGAGGCCGTGAAATTGATGGAAGCTACGGTCACAACCGGGAGCACAGTCACACCCACCTCGTCCGTTCGACTATCCATCAAAGGCGAGGAAAGAGTAGGGTCCGCGACAGGTGTCGGACCGGTAGATGCGGTCATTAAAGCCCTTAGGAATGTGATGAACGAGATAGCGGATCTACATCTTAAAGAATACCATCTGGATGCGATTACCGGTGGAAGCGATGCTTTGGCCGATGTTACGGTGAAGTTAGAAGACGAAGATAGTAATCTCTTTATCGCAAAAGGAATTCGAGAAGATGTCGTTCTAGCCAGTGTAGAGGCTATGGTTAACGGTATAAATCGCTATTTTGCTAATCAAGAGTGATTGCCGGATCTTTGAAGAGTCTAGACTTTGACAAATATTGTTACTTGGGTTTTTAAGGATGGTTAATTTGGAGACAATTTTTCGCTTAGATTGTATGGCGTAATGCGGATTCTTGAAGACTTTGGGTCTGTTTTGTTTGAATCTTGTCTGAATTTTAGATGAAATCAGGATAAAATTTCATAATATGTAATAATTTATAAGTATAGAGGGGTAATATTACGCATGATGAAATATGTTTCCGACCGAGATTCTTGAAACCAGTGCTCAAAGAAAGATATTGAGGGTTCTAGCCGAAAAGAACAAACAGTACACGATTGATGAGCTTTCGGAAATGTGTCACAGATCACGAGCCACGGTATCCAGGGCCCTGAAGAAAGCTGATCGATACTCCTTCATAGAGAAGAATCATGTTCCAGAATCCAAAAAACTCGTTTTCAAACTAAATCCGGAAAGCAGATACACGGAGTCGATAAAGCTATTTTTCGAAACCGAGAAAAATCTCGAACGCCAAAACGGCACGGTCCCAGTGGACGTTTGGAATCTTCTGGAGGACATTACAAACATTTTATCCCGAAAGATGGACTGTTTCATCGAACTTTTCCTCTTTGGCTCCTACGCGACAGGGGAATATCACGCCAAAAGCGATATCGACCTTCTCCTCCTGCATACAACAAAACCCGACGCTCTTGAACGTGCAGATTCTCTCCTCCGTGAGATGGGAGACGGGCAGATACAGTTAGCGACCGTAGAAATCAAAAAAGACGAACTGAAACGGAAGGACGACAGAGAGCTACTTGATGCGGTGAAATCCAAGAGTCCAGTGCGCGATGTCGATATTTTGATACCTTTGTCAGGAAGGGTGAAGCCATGACATCTGAAGAAGAGCGCTTCCAAGAATTTTTGGAGAGGTGTGTTTCAGAGGAAGGAAAGACCGTCCGAATTGATGGATCCGCAGACAGGGAACGTGAGGCCGAAAGGTTTCGCAATCTATCGGAGTATCACGCGAAAGCCACCGAGGATAATCTCAAAGGTATGGCCCCGCTGATGGCGATAGAGGAAGGTTACTATGTGATGCTTCATAAGGCGAACGAGGCCCTTGCCCTTGCCGGTTTCAAGCCGAAAACCCATGAGTGTACGCTTCTTGGTCTTCAAGGAGTTTTCAATGCTCCTGAGCTGGCGAACAAACTGAGAAGAGCTTCCAGGGAACGCAAAAATGTGGACTATTACATCAATCCCAAAAAGCCGGAATTGGAGGAGTTCAAAGATCCGGAAAAGTT
>CAZKND010000024.1:0-13314 GCA_964554215.1 Hadarchaeota archaeon (SeqCode) | reverse complement strand
GGAAAAGTTGGACGAATTGATAAAGGAAAAATTTGAATAAATCTTGCTCAGAATTTCAACATCCAGAAGCACTCTTCTATTTAGTACGAGCAAAAATTCATCAAGTTTGTATACTGTTTTCGAAAAAGGAAAATTGGATTTATTTTTCTCTGACCTTTTCAGCTACAGCGTCACCCACTTCAGAAGTGGTTGAGTCTCCGTTCAGGTCGTAGGTTCTAACTTCTCCCTCTCTGAGAACTTCCTCAACGGCTTCCTCTATCTTATCCGCAGCTTTCTCCTCACCTAACTGGTTCAGCATCATCTTCCCTGCGAGAATCGTAGCTATCGGATCAGCCTTGTTCTTCCCCGCATGTTTCGGAGCCGACCCATGAATAGGTTCGAACATGCTGACTCCGTCTGGATTGATATTGCCTCCCGGAGCTAGGCCGAGGCCCCCTTGAATCATTGCTCCTAGATCCGTGATTATGTCTCCGAACATGTTCGGTGTTACGATGGTTTGATAATACTCGGGCTGTTTGACGAGCCACATGTTTATAGCGTCCACATAGGAGAACTCGGTCTCCATACCAGGGTAATCCTCGCTGACTTCGCTGAAAACTTCACGCCACAATCCGTAACAGTCCGAGAGGACGTTGGCTTTGTCGACCGAGGTCACTCTTTCATGTCCCTGGTCTTCGGCGAGTTCGAAAGCGAATCTTATCGCTCTTTCAGAGCCTTTTCTGCTGACGACTCCGATTTGGTATGCCAATTCATCGCCGTCGACGTCTATATCTAGGTCGAATTTTGATTCGTAAAGCGATCTTGAAACAGCTAATTCTTGCTTGTTCTCCCCTTCGTTCAGTCTACCTCCTATACCGGCGTAGAAGTCTTCCGTGTTCTCCCTGACGACGTAAAAGTCTATATCTTCCGGCCCTTTCCCTGCTAGTGGGCAAGAAACGTTCGGATAAAGTTTGATGGGTCTTAAGTTGATGTATTGGTCGAAATAAAACCTGATTTTGAGCAAGATACCTTTCTCGAGAACCCCTGCTTCAACTCTCGGATCCCCCAGGGCCCCTAGATAGATGGCGTCATTTTTGGATATCCTTTCGAGATCTTCTTCCGTGACCAGTTCGTCCGTCTCGAGATAATGATCGGCTCCGAAAGGGAACTCTTCCAGTTCGAGACTCAGATTCTGTGTGGAATCCTCCGCAGCTCTCAGGACTTTTACCCCTTCGTTAATCAGTTCTGGACCTGTTCCATCTCCCGGGATTACTGCAATTTTTTTAGACATCTTTTGACCGTCCGATATTAGTGGTGGACCTTTTTACTTTTTTAGATTTTAGGAGATACATCTCTCGAAAATGTTGAATATTGGCTCAGATTTCAGAAAAGTGAAGAGAACTATTCTTTGAGTTTTTCCTTGATTCCGCCGGCGTCGATAATGTTCTGAAGCAATGAAGGCAACGGTTCGGTTTCGTACTTTTCTCCGGTTTGAGGATTTTCAATGATTCCTTCTTTCCAGTCGACCTTTATCTCGTCATCTTGGTCGAACTTTTCCCGGATGTTTTCGTAAGTTAGAACCGGAATCCCTTGGTTGATAGCGTTTCTGTAAAATATCCTTGCGAAAGATTCCGCGATTATCCCCTCGATACCGGAAGCTTTCAGTGCTATTGGAGCGTGTTCACGACTTGAACCGCATCCGAAATTCTTACCTGCGATGATGATATCTCCATCCTCCACCTCATCTGAAAAATCAGGGTCCGCTCCTTCCATAGCATGATCGGCTAGATGTTCAGGATCCCTATCTATCAAAAACCTACCCGGGATGATAAGATCCGTAGAAACCGAATCGCCAAAAACCCAAACTTTCGACATTAGATATCTTCCTCCTTAGTTATCTTACCGGTCAGAGCAGACGCTGCCACTGTCGCAGGAGATCCTAGATAAATCTCCGCTTCAGGACTGCCCATCCTACCCTTGAAATTGCGATTAGAAGAAGTAATACATTTCTCTCCAGGTCCGAGAATTCCCAGATGGCCACCCCAACAGGTCGCACAGCCCGCCGGTTCGATGGTCGCACCTGCCTCGGTCAACTTATCGATTATCCCCTCGTCCAAAGCTCTTTGATAGATCGTCTTCGAAGCCGGGGCCACCAAAAGTCTCACGCCGTCCGCTATCTGTCTGCCTTCCAGAATTTCGACAGCTTTTTCCAAGTCTTCAAGACGGCCATTGGTGCAACTTCCGAGAAATGCTTGCTGGACCTCGACATCTTCCAACTCGCTCACCGGTTTCACGTTGTCCACGCTGTGAGGACATGAAACCATCGGTTCCACCTCGCTAGCGTCGTAAGAATGGACCTCGGAATATTCAGCATCCTCATCAGGTTTAAAGATCGAATAATCTTCGTCGGTCTTATCTTCAAAATAATTTTCAGTCTTCTCATCAGCGGGGATGATTGCGGTTTTGGCCCCCATCTCCACACCCATGTTCGACATGGACAGTCTTCCAGGGATGTCTATCTTTTTGATTCCTGGGCCTCCGAACTCCAGAGCTTTGTAAATAGCTCCGTCAGAACCGATATCTCCGGCGATTTTCAGGATGAGATCTTTCGCCATGACGTCATCTCCCAGTTCGCCTTCGATATTCATCTTGAAAGATTCCGGAACCCTGAACCATAGCTCTCCTTCAGTGAAGACGGCTGCCATGTCCGTAGATCCTATCCCGGTCGAGAAAGCGCCGATGGCGCCATAAGTACAAGTGTGAGAATCCGCGCCCACGATCAGTTTTCCCGGCAAGGCGTGAGCATTTTCGATCATGAGTTGATGACAAACACCTTCAAAATTTCCGTAAAGATTTTCCACACCTTGTTCGTCCGCAAAACTTCTCAAATCGTCCTGATCTTCGGCAGCATCGATAGTCGTAGGAGGGGCTTGATGGTCAAAAACGATCGTAATCTTGTCAGAATCCCAAACCTCCTCCACACCCACTTCCTTCAAAGCATCCACGGTCAGAGGAGCGGTGATATCGTTCACCATAGCCCTGTCTATCTCGGCCCTCACGACATCGCCTGGCTCGACTTCTTCTTCGCCGGACTTTTCCGCCAATATCTTCTCAGCTATCGTCATTCCCATAAAGTACAGCTCCTTTGTGTGATGGTCCTACATTTTTAGAGTATAATTCTAAGTAACTCCCTTTAAATTTAGCCTTTGGCGCCTCCCAATCTTCCAACCTTTCCTCGATTTCCGAATCGTCCACCAAAAGTTCAAGCTTGTTGTTCTCAACATCTATCGAAATCTTATCTCCCTCCTCAACTATACCTATAGGCCCTCCAGTGGCAGCTTCAGGACTGACATGTCCGATGGCTAAGCCTCGCGTTCCACCTGAGAACCGTCCGTCCGTAATCAAAGCTACCGAATCTAATAGACCCATCCCTGCAATCGCGGATGTCGGCCCCAACATTTCTCTCATACCTGGGCCTCCTTTCGGACCTTCTTCTTTGATCACGACAACTTCTCCAGGATTTATCTCACCGTCAAGGATTGCTTCCTCGGCCTTCTCCCCGCCATCAAATACACGAGCTGGTCCTTCATGTTTCATCATCTTCTCGCTAACCGCTGCATGTTTTACGACGGAGCCGTTCGGGGCCAAATTACCTTTCAGGATTGCTAAGCCTCCGGATTCTCGATATGGATTTTCAAGAGGTCTTATGGTCTCTTCGTCCTTTACCTCGGCGTCTTCGATGTTTTCACCGAGCGTTTTTCCCGTAACGGTTAGAGTGTCAAGGTGAAGATGTTTATCTAAAGTTTTTAGGACGGCTGGAATACCTCCGGCATTTTCCAGATCTATCATCATGTCGTCCCCGCTAGGTCTCAAGCTGGCGAGTTGGGGTATCTTTTCGCTTATCTGGTCAAATTTATCCAATTCTAGCTCTATCCCGACTTCCGAAGCGATGGCCGGCAAGTGAAGAGCCGTGTTTGTGGATCCTCCTAAAGCCATATCCACCATTATAGCGTTCTCGAAAGCTTTCTCGGTCAGTATATCGCTAGGCGTGATATCTTTTTCTAGAAGTTTGAGAATTTGCTTCCCTGATTGTTTGGAAATTTTTTCCTTCTTTTCGTGGACAGCGTGGGCGGTTGCCGTCCCTGGAAGTGATAGGCCCAAAGTTTCGTTTAGACATGCCATTGTGTTAGCAGTGAACAGTCCGGCACAAGATCCCGGTCCGGGACAAGCGTTGTTTTCTATCTGTTTTGCTTCTTCTTCCGAGATTTTTCCGGATTTTACCTCTCCTAATGCTTCGAAGGTGCTGATAACGTCCAAATCTTTACCTTCACATTCTCCTGGCATCATGGGCCCTCCGGTTATGAGTATTGAAGGGATGTCGACTCTTGCTAGAGCCATCATCATCCCAGGCACGATCTTGTCGCAAGATGCTAGACCTACGATGCCGTCGAATCTCTGGCCTTCGACCACTGCTTCGATGCTGTTAGCTATGATCTCTCTTGAAGGGAGTGAATACCTCATCCCATGAGTACCCATTCCGATTCCGTCACAGATTCCTATAGTTTGGAATTGAAAAGGAGTTCCTCCGGCTTCTTTGATCCCTTCGCTGACTTTTTCACCTAATCTGTCTAGGTGGAGGTGTCCTGGGACGACTTCGTTCCAAGAATTAGCGATTGCGATTAGCGGTTTATCCAAATCTTCATCATCTAGACCGCTGGATTTGAAAAGAGCTCGCTTAGCCATTGCATTGAGGCCTTCTGTGACTTCTTTACTTCTAGTTTTGTTCAAAGAATCTCCTCGTGAGGAAAAATTTGAAAATTATTACTTATCTATCTGTGCCCAATCGCGAATTTCTTCTCCGATTTCCTTGATGAGGTGTTCTTTTCCTTCTTCTCTCATCTTTTCCAGATTGGGTGCGCCTTTTTCGTTCTCCGCTATCCATTTCCTAGCGAAAGATTCGTCCTGGATATCTTCCAGAATGTCTTTCATCTTCGCTTTGACGTGATCGTCAACGACTTCTTGTCCTCTGGTTCTACCTCCGTATTCGGCTGTATTACTTACGGAGCGCATCATACCTTCGATTCCACCTTCTTGGATTAGGTCGACAATTAGTTTTAGTTCGTTAAGACATTCGAAATATGCAACTTCAGGTTGATAACCCTCGTCGACAAGGGTTTCAAATCCGGCTTTTATCAGTTCGGAAACTCCTCCGACAAGAACGGACTGCTCTCCGAAAAGGTCAGTTTCTACCTCTTCTTCGAATGAGGTTTCCATGACTCCGGCTCTTGTAAGACCCATTCCTTTTGCCATTGCTAGGGCCTTGTCTAGAGCTTCTCCGGTCGAGTCTTGGTTCGCTGCTACGAGTCCTGGAACTCCTGAATCTTCTTTGTAAGTTCCTCTGACTGTTGGACCGGGAGCTTTTGGTGCGACCATTATAACGTCGCTGTCTCTAGGTGGAACTATCTCTTTGTAGTGAATATTAAAACCATGACTGAAACCGAGGGTCTTTCCCTCGTCCATTTGAGGAGCTATTTCCTCGTTATAGACATGGGATTGAACTTCGTCAGGTATTAGTAAGTGAATTATGTCGGCTTTTTTTGCAGCTTCGGAGATTTCATGAACATCGAAATCATCTTCTTGGGCTTTTTTCCATGAAGATCCTCCGACTCGGACTCCGATGATTACTTCACATCCTGAGTCTCGTAGGTTTTTGGCTTGTGCTTCCCCTTGATTTCCGTATCCTATGACTGCGATAGTTTTGTCAGAAAGGGTATCAAGGTCTGCATCTTCATCTCCGTAAATTTTTGCCATGAATCTCTCACCGTTAAACTATTTTCAAGCAAGGTATTTAAAATATCATTCGGACTCTTCGTTTCTCTCGAACTTTTTAGATATGTGGACTTGGCCGGATCTTGCGATTTCTTCGAAAGTTTCAGATCCTAATTCGTCGATGATATTATCGATCCGTTCATGATCTCCGTGGATTTCTGCGATTATGGCATCCCCTTGAACTTCAAGGATTCTGCCGCCGGTTTCTTCGATTTTGTAAAGAGTTTTCTCCTTTTTCTTACCTTCCAACGGTTTGGTTTTGAGCAAAGCGATCTCTCGGACGATATTGGTCTCTTCTCTCAGGGGAGTGACTTTCTTGACCTGTTCTAATCTTTCGAGGACTTTACGCAAGAAGTCCGCCATCCTTTCGTCCGACTGGAATAGGATTATGATACGGGCGTCCCCAGAAGGCTCCATCCCGACAGTGATTGAATCCATGTTAACCTGTCTTCGAGTGTAAGCCCTCGCTATCCTCATCATCACACCGGGCTCGTTCTTACACAATATTGAAAATACTCTCTCCTGCATAATGACCACCTATGTTAACATCTCGTCAAGTTTTCCGCCCGATGGGACCATCGGAAGCACATGTTCATCGGGGTCTATAACTATATCTAGGACCGCAGGTTTTCCGGAGTCCAAAGCTTCTTGGAGTTTAGGACCTATCTCACCAGGTTTTTGAACCCTATCTCCATAAGCTCCGTAAGATTCTGCAAGTTTTACGAAATCGGGTGATTCTCCAAGATTTGTCTCGGCCCTGCGCCCATCATAGAACATATCCTGCCATTGTTTAACCATGCCGAGATATTCATTGTTCAAAATTGCGACCACGACAGGAATGTCATTCTCCACCACCGTAGCAAGTTCTTGAGAATTCATAAGAAAACTTCCATCACCAGCGATATCCACCACCTGAGTGTCGGGACAGCCGACCTTCGCGCCGATAGCTGCAGGGAATCCGAAACCCATTGTTCCCAAACCACCTGAATTGATGAATCTCCTAGGCTCCTTCATCTCGTAAAAGTGAGCGGCCCACATTTGACATTGGCCCACTTCCGTAGTTATTATAGCGTCGTCGTCCAGAACATCCATGAACTCCTTCATTATCCTCTGAGGCTTTATCGGCGTTTCGTCGTAATCCATCTCGGGTTCGAACTTTTCTTGCAACTTGTCCAGCCTTTCATTCCAATCGCTCTCACCTCGTGAGAGAGATTTCTTGTCGATATAATCATTCATTCTCTTCAAAGCAGTCTTAGCATCTGCATTGACAGGGATCTCAACTCTGATGTTCTTACCTATCTCCACAGCATCGATATCTATATGGATGATATCGGCCTTAGGTGCGAAATGGTTGACGTCTCCAGTCTGCCTATCGTCGAATCTTGCTCCGACCGCCAACATAACGTCACATTCCGTCACGGCAATGTTTGCAGGCATACGTCCATGCATACCCAATATCCCTAGACTCAAAGATTCGTCTTCAGGGAATACACCTTTCGCCATGGTAGAGGTCACGACCGGGATGTTCAAATCCCTAGCCAACTCTCTTAGCTCCGGCCAGGCTTTGGATTTCACCACCCCTCCACCTGCGAAGATCAAGGGTTTTTCACTGTCGGCTATCATCTCCGCCGCTTCAGCGACATTTTCCTTATCAGGTTCCATCTTTATCTCTTTATCATGAACCGCTTCCGTAGGAATCTCTACATCCGCTTCATTGTTTTGAACATCTTTCGGAAAGTCGATATGAACCGGCCCTGGTCTTCCGTCTTGGGCCACTTTGAATGCATAATTGATTCTTTCAGGTATTTCGGATTCGTCTCTAAGCATGAAGTTATGTTTCGTGTTGGGGATCATGGTGCTGAGAATGTCGGCTTCTTGAAACGCGTCAACTCCTAACAGGTTTTTTGCGACCTGTCCAGTTATCGCAATAACGGAAGAACTGTCCATCAAGGCGTTCGCCATTCCGGTCGTAAGGTTGGTTGCTCCCGGCCCCGATGTGGCTATGCAGACTCCCGGTTTTGAAGTTACTCTTGAATATGCGTCCGCTGCATGAGCTGCGGCCTGTTCATGTCTTGTAAGTATGTGTTCTATCTCGTCTTGTTGATGTAGTTCGTCGTAGATAGGGATTACGGCTCCTCCCGGGATGCCGAATATGTGTTCAACTCCTTCTTCCTTCAGCGACTCTATCAGTGATTCAGCTCCTGTCATCTTTGTCATTTTTACCTCTCCTACGATTGTGGGTTTTTATTAGGGTTCTATTTATATGTAAGTCTTTCTTGGTTTTTATTCATCCTATATTGGGTCGTTTTTACTCTTTGTGGAGAGTTTTCCTTGATTTGTATGTTTTTCGGCCGATATTTTTCTAAATCTTCTTCTGGGCGACTCCTATCGTAAATTTGTAAAATAATTTAAAGGGCGTTGGTCTAATATCTCAAACAGGTGAAGAAAATGGTTTTCTTCTCTGAAGCGTTGATAGAAGCGATCCAAGCTCCAGGGGTTGAGTGGTTGACCACTTTTTGGGTTGCTGTTACTCGATTGGGAGGATTCTACATCATTCCACTATTGATTGGGATAATCTATTATGCGGTGGATAAGAAGGCCGGATTTTGGATAGGTTTATTGGTCTCATTATCGACATTCTTGAACGTTTTCTTGAAATCTTTGATTCAAATACCTCGCCCCGGATTTTCTGAGGTTGGGGAGAGAACGGCGCGGGTTGAAGAATTGCAGATAGGAGCGGATCATGGGATTTTACCTGGCGTTGCCTCTTCTGGTCCAGGCATACCTAGCGGCCATTCACAGGGAGCTACGGTTTTTTGGGGGTCTTTCGCTTTAGAATTGAAGAAGTTGGTCCCTCTGTTTTTGATAGTTTTACCCCTTATGGTCGGATTTTCGAGGATGTATCTCGGTGTACATTACCTGGCCGATGTTCTGGCTGGGCTTTCGATAGGTTACATCTTCCTTTATCTTTCGTACAAGTTCAGGGATCGGTTTCAAGAGTTCTTTTCAGATCTTTCTTTACGTTGGAGGATCCTCACGCCACTGGTAGTTTTTTCAATGCTTGGAGCTCTAGTTTACAATTTTAATCCTGAAATGTCGATTTTGATGGGTTTGGCGACCGGTTGGGTCATCGGGTATGTCATTGAAAATAAGAGGGTCGGTTTCAGGCCTCAAGAGTTTTCTCCGATCAGGAGAGTTTTGAACCCGGTCATTGTTGGACTTCTGCTTGCTCCATTCGGTCTGGCAATCGAATTTTTGGATATTTCATTTGAAAGTTCTCTCACTGTTCTCTCTACCACAGGTTTCTTCATCCTCGCTGGTATTTTAGGGATATTCTTCACTCTGATCTTCCCCTGGATTTTAGAGAATACGAAAAAGATAGGATGAATCTTTTAGTTTGAGATTCTTGCCATAACGGTGACTCTATAATTTTTTTGACCGTCACTGGTCTCTCCTATTAGTTCTGCGGTCTCTTTTGTTTCTGCGTCGTATTTCTTTTTCAAGTATTTTCCCAGTTCTTTTGCTACATCTGCTGAACTCGTGTAAAGGTTGAGACCTCCGTGCTTTCTCTGTATCTTTGAGACAAATTCGTCACGGTTCTCTTTGTAAGATTTTTGAAATCTCTCTTGGAGGTCGTTGAATATTTTTGTGAGCATGTCTTCTGAGATGTCTTTTTCCCCTCTGATCTGTAGTAAAGCTTCGTAATATCCAACTTTTTGCTTGTTGCAAACTTCACAAGTCGTGTCTTTTATTTTGACGACTACTCTTGATTTATCGATCAATGGTTCTTCAGTGTCGAAAATATTGACCTGTACGGTTAATCTTATGAGGATAGTGTCGTTTGATGTGTATTCGGCCTCGTAGCTTATATTGACTCCTTCCGAATCTTCAAAGTCTTCGAATTTGATTCCTTCTGCACTTTTTTGCAAGACCTCAGTTTCGGAAGAAACTAACTCTTTCGCAGCTTCAAGATACTCATATTCAGGATTGACCATAACGTCATGGAACGAATTGTTCAAAAGATAACCTTTGCAAGTGGTGCAGACTCTTAGAGTGAGTTCGTCAGGAGTTTTGACTAGTCTATTTTCCGATAGGTAGCATTCTCTGCACAGGCCATCGATTAGACCGTCTGCTTCCTTTTCCAGTTTTCCGCACTTGTAGCAAAATTTTTCGATTTTATCGTCCTATTGTGCTGGTGTCCCGGATTCTATTTAAACTTGGAGGAATTTCCCAGTTAATTGTTCTAAATCGATTCTTTTGAAATGGAGTTCGAGAACTGTTAATAAAAAAAGTAAGTTATGGAGTAGCCATTTGAGCATGTTGGACGTCTTCTATAGTTAGGACATGTTCTTCGGAGATATGACCTTCCTCGATGGCTGGTTCGATTATTGATCCCACAAGATTTGCTATTGTGGCTTCTTCTATTGCTTCTAGACATTCTTCGATGGAAGCTTCTTTTCCTTCGTAAAATTCTCTGTTGACTTCGAGTTTGAACTTGCCTTCTTCTAGTTTTTTTCCTAAAAGTTCTGAGTCACAAACAGAGACTACGGTTTCTTCGCCTTTTCTCCTGATGTTCAGTTCTGGCATTCTAAATTCCCTTTATTGAAGATCGGGCACCGCAGGCTTCACATTTCAGCATTTTGACCCCTTCTTGCTTTATTATTTTGGTATCGGGCCGTCCGCATTCATTGCAGAGGACATATTCTTCGGTATAGCTGTCTATTCTTTCTTGGACTTCGTTTTTTCTGTATTTACCTTGGAATACACCTTTGGAACCTTCTCTGTTTCCTGCTGTTCCTAATTCGTTCAATAAGTATTTCATGAGGTGATCAGGGTCTCTTCCTAAGTCTTTCGCGATTGATTGCAAGTTTTTAAGAGTCGTTTGGTTCCCTGAAACATTGACGTCTGCTTTTGGAATCTTGAACCTTGTCTCGTCTTTAGTTGTTTCTGGAATCTCATCCATCGCACGGTCTAGTAATTCTTCATAATCTTCTGACATGTTTATCCCAATCTTTTGAATCTACCCGCTATAGGTTCGTATACCTTGTCTTCATTTAATAAAGCGCCTATTATCTCTTCTGTTTTGTCTTCTGTTTCTTCGATTTCTTCGGAAAGTTCTGCCAATTCGGCTCCATCTTCACCTTCGAGTTTGTCGAGTGCTAATAACATCTTCTCTTTCTCTTCTTCTGTGGCTTCTGGTTCTTCGCTTTCATCATCCATCGGTTCTCCGAGCGTTTCTATCTTTTCTATGTCTTCTGATTCTTCTTCTGTTTTTATCTCTTTTTCTGACGCAGGTTTTATCTTGATTTCTTCTGTTTCCATGGTCGTTTCTTCCTCTTTTTCTCTTGATTCGAATTCCGGTTCTATCCCTTTTTCTAGAAGGTTTTGCCTTTTGTCCAAGATTTCGAGTTCTCTCACTAGCTCCCAGTTGGGGTTTTCTACTTTTCTGATTACTTCTGGAACGACATGTATCTCTTCTTCGTATTCTCGAACTTTTCCGATGACGGTCACTAGGTCTCCAACTTCGTATTTTTCCATCTCTTCGACATCCTCAGCCCACGCTTTTGCTCTGATTATGCTTGAACCGTCGTCAAGATGTAAAGTTCCGTAACTACCGTCTTCGGTTATGTATTTGTCTACGATCGTAGCCATTAGGTTTACTCTTAGGAGTTCTTCTTCCCAGGGTGTTTCCAGATGGTTAGGCTCTCCTTCTGGAGTTTCTGTATATGTGCCGTTCATTAAGTCTTCGATTTTCACTTTTCTAGCGGTAGATCTCATATTGACCAAATTAATTATCAAAGTTCTTGGAACTTAAGTTAATTCCTTCTATAATCATAAGTAGGTTAAAAATAAGGTGTCACAAAAGATACACTAGAAGAGAATGGTCTCTATGGATGTAATTGTTGGAGAATTTGGAGAGAGGAATGTTCTAGTTAGAGGGGGTCATGCCCATATTCAGGATATACCTGAGATAATTGAAACTTTGAGCGAGATAGATTCTAAATACGGGACTATTAGTCAGATTTTCGATGCTAATTTCATTGCCGGAAAGACTCACATCTTGCAAGCCTCCAAGTTGGCTTTGGACTCATTGGAGAGAGGCCGAGCTTTTGCTGATGATCCTTCGATAGAACTGACTTGCTGGACCGCTGGGATGCGGCAGATTAACAAATCTTTGGATAGGGTAGGTGTGAAGGAAGGGTCCGGTGACATAGTTATTGCTACGATTGGGGAAGATAGTGAGAATATAGAGCAAGCTCAAACCGATGTTCTGGAGGAACTTTCTGTGGATGTGGATGATGAAGTTTTAGATATAGATGAAGAGAAAGAAAAGGCTTTAGCTGATGAATATTCTTTATCTGGGGAACAATTAGAGGCACATTCCGTGGATGAACTGGTTATGGAAAAGGTTGCTTTGTTGAGTTTGCAGCAGTGAGTGTATCAGTCTTGGCTTTCTAAATGGCTCCACTTTTTTTCTCCGCTAGCAACTTTCTGTAGGTTTTCCACTCCTCTTCGAGATCCTCTTACTATAATACTATCTCCAACTGCTAATCTTGTCTTTTTTTCCGGACATAAAATGTGTCTGTTGTTCTTCTTTACGGATAGGATATATACTCCGGTTCTTTTCCACAGGTCAAGTTCTTTCAATGTGTGATCTGCGATCGAAGAGTCTTGTTTTATCTCCACTCTATCGATCTTTTCTTCGGCGTCTTCGAGAGCCTTTGTGAATACAGGGTGGAGTTTTGTTCCTCTTAGGATGACGTCGGCGATGGAGTCCGCTGCGTCCGAAATCGTTTCGAGTGATTTAACGAACTGTAGAGCACTGTTGAGGTTCATTACGTCTTCTTCTTTTTTAGCAGCGTTCAGAACTTCTTTCCAGACTTCATAGTTGTATTCGTCGAATTTTTGTTCAAGTTCTCTAACTTCTTCCGCTACGCTTTCTGAGTTGAATAATACGGATGAAAAAGCCATGTCTACAAGTGAGCATCCTGTGTCTCTCATTTGTGAGAGGAATTTTCTTAATCTTTTGTAGGGGCTGCTTACTTCCCAGTCTTGTTCTGGAGCGTTGGCCATGTAGGAAAATTTGGTGATTCCGTCAATAGGTCCTCTGACGATGATGACGTCTCCTGGCTCTATCTTATCGTTTGCTCCGGGAGATATGTGTAATTTGTCGTCTCTTTCGATTGCTAATATCCAGATGGAAAATTTTGAGGATAATTCGAGGTCTTTCAATTTTTGCCCGGTGATTTGGGTTTCTTCTCCGATTTCTATTTTGCAAACTTTCTCGTTTGCGTCTTTAATAGCTTCTTTCACGACGGGGTGTATCTCTTGATTTCTTAGAACGAGATTTGCGAGGTCTCCTGCCGCGTCCGATATCTCTTCGGCTGCGCTGGCGATTTGTAATATCCCGGTGATGCTTTCGGCGTCTTCTTTATTTCTTACTGCGAGGGCTATCCTGGTCCTTATCTGGTACATCAGTTCGTCCATCCGGTTTTCTAACCCCCG
>CAZKND010000023.1:0-20379 GCA_964554215.1 Hadarchaeota archaeon (SeqCode) | reverse complement strand
TGATAATGCTGTGTTTGAGGAGTATGTTTCGCTTAGGATTGAGAATGTGGTGGGTATGGGTTCGGTTAGTGTTGATGGTAGTGATATTTCTGCGCCTTATTCGAAGGATTATGAGCAGGGTATGGTGGCTGATTTGTCGGCTGTGCCTGCTAATGAGAATTGGTATTTTGAGAATTGGGGTGGGATTGGTTCGAGTGATAATTCGTTGACTTTGACGATGGATAGTGATGTGGTTATTGATAATGCTGTGTTTGAGGAGTATGTTTCGCTTAGGATTGAGAATGTGGTGGGTCAGGGGTCTGTTTTTGTTGATAATACTCAGGTTTCTGCTGGTTATTCTGATAATTTTGAACAGAGAGATGTTGTTCTGTCGGCGGATCCGGATAATGGCTATTATTTCGATAATTGGTTTGGTGACTATGTAAGCGTTGATAATGAGATTGTTATCTCTCTAGAGGGGAATGTAAGTTTATCTGCTCGATTCTCACAGATTAAGGATTATGTTCTATTGATTGATATTAAGGGTGAAGGCTTTACTTCTCCTCGAGAAGGTAGACACACGTATGATAACGGTACAGAAGTTACGGTGACTGCCACTCCTGATGAGAATTGGATTTTTGACAATTGGATGGGTGATGTGCCGGAGAATGATACTAGAGAGAATGAAATTAAGATTGTTATGGATGATAATAAGTCTTTGACCGCCTTTTTTGCAGATAAGATTGTTGAGAGAATTTCGCTGAATGCCGGTTGGAATTTGTTTTCTCTGCCTGTCATTCCAGATAATAGAGAAGTTCGAGCCATTTTTGATAATTTAGATTATAAGGTGGATGTTGTCGGTTGGAGTGATGAAGGATATGTTCCAAAGAAGGATAATCAGAAATTGGAAGTTGGAGAAGGTTATTGGGTGTATCTCAAAGAGGAGGAAAATATTACTGTGATAGGAACTCAGTTGAAAGAGTTTAAATTGGAATTGAATGATGGTTGGAATATTTCCGGTTTGCCTCGGTATATTTCCCCGATTAAAGTGAATGACACTTTTGATAATGTAAATTATGAAGTAGACGTTATAGGGTGGTCAAACACTTATGATATTATCGGTGAAAATCAAAATTTGGAAGTGAGTGAAGGATATTGGATGTATACGAAAGAGAATGAAAATATCTATTTGTCTGTTTGATAACCTTTCCAAAAATTAAATTTAATATTTTTAATTCAGTTTTTTAGGGTAGTTTAGGATTTAAGTGCTCTGAGCACTAAAATCTTATCGGGGGTTATGCAGATATTTTGGTTAAAAATCTTGATTTTAGTTTACGCTTTTTCTCTGAGTGTTTTACATTATTTTTTTGAGAGGATTTCTTCTCCTGTAGGTCGTTTTCATAGTATTCTTATAAGTTTCGGAGCGGGGACTCTCCTTTCGACTATATTTTTAATATTGGTGCCGGAAGCTGTACATTTGTCTTCTAATGTCTTTGTTTATCCGCTGATTCTGTTGGGTTACGTTGTTTTTTTAATTTCGGAGAAGTATCTTTATCAGCACGTGAAGGACCCTGTATTATTGGAGGAGGAGCTTTATCATCTTCACGCGGTCGGATTTTTTGCAGATCATTTCATTAAAGGGTTTATTCTAGTAGCTATAGTAGAATTTGAGCCGATTTTAGGATTTCTAACCGCAATACCGTTCCTAATACATACCTTGTCATCTTCTATAGCTCTGAAGGAGATTCATAAAATTTCGGAAAGAACAATAGACAGGGTACTGTTATCCAGCTCACCAATAGTTGGAGCCTTGGTCGGAATATTTATAGATATAGGTCCTCAGATGGAGGGATATTTCCTGGCACTAGTTTCCGGTTTGATGTTATTCTTAGTGAGCAGAGATATTATGCCCAAAGAAAAGGAGGGGAGACCCATCTTCTTCCTGGTCGGCGTATTTGTCATCTTTCTAATCTGGCTGGGATTGGAACTCTTGATTATATTATAATTAAGAGTAACTGAGTAATTTTTTTAGGGTCTGTTCTGATAGAGCTTTATGGGTCTCTCTATGATGAACCTCTATGAAAATCGGATGTTGATTGCTATTTTGATTGTGGTAATACTTTCCTTGTTTTCACCTCTGGGAATGCCAAAAAATGCTGAAGCAGTAGATGAAAGTGAAAATATAGTGATTCATTATTTTTACAAGGAGGATTGTCCATTTTGTTCAAAGCAGTCGGAATTTATTGAAGAAAATTTAGTGGGGGAGTATCCAAATCTCGAAATTCGTAAGCATGATGTCGCTGAAGAGGGTTCTAAGGAATTAATTAATGAGCTTGCTGAAAATCATAATATCAAAGATTTGCATTATGTAACTCCGACTACCATATTAGACGGTAAGATAATTTACGGTTTTAATGATGACCGAGCTAAGAGAATAATTGATATCATAGAGAACAAAGAGACGGATAATGAAAATGTTATAGACGTTCCTATTGTAGGGGAAGTCACTCTAAAGAATATTTCTCTCCCTGTTCTTGCTGTGGTACTAGGATCCGTTGATGGATTGAATGTTTGCTCCATAGGGGCTTTAGTAATGATTCTCTTGATTGTCCTTGGATTTGATTCGAGGAAGAAAACTTTCTTTTATGGACTTTTATTCATCTTCACAGTAGTTTTGGTATACGGGTTATTCGTTTTTGGGTGGTATCATCTTTTGGATGCTATAATGATTTACCAAAATATCTTGCGATATGTGGTTGGATTTGCCGGTATAGCAGGAGGAATCCTCTTTTTCAAGCAATTTTTAGAGTTCTATAGACACGGTCCTCAATGTGCCTATGAGGATTCAGGGTATATAACCAAAGCTAGAAGAAAGGTAAAGGATTCTTTTGAAGGGAGTACGGGGGCACTAGCTATTTCAGCTTCTGTGATATTTTTTGCAAGCGTCGTTACTATTCTTGAACTTCCATGCTCAGCTTCACTCCCAGTCGTATTTTCAGGAGTTCTCGTAGAATCTCAACTATCTGGCATGATTTATGGGTTTTACATAGGATTATATCTCTTTTTCTATCTTCTAATAGAACTGGTTATCTATATAGGTGCGGTGATTACAAAGGAGGTCTGGTTCGGCGGCGGTAAGTTCATAACATGGGTGACTCTTTTCGGGTCTATACTGCTATTCCTGATGGGTGGCTCTTACCTCATATAGTAAACCTACCAAATTAGGTGACGAGATACCGGTTGAATAAATCCTTTGAGAGGCACTGCGAGGGCTTAAATTTAGTAGATGGACCCGGTTCTGAAAGAACTAGAAATTAAGCGGACCGAATAACAAGTAAAAGAGTTCCAATACCCATAACCATTCCAATTAGACCGGAAATCATAAAGACCACAGAAAAGTTCGTGACAGTTTTGATAATTCCGAGGACGAAAGGTGCGGACATCTGACCCACGTATCTTGCAATATTATTAACAGATGCTATACCGCCAAGCCTGCCCTTCGGAGCGACATCCGTGACCAGTGTGTTTATCTGAGGTTGATACAGACCCCTACCCAGTCCGAAAATTATCAACGAGAAAGCGATCCAAGATATGATCTGCCGACCGGGAAGGATTAAAAATCCTAAACCGGAAACGAGAAATCCCAGACCTATCAAATACTTCTTCGGAGCTAACTTGACGAGCTTACCTGATTGGATTGCAATTGATATAGTGGCAACGGCCTGCACCGAGAGGAAAGCCCCAGCAATCGCTTCGGACATCCCGAACGTGCCCACCAACCTTTGAGGGATAAACGTCACCACTGTATAAACTAGGAAGAACGATAAAAAATTCATAAAAAGAACAGCTTGCACCTCAGGATTCTTCACAGCTTTTTTCAACGGTTTCAAGTATTCCCCGATTGAGATTGAAGAGTCCCCATCCGGAAATGGAAACTTGAGCCAGAGTATCAGGGCGAGCGGTATCGAAGACGTGTAAACGAGGAAGGCAAATCTCCAATCCAAACTGGCCAAAGACCCGCCAAGCAGAGGAGCGATTATACCTCCAGCAGAACGAGTGCTGCTCAAACTCCCCATCGCCGACGCTTTTTCACTCCCACCGTAAAGATCCCCGATAAGAACGAGAGCCATCGGGGCCATCCCAGCGATCCCCACTCCTTGAAAGGCCCTGGCAAGTAGAAGGATTGAAAAGGTCGGGGCGAGAGCACAGATGATGCCGGCGAAACCGTTGATGAAAAGGGTGGGAATCAGGACCTCCTTACGGCCGTACTTGTCCGTTAAGAAACCCATCAGAGGGAAGCTCAAAGCTGTTGCAGCGGCGTAAACGGTTATAACCAGGCCCACCCTTCCGCTCCCCACGAGAAACCTTTCGGACAAGGCAGGTAGTACAGGCCCCATCAGTGAGCCGCCCATCATGCCTAGGAGCCCTACAGCGAGGATGAGGGCAAGGGTAGATCTTTTTCCTTCCAAGGTATCATCTACTTCTCTTTTCGCATTATGGTTTTTACGTGGTTCTATATTTGGATTTGAGAATTGGATGAGATATCGGTTTTTCAGTTTATCGGTTAGACTTGGTGGTACTGCGTTGACTAAAAGCGAAAGATTATAATGTTCAAGAGAGAATCAAATTAAACAAGGTGATGTCTTTGAAAGTACTATTTCTCGATGACCCCGACTCTTTAGATGATGCGGAAGAGTATCTTAGAGATTATCTTGACAACTTGGACATGGATATAGCGGCTTCTCCAGAGGAGGCCCTCAATATGTCGAAAGAGTTGGACTATGAAGTCGTCGTGGCTGATTATGGCATGTCGAATTTGAGTGATTTGGTGGATTTTCTTCACAGATTTAGAAGGGTTGCTGAAGAAAAACCGTTTGTGCTTCTGACTGAGAAGGAAAATGAAGAGAAAGCTTTGGATGCTTTGGATGTAGGTGCTGATAGGTACTTGGTTAAGAGGGAGGATTTGGAGACTCATTATAAGAGGCTTTCGGAGGTTATTTCTTCTGAGGTTTCTCATTATCTAATGAGGAGAAGGGAAAAGTTTCTGTATTCTTTGATACGACTTGATCTAAGAAATAAAACGCGTATAATTCAGGAATATTTAGGTCGCATTGATGAATCAGAGCTTAGCGAAGATCAGAGGGAGTATTTAGAGATAGCTAAAGAGGTTGCAGAGAGCGAGAGTGACCTCGTAAGGAAGATAAGGAAGATTCGAAATGTCAATGTTTCTGAGACCGAGGAAGTGGAACTTGATTCACTCATTGAGAATGCTATAGAGAAGAATAAGATGAAGGAATTTTATCAAGATTGTAATATCTCGTATCAGAAAACGGATTGTATTATTATGGGGGGATATCTTTTAGAAGAGGCTTTTAATCAGCTGATAGATAATTCTCTCAGACATTCGGATTGTAATAATATAAGGATTCGTTCTGAGTCTTGTGATGGGACTTGTACTGTAATTATAGAGGATGATGGAAAAGGGATTCCGGACGACATTAAAGACGATATTTTCGAAATGAGTTGGTCTGGTAAAGGTAAGAGAGGAAGTGGTGTTGGGTTATATCTGGTAAAGCAGATTCTTAATGAACATGGAGGGAACATTGAGTTAAAGGAATCTGAATTAGGGGGCACACGATTTGACATTACCATGAGAAAGGTTTGAAAATATCAAATGCATTAATTGAGAAGATAAAAACTGAAGAAACTAACTTTATTGGACACTTATAATCTTTTCTACAATCGAATAGTTTATTTTCTCGTTGGATTTAATAATCAGAGAAACTTCTCCATCTCCTATATCTATTGAGAGGTTTGATATTTCGAATTTTTCTTTGATTTTGTCCGTTTTTTTCTGCAAATATCTTTTCCAAGCGGATTCGTAATCTGTTTTAATGGTTAGCTGAAAAGAATTTTCAACTTTCCAAGTTCTCTTCTTTCTCTCTTCAAACTGGAAATTCAATGATTCGGTTCCGGAAGACGAAATTCTGATATTCTCACCGATTAGTTTGGGGTATTCTATTTTTATCGTTTTTTCTTCCTTATCAAGATCGAATATATCCCCTTCTGATAGAATCAGATTTCCCTCTTTTTGACTTAGGACCAATTGTCCACCTTCGTATATGAAATCTTGATTGGGGAAGTGATAGTTAGTTCCAGAAAATTGGATATGGCCCGGGTATAAAGATATATTTAGTTCCTTTATCTCTGGGACGAAGTAGGAGGGTATATTTTCAATAGAACCGTTTCCCAAAACACGATAAGTCAAGAGCTCCGAACCCGAGTTTACGGACTGGTTTTCCACTACATGAATCCTTAAATAGTATTTGTTTTCCAGATTGGAAACATCCAAAAAACTGTTTTCTCTATTGAAACTTCCAATTTTCTCCAGTCTTTTACTATAAACTTCTCTATTTTCGAATTTTTTGTCCGAAACGATTAGATATGATTTTCCATTGGTTTGGCCCTTGTTTTGCCAATCAATTCCTATATTCTCAACTTCCTTTAGATCTATAGGTTCGTTGGTGACCCACGAGGTTTCCGATGGTGTTTCAGTTGTGGATAAGAAAAGGTGGTCATCCTCTTTCGATTGTAAAACGTTTCCATTTGAGTGGCCTTTTCTCCATAAATCTTCATATTTGCCTTCTTGATAATAATACAATTCACTATAACTGGTGTTCTCTGACTCGGCTATTTTCTCTAAAGAAACGGAATCAAAAACGGGAGTTACTTCATTATTCTCGGTTTTCAGTTTTATTCTTATTTTAAAGTCATCGTGATTTTCCGTCCATCCCAGCTCGTATTCGCTTTTACCGGTTAGCTCTTGGGTTATAACCTCCTCATTTACAGTATTGGGACTCCCAATAACTTCCAGATCTATATTTTCTTCATTGAGATTATAGGAAAGATTAGTCAGATTTGGTTGACCGTTGTCCTCTACGGTTCTAGCGTCTGTTTCTAGATATCCTTGATCCACATGGCCAGTTCCGACATTATCTACGTACTCATAACTAGTTTTGAAGATATTGACTTCGGAGTTGTCTTCGGTCCAGTATTGGAACTGAACATCTACATTTTCTTTGTTGCTTACATCTGCACTTCCTTCGAAAGTATTTGTCACTGAACCGATAGCGTTATCATTGAACACTTCAGCACCGTTAACTAGGATTCTCACACCGGCTCTGTTTTCGTCATCCGATCCCGAATATTCTTTCACATATTCGTGCTGAGCCCAGTCAATCTCGACTAAAGCATTCTCGAGGATACGATTACCAGAGTCCATATAAAAAGCAACAGTCACATTATCGCTGCCACTAACATCAACACTATTCTCCCTTTCCACGAATGCACCGCCTGTATCCTCACTCCAAGTAATCCGTTCTTCGCCATCCACTTCAAACCTAATTTCTCCTTCTACATTTTCACCGTTTATGTAAGCATTTAAGGACTCTAACTGAGGTCCGTTATCGGTATTAGTTGAAAGTTCTTGTTTGAACCAGAGATATTTTTCCGCGAGATTATCGCCTTCATTTACAAAAGATGTACTATCCGTTGCTTCAACCCAATCTGCACTGTTCACAGTTGGAGTGGTATTGGTCTCTGTGATTGCTGTATATATGTTTACGTTAGTCCCTGTAGGTTCACTGCTCAGCCAAGATATTTTACTATTATCAACATTTTCTATACCTGTCTGGTAAGATTCGGATATTCGATAACCATTTTTACGAATCTTACCTCCTCTTTCAAAACTACCCGTGAGGCTGATGTTGTCTACGTAAGCATAGACATCCGTCGTTCTTTGTGGATGTGTACGAGAAGGTACGGTAATATGGGCTCTTACCGCATCCACCACACCTGTAGGCGTATAGGTAGTGTTCTGAGAAGTCCATCCTACAGACGTATCGTTTGAGTAGGTAAACAGGTCCTGCCATATCCCTCCATCTCTTATTTGATAAGTTATCGTAACGTTATTTCTCGGCCTCCTGTCGACAACATTAACCATATATGCTCCTGAAAAGGTCAAATCGCCGATTATTTTATCTGATGTGAAACCATCAAAAGTTTGAGTCACATAAGCTTCTTCCGTATTCCCACTAGCTGCCCACGACTCAATGGAACCGCCTCTGACATATTGTTCTATACCATTCCACTGAGTAGTTCCCCCCGTCTGGACCCTGCTTATAGTCCAAGGCTCTTTATTGTCTATGAAGTCTCCATTTTGAAGTACTTGATTTTCTACAACCAAGGTATTTTCTTCAAAAAGTACCAGATAATTATCTTGGGTCTCATCCAAATTTTCAATGCTTGAATATTCTCCAAGCCATGAACTCCCGGTTAGATTTTCCGGTTTGGAAACGGACCATTTCGGATGTCCATAATCTATCGCATATCTGCACCGGATATCCATCCGGTCCATTCCCTTAACGTTGGCAGCGTTTTCATAATACAGGACTGTTCCCTCACCGTTAGATGAACCTCCTGAGTTGTCTAGATAATTATCTAAGATTATATTTTCATTATTCTCATTGTTTTCTCCCTTCAAATTGTAATCATAAACTAAATCCATAGAGCTAATACCGTCTACGTTAATTCCTGTGGCGACTCTGTGATTTTCCCAAAATCCGTTATTTTCGGAATAAGTATAGTTTTCATTATCCTCTATCCTCGCTGTTTCTATAGGGGACCCTAAATAGAACTCAGTTCCGTTAATTTGAATGTTTTCAGTTGCTGAAGACCCTAACCAATCGGTTTCATTATCCCATGTCAAACGGAATGAACTTGTGCTTCCAATTCTCTTTCCGTATTCTGATCCTGGATTGAACTCTAAGAGTCCTCTGGGGCTACTCCCCGAGAAGAACCTGATACTTCCAGTATATAGCTTAACATTGGTTGTTCCACTATCTCCCTCTTTCATCCAACTAATTTGGTCTTGAATATTCCGAAAAGAACTCTCCACAGATTCCATATGTTTAATTTCTTGATCTTCCATTGTGCTTTCGACATAGTAATTGTACCACGGTGGAATAGCTATGGCAGCTATACCGAGTATCAGGAGTGCACCTAAGACTACGGTTACACCTTCCTCATCTTTTAGAATTTTTTCTAAGTATAACATACTTCCCCCAGTAAAACTAATTGACTTCGTCAATAGCAATAATTTTACTACTCATTGGCGTTCCCCATTCTAGTTATGTATTACTAATTTAAAGAAAGATGGTAACGAAGAAAACGGAGATGTTTTAAAACCTTTTGACTGTTTTTAGTTCGGAAAGGGGATTTTTATAAAATTGAGAACTTAATTTGGCATTAAGTATTATTTAATTGGTTTCTTAGATGTTTTATTTGATGCTTGAAATTTTTACTTTGTCAAATGTGCATTGGGGCTTAATCAAGAGCTTTATTAATAATCGGAACCATTATTTAAAAGAGAACCAAGCTGAATATGGAGGTGATTTATTATGATGAATAAGGATGAGAGAGGTGTTTCTCCAGTTGTAGGTGCCATTCTTTTGATTGCGATAACTGTTATTGTTGCCGGTACGATTAGTGTCTTTGTTTTGGGTGTAGGTACTCCAGAGAAACAACCTACTGCGAATATAGGTTTTTCAGGGCTGGAAGATAATACTGACAGTTTTACTATAGAGCATAGAGGTGGAGATAGTATACCATACTCGGAGATGACTGTTTACCAAGGAGAGAATAATTTGAGTGTTTTTACTGATGATAACAACTTTTTTGAGGTCCCTAATACTATGGAGGTAACTTCTTTAACGAGCACCCTTAGCACTGGACAACAAATTACTATAGTCCATGATCCGTCGGATTCGATAATAGCTCAGGCCACAGTTTAAAAAATTTTTATTTTTAAGCAGTTCCTTTAGGGGGGGCTGTTTATTTTACTATTTTTATTATTAGAAGATTTAAAAAAAATATTTTTATGTTTCCAAACCTACGGACCTAATAATCTCTTCTTTTTTCTGTTTAAGGTGTTCTATGGTGTTTTCCTCCCCGGTTTTCATGTTTTCAATTCTAGTAAGTTTTTCTTCGTTGTCCGATTCTTTTTCCATCGTTTCCAATTTTTCTAAGAACCTTTTGTGAATTAGTATTGATCTTGACCAAGCTTCGTAAGCTTCACCTAGACTTTCGTCGCCGTTTGGACTCTCCTCAATCTTTTGCCTAACATCTTTGATTTCCTTGGTTTTATTCACATATTCTTCGACCAGATTGGTCAGTTCCTCTCTTTCGAAAGGCTTTTCTATATATCCGACTAGTCCCTCTACGTCTTCTCTTAACATTTTGACGAAGGTTAAATCTTCTATAGTGAACATTATTACCGGTGAATCTCTTGTAAATCCTTTTTTCTCCATTTCTCTTAGCGTTTCCCACCCATCTAATCCCGGCATATTTATATCTAGCAGTATAAGGTCTGGACTTTCGTCATCTAGGATCTCTAAGGCTTTTTCCCCATTCTCCGCCTTCAAAACTTCAATTCCCTCTTTATCGAGGGTTATTTCTACCAATCTTCGAATATCTTTTTCATCATCTACTATCATTACTTGAGACATCTAGACACAGTTATTATTATGAGTTTAGAAGATTAAAAATCCTATTACTTGTTACTAAATCTTATTTTCCGTAAGTAAGAGTATCTAGGTGTGGAATTAAATAAAATGGTTATTAAAGGTGTTAAATGAATGACTGATAGAAAGAAAGCATTTGAGAAGGGGGATGCAAAAATACCCACTGGAGTAAGGTCCATAGACTTAGCGGTTTCGGGTGGACTTCCATCAGGTTCATTAGTTATTTTATCTGGGGCGAGTGGATCAGGTGTGGATTCCTTTTTCCATACTGCTTGTTTTATGAATGCAGCTAAAAAAGAAGGTATAATAAGTGATTCTCAAGAAGAAAATACTTTTCTTCCAGAAAATATCATATATATCCTTCTTTCAAAGACTAAGAACGATATTTTAAGGGACATTAATGTAGCTTATTCTGATGACTTGATAGATGCTTTCAAAGAGGTAGTGCAGTTTAAAGATTTAATGTCGGATCAGTATTCTTCTTCACTCTCTTCCTTGGACTCCTTATCGGAATCTTCCTCGGAAGAGGGGAAGGAGGGAATAGAAGTGGTCAGATCAATTGTAGATTATTTGGAGGAAAATGGTCAGAATAGTTTAATCGTTTTAGATTCATTAGATGATTTGATTAGAGGATTTGGCAGCGGATCTGAAAAGAGATTATTGGATTCCTTGAAGACGGTCAGAAGTCGTAATAGGAAAGATTGGAATTCATTAATATTTGTTCGGCTTACAGAGGGCATATTTCCGGAAAGTGTGGAAAACTCTATTTTCTCTCTAGCGGATGGAGTTTTTAAATTTTCATCTAAGTCTTCTGGTGGGAGTAGGACTAGGGAAATTATTTGCGAAAAGTTTTCTGGTGTCACTTCTGGAGATTTGCTCGATTCGACTTTTGAATTTGAAGTGACTAATTCAGGTCTTGAGGCCAGAAGGACTACTTCACTAGATATTTAGGAGTTTCATCTGTAGAATCGACGAATTTAAGGAATGTTATCATTAAGATTATAGGGGGGAGACCATTTTGAGCGATGAAGATGAGATAAAATCCGAAATAGAATCTATATCGGAAAAAGATGACAAAATAAAGGAGCTCAAGAAAAAGAAAGAGGAAAAGGATGATTGGAAATCTGAAGTTTCTAAGATTATGGAATCTGACGTGAAAGTTGAAGAGGTAAGAAATAAGCTATTATCTCTTGAAGAAGATTCAAGACCCTCAAAAAAAGCAGGTATAGAACCCTACGATCCTCTAAAATATGGACCGTTGATAAAAGATGAATCCATTGAAGGTGGGGAGGAGGTGGACAAGTATTGGGTGGAGAAACCTTATAGTCTCGTTAAAATTGCTCAGATGGAAGAGTCAGGGGAATACAAATACCATTTGTTGGAACCCCAGTTGTCCGAGGAAGAATGGACTGAGAAGGAAATAATCTGGAATGAATTGAAGAGCAGACTACCTTTTAATAAAATTGAAGGTGATAAGGAGATAGTTTTGGGGGATAAATTTAGTGAAATTATTCAAGATAGGGAATTACAAGATTTCAAGAGGATTCATAGGATTTTGTATTATCTTGTAAAGGATAATCTTGGTTTTGGAAAAATTGATGGATTGATGAGAGACGAAAGAATAGAGGATATCTCATGTGACGGAGTGGATATTCCCTTGTATATCTATCATAGGGATTACTATAATCTAAAGACAAATATTAAGTTTGAAGAAGAGAGACTGAACACTTTTGTGAATAGACTTGCCGGGATGTCCGGTTCCCATATCTCATATGCGGATCCCGTAGTAGAAACCACTCTTCCTGGAGGATCAAGGCTGCAGGCATCATTGGGTTCAGAGGTGACAACAAAGGGAAGTTCATTTACTATTAGAAAATTTGGTGGAGAAAGTTTCACGCCAGTAGATTTGATAAGATATGGCACTTATGGTGTGGAAATGCTTGCCAATATCTGGATGGCTATTGAAAACGGAAAATCTATTATGGTGGTAGGAGGTACAGCCTCAGGGAAAACATCTACACTTAATGCTTTCGCCTTTTTCATCCCTCCAGATGCTAAAATAGTTTCTATTGAAGATACACGAGAACTTTCGCTCTATCAAGGGAACTGGCTTCCGAATTTGACTAGAGAGAGTGGGGAGGGTGAAAAATTAGATATGCATGAGTTGGTGAGAAAGGCAATGAGGCAGAGACCTGAGTGTATCATTGTTGGTGAGGTTAGAGGTGAAGAAGCTTTAGCTATGTTTCAAGCTATTAGTACAGGTCACATTGGATTTTCGACGATGCACGCGGGTTCTGTACAAGATGCTGTAAATAGGCTGGTGGGTGAACCTATCAATCTTCCAAAACCTATGTTGGCGGAGCTTGATATAATGTGTCTCCAACTTATCACGAATCTTGAAGATAAGAGGGTTAGGAGAAATAGTAAAGTCGTTGAATTTTTGGGACTCGATTCTGATACGAAAAAGCTAAAGATTTCTGAGAACTTTTCTTGGGATAGAAATAATGATTCTTATAAAAAGAGGAGTGATTCTCAGATACTTAAAGAAATTAGAGAAGAGAAGGGAATGAGTATTCCGGAGATGAATGAAGAAATTGAAAAGAGAAGCAAGTTGCTTCGAGGGATGGTTGAGAAATCAATATATTCTTATGGAGAAATTGCTTCTTTGATACGGCAATATTATTTTGATTCTGAAAAGGCATTGGAGAAAGTCTCTTAATAAAATGTGAAAAAATGGTATTCTTAGATTATTTTGAAAATTTAATTCGGGAAAGGGACTATTCTGACCTACAGGATAGCTTGTACAAAATTCGAGAGCCAAAGTCCGTCCACAGATACGTTGCTAAAGCTTTGCTCTATTCAATTTTAATAGCAGTTATTTCCTCAGTTCTTAGTTTCGTACTTTCTTTCTTTTTTCTCAACTTACGAATTTTTTATGCCGTCGGTCTGTCTCTTGTCATAGCTGGAGCTTTGGGGTTTTCAATTTATCGTCTTTTCCTCTATTTTCCGCGAAGTAAAGCTACTAATCGAAAGAAAGAGATTGAGGATATGCTTCCTCACGCGGCGGCTTTCATGTTGGCCCTTAGTAAAGGGGGTTTGGAGCCGATGGATATTTTTGAATCATTGAGTGAAAAAGATGAATATGGTCAAATCGCAAAGGAAGCAGGAGCTATCGCTAGAAATGTGAAAGTTTTAGGTTACAGTCCGACGAAAGCTATTGAAGATGTTGCAGATACAACTCCCTCTTCTGAGTTTAGAGATTTTTTGACTTCCCTCTCTTCCGTGATTGAAACAGGAGCTAATATACCTGAATTTCTTTCTAGGAGAGCTGAGAGGTATTATGATTGGATGGAGGAGAAGCAGGAAGAAAACTTGGAATTTTTGGGTATTTTATCGGAGGTATATGTGATTACATTGGGTTTAGGACCTATATTTGGAATTGTAATTCTTATTTTGTTTGGCATGATGGGTACTTTTTTGCCGAGTCTTCTCGACGTGATTATCTATATTTTTATCCCACTCGGAACAGCTATGTTCATAGTGATTTTGGATATGCAGTCCAAAACAGAGTTTGGAGAGTCTAAACATATAGGAGGGGAAGGTGAAACCTCTGAGAAATCTACGTTCGATTATGTTGGTCAAAAAATAGAGGATTCAAAGAATAAATTGAAAGATCTTCAGAATTTTGTTAGAGAGCCTTTATCGGCCTTGTGGTTGACTGTTCCGGTTGGCATATTAGTTTTTTATGTCCTATTTTTTTCGTTTGGAGCTAGAATAGAATCTGCAGTTACTTTCTTTACTTTAGTATCTTTGTCGCCTACTGCAATTCTTTACGAAATTAGGAGAAGGAGGAATATGAACTTGATTAAATTTGCTCCTGAATTTTTGAATTCTTTTTCAGATGCTTTAAGTTCAGGATTATCCCCTTCAAAAGCTATTTTCTTTCTGACTCCAAGTAGGTATGGGAGGTTTGAACCGGAGATAGAAAAAATAAGGAGAGATATCGAATGGGGGAGTCCCGTTTCTGAAGCATTTAGGAAGTCTGCTCAGAGGATTAAATCAGGAGTCATTAGTCATATAATGTCTCTAGTCCGTAAATCTTCAGAGGTGGCGACGGATATCACTCAAATATTGGAAATTTTATCGAAAGATGTATCTGTGGAAAAGTCTCTTCAACAAGAGAGGACTAGGATAACTTCGACATATGTAATCATTGTATTTTTGACGTTTGCAATTTTTCTCCTCATTGCCTATAGTCTGACGTCTTCTATCGTACCCCTAATGGGGCAAATGTCTCAGTCCGGGGCGGAGGTTGGGGAGATGCCTCTTGGAGATGTAGGTGGGATTGAACCTTCAGTTATAGAACAATCATTTTTCCGGGCAGGACTTATACATGGGTTTTTCTCCGGCTTATTGGCGGGAATGCTACGAACAGGTAAACTATCTTCGGGTTTGAAGTATTCCATGATAATGTTGGGTGTAGCTTGGGCATTCTTCATTTTGATGGGCATTTAGCTCTCGAGTTGGGAAAAGTTTTTCTTTTCAAGGGCCTAAAACCAGCACGAAGGTGTCGAAGTGACTATATTTTCTGTCGTGTCCGGGAAGGGTGGCGTGGGGAAGACAGTTATTTCTGCCAATTTGAGTTTAGCTCTAGGTGAAAAAGATAGAAAGGTTCTTTTAGTAGATGCAGATATATCATCAGGTAATATAGCACAATATTTGGGTATTAAAAATCCATATCCCGATTTATCCGAATTTTTAGCGGGAGAGGAAGATTCGATAGATTCCGTTTTGAGAGAAATTTCGGATTATGTCCATGTTTTACCGTCTGGAAACAGTCTCAGAACAATTTTGGAGGCCGATATTTCGAAAATTGAAGATTTTTTGCCCGGTCTGGCTAAAGATTATGATCATGTTTTGTTGGATTCTCCGCCTGGAATCAGTCAGAATTCGATATCTCCGATAGAGGTTTCCGATCAACTGCTACTGGTTTTAACTCCGGATGAAGCATCCGTATCTTCAGCTGGGAATATCCAGAAAGTTGGCAATATTTTGGAGAAGAGAACACGAGGATTCGTATTGAATAAATGGGAGAAAAAGGGATTTTTTGACAAGTTATTTGGTGGAGACACCCAGATGAGCAAGGAAAAAATCGAAGCTCGGATGGCAGTAGAGAACCTCGGTGAGGTTCCTTATGATGATAAAGTTCGGGAAAGTACGGAATTAGGTGAACCCTTAATGGACCGCTTTGGAAGTAGCCAAGCATCAGAAGCCATCAAGGAAATCTCGACTAAATTGTAATCATTAGAAAGTGGTAAACAGGAAAGTTGATTATTATTTTTTCTTTAGATGCACGTTGAATCTGGCGCCTCCATGTTTGGAGTCTTCCACCTCAATTTTACCTCCATAGGATTCTGTAATCTCTTTCGATAAGAACAGTCCCAGTCCAGTCCCTCCGGTTTCTCCCGATTTATACCCTCTTTCGAATATTTTTTCTTTTTCATCTTCAGGAACACCTATTCCGTCGTCTTCCACGCTCACTATTATTTTTCCATCGGCCTCCTTTCCCGAAATTTTAATTCTTTCACAATTGCAGTGTTTTACGGAATTCTCCACTAAATTTAGGAAGACTTGTCCAATAAGAGGACCAGCCCGGACTTCAAAATCTATATCCTCGATTTCAATATCTATATCTTTTCTTAAATCGTCAACTATATTGCTTCTAATCCTATTCTTTATTACTTGGCCAATATTGACATTTTTTATTTCATCTTCCTCTTTTATGTCCTTCAAGGCCCTTATCTTTTCTATTAATTTCATATTGTTTTTTGCCGCTCTGTTTGCATTTTCTAAGTATTCTAGTGCCTCTTCTGGTAAATCGTAGTCTTTTAACATTGATTGATAGCTTTGGATGACCTGTGTTTTATTCCGGATGTCGTGTCTAAGCATTGAGTGTAGAAAATCTTCTCTTTCTTCGACTTCCTTCCTTTCGGTGATATCCTGTCCTGTTACGATTAGTCCTTCTATTTCAGGTTTTTCTAAAAAGTTTATAATCGATCCCTCGAACCACTTCCATCCTTCCTTCGTTTTCCCTCGAAATGTGTCTTTATAGACCTCTTCGGGATTTTTGAGAGATTCGTTGAAGATTTCGATGACTTTACCTTGGTCGTCTGGATGGACGAATTCAATTAAATTAGAATCTTTAATTTCATCCTTTGAAAGTGAATCATCTTGTAGAGGGTTTTCGTTTCGGTAGATTATATTCATATCTTCATCGAGGACCTGGACGAATATAGGTATGTTGTCTAGGTACCACTTTTTCCGTTTCAATTCTCTTTCTCGTTTTTTCCTTTCTTCGATATTTCTAGATATTATTAGTATATTTTCTCCGTTGTCAATTACCTTTCCTTTAGACTCAAACCAGTAGTAAGAGCCATCGCTTCTTCTCCATCTTGACTCTATTTTTTCTTCCATCTCTCTACTATCAGAGTTTAAAAATTCTTCAAATCTTTCCGATATTTTTTCTTTTTCATCAGGGTGTGTGAAATCGAAAATATTTTTACCTAAAAGCTCCTCGTTTTCGAATCCGAGGAATTTTTGACTCTTCTTGTTTACAAATTTTATATTTCCCTCTAAGTCAATTATTAGTATATCATCATTAGCTTCTTCAATAATCGTCTTGTACCTTCTTAGTTCTTCTTCTCTTTCTTTTTGCTGTTTAACTTCTATAATGGAATTTGCTAAGATGCTGTATTGTTCCTTTGGTCTTTTTATTTTTTGTAAATACTTATCAGCACCTAGATTTAGGGCTTTCATTGCTATTTCTTCTTTCCCTTTGCCTGTGAGCATTATAAATGGGATTTCTAAGTTTTCCTCCTCTCGAACTTTTCTTAGAAATTCTATTCCATCGGTTTTGGGCATTCCATAGTCTGAGACAACGACATCAAACTCTTTCTCTTGTAATAATTTCAATCCTTTTTTTGCGGAGGGAGCTGTTATGATTTTTAAATTTTCATCTTCCTTTTCTAAGAAAATTTTAGCCTGCTCAAGAACGCTAGGATCATCGTCAATTAAAAGAACTTCCAATACTGTTACCCCTTATCAAGTTATAGAGTTCATAGATTAATAAGACTTCGAGCACGTCTAATTTTCTTTTGGAATTTGATTTTTACTGTTATTACCATTCAGGGCAAATATCTTGAAAATCACACCAATTACAGTTTGCTCCTTGATTCCTCTTAGTTGGAAAGTTGTCATCTTCTCTAGCTTTTTCTATTTCTTTTATTTCTTCCACGACTTCTCTCTTTATTTTATCAATTTTCTTTTGAGAATGGGTAATACGGAAGTCTTTTCCAAATCTGACATAATGCCATACAAGCTCTATATCTTCAGCGTTTGAATATTCTTGTTGTACTCCAAGTTGGTAAAGTGGAAGTTGTCTATTATTTTTTAAATCTTCTTTACTGGGGACATTTTTTGAAGTTTTATAGTCATGAATCTCATAATTATTTGTATCTGTTAATGCAAGCCGATCTATATATCCTAGAAAAGTGTATTCATGATCATCTACTTTCACTTTTGGGTGGATGATTAATTCCGTGTCGACCGTTTCATCATTGAACGGTTTATGTTTTTCATAATAATTCTCTATGCATCTCTTTCCTACATCTCTGAATCTTTTTGGAGATCTTTTCCCGTAGATTTCTATATCATTGGACCATTCTTCTTCCCAAATATTTTCATAGAATTCGAAAAGGTCTTCGAGAGAACAGAAGTTCCCATCTTTTAGATTTTTATGTAGATTTTCAAGTGTTTCGTGGACTCTATTTCCTAGAAAAGCATATATGTTTCTAACTTTCTCTACTTCTATCTCCTGAATATATTTGAATTTATAGGCTCGAGGACATTCATCGAATTTATTTAATCTTGAGTTTGAATAAGTGGGCATAGTTAGTTTATAGAACATCCACTCTTTTTTATCCAGCGCCCGATATCTTTTTGAATTATCAAAATGTAAAGGAGAAAAAGGGTTATGCTTAGCTAAATCATTTTTTACATGTACATGAGTCCATTTTTAATTATATATGGAGAATTGTTAGATATATGAGTAATTCTGCAATAGTTTATTCAAAAAAGTATCTGGAGCACGAATTGGGTCCAAAACATCCGGAAAAACCTGAAAGATTGAGGAAGATTATCAGTTCAATTAGAGAAGACCCGGAGTTAGAAAATGAATTAAATTTTTTACCTCCCGAAAAAGCCTCGAGGTCCGATATCAAAAGGGTTCATGATTCCGATTACGTGGATAAAATTGAAGATTTGAGTGAGAAGGGTGAAAGATTAGATCTTGATACTCCGGTTTGTCATGACACATTTGACCTTTCATTATTGTCAGCTGGTGGAGTTATCAAATTGACTCAGAGTGTTGCGGGAAGTGATTTCTCTAACGGATTCAGTCTCAATAGACCTCCAGGGCATCATGCTAAGAAATCGGAGGGAGGAGGATTTTGTTATTTCAATAATATAGCAATAGCCGCGAGGAAACTGTTAGAAGAGAATGAGGTAGATAGGATTATGATATTTGATTTTGACGCTCATCATGGAAACGGTACTCAGGATATATTTTATGAAGATGACGAAGTTTTATTCATGTCATTTCATCAGTCTGGGGAAACATTATTTCCTGAATCAGGTTTTCCTGGAGAAGTAGGTAGTGGTAATGGAGAAGGATTTACATTCAATGTTCCTTTCTCTCCAGGAGCCGGAAATAAAAAGTATTATGCTGGTCTCAAGCAATTTTTTGAACCGGTTGTAGAACAGTACAATCCTGATATGATTTTAGTTTCTGCAGGTTTTGATGCGGACTTTCGAGACCCTTTAACTCGTCTGGAATTATCATCTAATGGTTATCAGGTGATGGGTGATTTTCTTATACGTAAAGCTGAGGAAATTTGTGATGGTAGAATCTCTTTTGTTCTAGAAGGAGGTTATGAGGTAGAAGCTTCTTCGATTTCAGTCACTAAAATTATAAAATCACTTGTAAGTTCTAAAAGAATAGATTTACCGAAAAATAGGATACAAGGTTCTTATTTCAAACAAGTCAAAGAAATACTTGGAGAGTATTGGACTTTGTGAGGTATTTAGAAGTATTAATAATTCTCAGCATTTGAAAAGAAGTGAAAAAGGTAGAATTCTGGATAAGGTTATTAATAACATATAACAATATGTTAAACGTCAACTAATTGAGGAGAAAAGATGGCTATAAGAAAATTAGACAAACTGTTCAAGCCCGAAAATATAGCTATCATTGGAGCAAGTGAGAAGGAGGGTTCAGTCGGTTTAAGTCTGACGAAGAATCTCAAAGGGAGAGATGACGGAAAAACTTTTGTTGTTAACCCTAACCAAGAAGAAATATTGAATCTTAAGTCTTATTCTAGTATTAAAGAAATATCAGATCCAGTTGATTTGGGTATCTTGGCAGTTCCAGCTCCATTAGTTCCAGATGTCGTTGAACAGTGTGGTGATTCAAGCATACCCTCTCTAATAATAATTTCAGCCGGTTTTAGTGAGGTGGGTGAGGAAGGTCAAAAGTTGGAACAGAAAGTGAAAAATGTTTGGAAAGAGTACGATATGCGAATTCTTGGACCTAATTGTTTGGGATATATCAATCCCTCGGAAAATATAAACGCTTCATTTACAGACCAGATGCCGGATGAAGGTGAATTAGCTTTTCTATCTCAGAGCGGAGCTTTAGCTTCATCAACATTGGATTGGGCTGTTTCTAGACAGTTTGGGTTTAGTGCTTTTGTTTCCGTTGGGA